>NZ_JAWRCU010000005.1:0-502761 GCF_033542235.1 Mesorhizobium sp. BAC0120 | reverse complement strand
CCGCCGCCGGCTACAACTTCCGCCGCCTCATCCGCTGGCTCAGTCTTTTGCTGTGCCTGATGCTGGCTGCCTTCAGCACTCAGCTTCGCCTCGTATCAACGTGAAATCGCAATAGTTCACGGTCGACTAGGCAACGTGATCTTATCCAGAAGGCCTGCAACGTCTTGCTGCGCTGACCTTCCATTTGGGATCATGTGCTAGCCTTCGTCATCCGGCATGTCGTGAGGCGCGAGGAGCGCCTCGGCAAAGGCGCGTTGAGCTGGTTTCGGGCGAGGCGTCGCGAGGCCCGCCAGGAGGGCGGCCAGCAATGCCACCGGCACGGCAAGGAGAGCGGCCCGATCAATGCCGATGCTTGCCAGATCCGCGAGCCCAGCCCGCTCCAGTGGAGCAAACAGGCCTGGGCTGTACAGGTTGGCAATGGCGAGATAGCCAGCTGTAGCGAAGCCGGTAAGCATGCCGGCAAGCGCACCGAACCAGTTTGCGCGAGGCCACCAGATGCCGACCAGCAGTGCGGGAAAAAGCCCGGAGGCCGAGATCGACAGCGAGATCAACATCAACCTGAAATAATCTGCTGGCGGATGATCTGCCGCGTAGACGGCAAGGACCGTCGCAAGGACAAGCGCGAGGCGCTCGACAAGCAGCCGTCTGGAGACTGACGCGCCCGGCATGACCAGTCGAGAGATGACATCATGGCCCAGTGCGCGGCCGATAGCGAAGATCAGCAGCGAACCGCCGGCGATCGCCGCTACAAGGCAGCCCACACTGACAAGCATCGCGATGAGTGGAGGTGCGCCGGCGATCTGCGGAGCGGCCAGCAGGGCAATTTCGGGCTCGACAGCGAGATCACCGGGCTGCAAGGGACCCGTGCAGGCAATGCCGGCCTGGCTGGCCGGCTCTCGGCAAAGTGTGACCAGCGTCTCGCCATGGGCAATCCAGTCGACCACCCATGGCTGCGAGACGAGTTCCGCGATCGATCCGGCACGTGCGGGACTCTCGACCACGATCCATTTCGCCACCGCCGCCATCGAAGCGCTGGCGACCGAGAACAGGGCCACGAAAAGCAGCGCCCAGGCGATGGACGAGCGCGCAGAGCTTGTCGAGCGCGCCGCCGCCGACCTCTGCAACAGAGACGGGAAGACGGCAATGCCGAGGGTCACGCAGAGGCCCATCCCGGCAAGGCCCCATGGAGGCGCTCGCGAGAGCAGGCCGTAGCCTGAGGCGTTGATTTCATCCAGGCTTGCAGAAGCGGCGACATAGCCGGCGAGCGGCAGCATATGGCCTGTCGTCGCTACGGATATCCATATCGAGGTGAAGGTCAGCGCGGCCAGCATCAGCACGAACTGCAGTACACCGGCCACCGTCAGACCATGCATGCCGCCGAGCAGAGGCGGCGCCAGCATAAGGACCGCGGCGATGACCACAGCAGCGGATGTGCCGATGCCCAGCGTCCAGTTGCCGACCATGCCGGCTACGGAAAGCTCGGCGAGCAGCATAGGAAAGAGCGCCGCGACGGCAATGATGCCGCTAAGCGCCGGAACCGCCTTGCCGCCGAAGCGCTGAGCGAGGAAATCGCCGAGCGACTGTGCAGCGCTTCGGCGGAAATAGGGCGCGAAGAGCACGCCGCTTACAAGGCAGCCGCCGCAAAGCCCAAGGGCCAAAGTCGACATTTCCGCTTCGCCGCGGAAAAACGCGGCAGCAAGCCCAACAGCAAAGACCCCGCCGAACAGCGCTGCAACCGTCGCGGCCGTGTTCTCGGCGGTGGCGATCCGCCTGCCGGCCACGGCGAATTCTGTCCGAGTGATCGTCCTGGTCGAAAGCGCCGCCAACGCCGGCACAACGAGTGCGAAGGCGACGATGAGCCACACAAGGATCGATTGGCTCACGCCGACCTGAGAGAGCGTCTCGACGGCGAGTGCCAACAGTGCAAGGGCGAAGATGAAGGCAACCACGCCCGCAGCGGCACCGCTGCGCGTCGGCCTTACCGGCTCCGCGAGCGTAGCAGGGGATCGCCTGGCCAGATCAACCATCGTCGCGGGACCGTTCGTCTTCAAGGTTCTGGCGAAAGGCTAACCAGAACATCGCCAGCACGAAGGCGGGCAGCCCAACGGGCAGAGCGAGCCCCGCCCGGAATGGCAGGCCGAAGAGCGTCGGCTCGGCATGCGTTTCTGCGAGCGGCAATGCCAGCGAGAACGCCGCCCAGATGATCAGCGCGAGAAGCCCGAACATGATCGTGCGGCTGCGAAAGGAATGTCGCGCTCGGTTATAACGCCTCCTGGCGGCCATGATGAACTTCTCGATTGCCTCGCAACCCGATTAGGCCACACGGCACGGGCGTTGCAAGCCCGAGAAACTGCGTTCGCCGGCAGCTTCTCGACATCATGCTCTGGATCCGACAGTTTCGGTGCATCACGATCTGCTAATGCTTCCGGTTGCGTGCATTACCGGAACTGCTGTGGTAACGGTCGCTTAACCATTGCAGGACCCAGGAGCGGGCCATGTCCGATCCAGCAGAACAGAAAAGCACGAACGGCGCGGTGCGGCTGGTCGAGGCGATCCGCGAGGCCAAGAACGCTGCGGCCGACCGCGAGGACGTCGTGGTGGATTTGCGGGAGGCGCAGAAGACCAGGCTCGAGCTACTTGCGGCCGAGCTTGCCCCGATCTTCGCCGAGGTGCCGGCCGAGATCGGCTTCGACTTCGCCATCTCGTCGGGAATGCAGCCGCGCCTTTGGATCGACGCTGTCAGCCATGTCAGCATGGGTCGCGACCGGCGCACCTATCGCTTCCTGCGGGACACGCGGCTCGGTCGGGTCGTGCTCGCGGAATCGCTCGACATCGGGCCGGTAGCCGACCAAGTGACCCGCTACATTGCAGAGCGGATCGTCGAACGCCAGCGCATGATGGAAGGGGATGTGGAGACAGCGCTGGAGGAACAGCCGACCAAGGCTTTGGAGCGGATCACGGAGCGGCCAACGCGATGGCGCTCGTTCCTGTCGGGCGTCCTCCTCGTGCTGGCGGGTGCCATGGTCGGGCTTGTCGTCACTGCGGCGCTGCTCTGGGACAGGCTCGCTGCGATCGGCAGCCATTTCTGAGCAAGAAAATTGCGGCTCCGAGGGGAGAGCCGCCATTGTGATCGTCGAGCGGAAATCTGGCTTTCGGCCGAAATATCTACTGATTGCGGTCCCGCTTGGCTTCCTCGATCGCAGCTTCGTGATACCAGCCGCCTTCGGATGCGATGTTGGCCGCGCGCCGTGAGCCGAGGCTCACCGGAGAATTCGCCTGGTCGGAATGGCTGCTGTACTTTTCGACCTTCGTCTTCGCCCGCTTGGGGAAGGTATAAATCTTGGCCGACTCATGTCGAACGGTCGTGCTCATGGTCGTTGCTTTCTTCAGTACCGTATCGGCTACTTGAGATAGGAATGAATACCATGACCGCAAGCTATCTGTCCAAAAAAATAGCATCGTGACTAGCATTTAGGCAGTCAGATGGTTTGCCGGTTCCGGCGGCATGTTGCAGCGCACGCGCAAGCCTTGATTTCGGGCAATTTTTGCTGCTGCGCATCGAAGTGGCACGGTTGTTGCTTGGTTAAGGACCGGGATCGGCCCTGGCGGCCGGGAAGTCGCGCTCCCTCCGAGCGCATTGGTAACGAGAGGTCGGAATGACGAAATATCGGCTCGAGTATATTTGGCTGGACGGGTACACCCCGGCGCCGAATCTTCGCGGGAAAACGCAGATCAAGGAATTCGCGGAATTTCCAAAGCTCGAAGAGCTGCCGCTCTGGGGCTTCGACGGGAGCTCGACCATGCAGGCGGAGGGCCGTAGCTCGGACTGCGTGCTGAAGCCGGTTGCGGTCTATCCCGATGCAGCGCGTACGAATGGCGTGCTGGTGATGTGCGAGGTGATGATGCCGGATGGCGTGACGCCGCATCCATCGAACAGCCGCGCGACCATCCTGGACGACCCGGAGGCTTGGTTCGGCTTCGAGCAGGAATATTTCTTCTACAAGGACGGCCGTCCGCTCGGCTTTCCGGAAACCGGCTTTCCGGCACCGCAGGGCCCGTACTACACCGGCGTCGGCTACAAGAATGTCGGCGATATCGCCCGCCAGCTCGTCGAGGAACATCTCGACCTCTGTCTCGCGGCTGGAATCAATCATGAGGGCATCAACGCCGAGGTGGCCAAGGGCCAGTGGGAATTCCAGATCTTCGGCAAGGGCTCCAAGACGGCGGCCGACCAGATGTGGATTGCCCGCTATCTCCTGCTCAGGCTCACGGAGAAGTACGGGATCGACATCGAGTTCCATTGCAAGCCGCTCGGCGACACCGATTGGAACGGCTCGGGCATGCACTGCAACTTCTCGACCGCCTACATGCGCGAGGTGGGCGGGAAGGACTATTTCGAAGCGCTGATGGCCGTTTTCGAGAAGAACCTGCACGACCACATCGCGGTTTACGGCCCGGACAACGACAAGCGTCTGACCGGCAAGCACGAGACCGCGCCGTGGAACAAGTTCAGCTACGGCGTGGCCGATCGCGGCGCCTCAATCCGCGTGCCGCACAGTTTCGTACGCAACGGCTACCGAGGCTATCTCGAGGATCGCCGGCCGAACAGCCAGGGCGACCCCTACCAGATCGCCTCGCAGATACTGAAGACGATCGCGGAAGTACCGGCCAGCGCAGCGGCCAAGGCGGCGTAAGTCAGACTTTCTACCGAAGACTAGAGAACCCCGGCAGCGATTGCCGGGGTTCTTTTTTGCGCGGCAGGCAATCTCCGCCATACCTCCTCGGCGGCATCGACGTTGTCGGTTCAGCAGTGCGTGGGTGAATTATTGCGCGCTTTGTTAAATTAGCGATTCGTGATATAAGATGGCATTTGGCGAGCGACCCTTGATGCTCGCGACGATTGCCCGCGTTCTCCGGCGATTCAGGCTTTTCCGAGGATGAAAAGGCCAGGGGAGGTTCAAATGAGATTGCGCCACGTCCTGCCGCGTGCGGGAGTAGTCGCGCTCGCCTTCGCCGGTCTTGGGACTGGCGTAGCCATCGCGTTTGTCACTCACGGTTCCGTCCAGCCTCCCAAGGCTGTGAAGGCGCAGTCGTCAGATGCTCTTGGGATCGCACATTGCATGTTTGCCGCTGTTGCGCCTCGGCTGCAACCTGCTGAAGCCGCCAAGGCTTATGAGGAGGCTGAACCGCCGCTTTGGAACGACCTGGGGTCGCTGACCTATCCGATCAGCACGAACAACACGGAAGCGCAGGCATATTTCGATCAGGGCCTGCGGCTTGCTGCAAACTTCAACCACGCTGAAGCACAGCGGGCGTTCCGCAAGGCGCAACGGCTCGATCCGAACTGCGCCCTCTGCTTCCTCGGCGAGGCCCTGGTGCTCGGTCCCAATATCAACGTGCCAATGTCGCCCGATGCTAACGCGCCCGCGATTGCGGCGCTGCGTAAGGCGCAGGCACTTGCGGGCGGGGCGAGCGGAAAGGAGAGGGGGCTGATCGAGGCGGTGGCTGCGCGATATTCCGATGACCCGAATGCGGAACGGCTGAAGCTCGACGCCGCCTTTGCCGACGCAATGGCAGCCCTGTCGGACAAATATCCCGATGATCTGGAACTGGCAGTGCTTGCGGCCGAAGCGGAGATGGACACGCAGCCCTGGGACTATTGGCAACCGGGCGGTATGGAGCCGAAGGGGCGGGCTGCCGATATCCAGAAGCGTCTGGAAGGTGTTCTGGCGAAGAGCCCCAATCACCCCTGGGCTATGCACCTCTACATTCATCTCGTCGAAGCGTCAGATCGTCCGGAGCGAGCGGAGCCCTATGCCGACCGGCTCGCCGCGCTCATGCCTGGAGCCGGGCACATCGTCCACATGCCGAGCCATATCTACTTTCGCCTCGGCCGCTATGCGGACTCGATGGAGACCAACAAGGCAGCCTCGAAAGTCGACGAGAACTACCTCACCCAGACGGGCGCGGTCGGCGTCTATCCGATCGGCTACTATTCCCACAACATCCACTTCGTGCTGGTTTCGGCTCAGCTTCTGGGAGACCGCAAGACAGTCCTCGAGCAGGCAGACAAGCTCGACAAATGGCTGAGCAACGATGTGGCAACCGCAATACCGATCGCCCAGCCGGTAAAGGCAGCACCATACTACGCGTGGGCCCAGTATGCGGATCCGGACAAGATCCTCGCCATGCCCGATCCTGCGGGCGCGCCACCTTATGTGAAGGCGATGTGGCATTATGCGAGAGGAACTGCATTCGCGGCCAAGAAAGATGCAGCCGCCGCGCGCGCGGAAGCAGACGCCATTCAGCGCATCGCAACGGACACGGACTGGTCGGAACTGGATGCCTGGCGTGTCCCCGCGCGGCCGGTGCTGGCGGTCGCCGGCGACATCGTTCTTGCGCGCGCCGCACAGGCCGAGGGTGATCAGAACGCGGCCGTGGATGCCCTGAGAAAGGCTGCCGATACTCAAGACACGATCCCTTACACGGAGCCGCCTTACTGGTACTATCCAGTAAGGCAGTCTCTTGGCGCCGCTCTCTTGAAGACAGGGCATCCGGACGAGGCCGAGAAGGAGTTCAATGCGGCATCGGAACGTGAGCGGAAAAGCGCCTGGGTTCTCTACGGGCTCAAGGAGGTAGCGAAGGCGAAGGGGGATGCGGCTGCCGAGCAAAAGGAATCGCAGGAACTCGCCAAGGCTTGGCGCGGCGATCCCGGCATGCTCACGCTCGAGCGGTTGTAAGGCTTTCACACACGCCGCGAAGGGCTAGCCGTCGGAGCGTGCGTTGGCAGCGAAAACTCTTTCTGGCGTCGATTTCGAACCTCGGTAAGGTTCGCAGGCAGGTTGGATTTCTGATGAGCCTCAACGACGACACACTGCGGATGGTGCGTCGCAACATGCTCCTTGGCATATGGGCGGCTAAAGAGCTGGGGCTCGTAGGCGAGAGCGCCGAAGCCTATTCGAGGGATCTCGCCATGGGGACGCTCGATTTCGGTCGCAGCGACGTGCTTTCTAAAATCCGCAGGGATTTCGGCGCCGCTGGCGTGGTCCACTCCGATGAGGAAATTCGCGCCGTCATGGAGAAATTCTGGTTGCAAGCAGCGGGACAGTCAAAGCGAGGAGATGCTCGCGATTCCGCGATAATACAGATTGCACGCAATCTCATTTCAAGATGACTGTGAGTGCTCGGCTTTTCCACGAGAGCTTCGATCTCGCCAAGCAGATCGCCTGCAGGGACGAGATCGGGCTCGACGCCGGACCGTTCGCGCTGGCGGCTGAGTACGACGCCAAAGGCGAGGGGTTGGCCAAAGTGCAGGCGGTCGTCGGTGGTGCGCCCGCCAAGCAACTGGCTAACCTGGTATTGGACGAAGAAGGAACATCGTCAGTTACTACAACAGGATAGCCAGTTGCGAAGGCGCTTTCTCGAGACTAGACCGAATAATACATGTCGTATTCGACCGGATGCGGCGTCATCTCGAAGCGCTGGACCTCCAGCATCTTGAGCTCGATGTAAGAGTCGATCTGGTCGTCGTCGAAGACGCCGCCCGCCTTCAGGAAGCCGCGGTCCTTGTCGAGGCTCTGCAATGCCTCGCGTAGCGAGCCGCACACGGTCGGGATCCTCTTCAGCTCTTTCGGCGGCAGGTCGTAGAGGTCCTTGTCCATCGGCTGGCCGGGATGGATCTTGTTCTTGACGCCGTCGAGACCCGCCATGAGCATTGCCGCGAAGCCGAGATAGGGGTTCGCGCCGGGGTCGGGGAAGCGCACCTCGACGCGCTTCGACTTCGGCGAGGCACCGAACGGAATGCGGCAGGAGGCCGAGCGGTTGCGTGCCGAGTAGGCGAGCAGCACCGGCGCCTCGAAGCCCGGGACCAATCGCTTGTAGGAATTGGTCAGCGGGTTGGTGAAGGCGTTGATCGCCTTGGCGTGCTTGATGATGCCGCCGATATAATAGAGGCAGGTCTCGGAAAGCCCGGAATATTCATTGCCGGCAAAGACCGGCTTGCCGCCCTTCCAGATCGACTGGTGAACGTGCATGCCCGAACCGTTGTCGCCATAGACCGGCTTCGGCATGAAGGTCGCCGTCTTGCCATAGGCGTTGGCAACCTGATGCACGACATATTTGTAGATCTGCATCTTGTCGGCGTTGCGGACCAGCGTGTCGAACTTGAGGCCGAGCTCGTGCTGGGCGGCAGCCACCTCGTGGTGGTGCTTCTCGGTGCGCACGCCCATCTGCGTCAACACCGTCAGCATTTCGGAACGCATGTCCTGGGCGGAATCGATCGGCGGTACGGGGAAATAGCCGCCCTTCATGCGCGGACGGTGGCCGAGATTGCCGGTCTCGTAGTCCGTGTCGTCATTCGAGGGCAGCTCAGCGGCATCGACCTTGAAGCCGGTGTTGTACGGGTCGGCCTTGTACTTCACGTCGTCGAACACGAAGAACTCGGCCTCGGGACCGACATAGATGGTGTCGCCGATGCCCTCGGACTTCATGTAGGCCTCGGCCTTCTTGGCCGTGCCGCGCGGGTCGCGGTTGTAGGCTTCCCCCGAGACCGGATCGAGGATGTCGCAGAAGGCGACCAGCGTCGATTGCGCGAAGAACGGGTCGACATGGGCCGTCTCGGTATCCGGCATCAGCACCATGTCGGATTCATTGATGGCCTTCCAGCCGGCAATCGAGGAGCCGTCGAACATGACGCCATCGGCAAACATGTCCTCGTCGACCTCGACGACGTCCATCGTGACGTGCTGGAGCTTGCCCTTGGGGTCGGTGAAGCGCAGATCGACGAATTTTATGTCGTTGTCCTTGATCTGCTTCATGATGTCTTTGGCTGTGCTCATGTGGGATTCCCTGTTTGAATGATGTTTTTGAAATGAAGACTGAGCCTGAGGAACAATCCGTGGAATAGAGAGGCAGTCAGATGGCGTCCACCCCGGTTTCGCCGGTGCGGATGCGTACGACTTCCTCGATGTTGGAGACAAATATCTTGCCGTCCCCGATGCGCCCGGTCTGGGCGGCTTTGCGGATCGCCTCGATTGCCCCCTCGACGGATTCGTCGGCGAGCACGACCTCTATCTTCACCTTGGGCAGGAAGTCGACGACGTATTCGGCGCCACGATAGAGCTCTGTATGGCCCTTCTGGCGGCCGAAACCTTTGGCCTCGGTGACCGTGATGCCTTGAAGCCCCACTTCCTGGAGCGCTTCCTTAACCTCGTCGAGCTTGAACGGTTTGATGATCGCCTCGATCTTCTTCATGTGACAACCGGCCTCCAATGCCGCTTTGGGACGGGTCTTTCGGGCCCGCTTCGGCGCAACTGATGCACGAACTATGCCAATCCGACCCGCTTTGTGAAGCTGTCTGGTTGACAGCGTTGCCCGAACAGGTTCGCGAGAATGCAAACCAAATCCAGGTGCAGACGCCATAATTTTAATCAACGATCATCTTTGCCTGGTTATTGGGCTGCAAACAATTTGGCCATAGTGCCTATTTCGTAGGCGGATCGGCGACCCTTTTCGTTGGCTCTTGAGTTGTAGACTGGGCGCGTTATCACGGTAAGCCCTTGCTCAAGTCGGGAACACATCGCGCTTTGCCCTTTGAAATCCTCACCCCGACGGAAATGGGCGATGCCGACAGGCTGACCATCGCGTCCGGCTTGATCGACGGCATCGGCCTGATGCGCCGCGCCGGCGATGCGGTGGCTTCGCTGGTGCTCGAGCGCTTTCCCGAAGCGCCCGGCGTGGCCGTGCTTGCCGGACCCGGCAACAATGGCGGCGACGGCTATGTCGTTGCCGAGCGTCTGAGACGGGCAGGCATCGCCGTCACGCTCTGGCGCGCCGATGAGCCGCGGTCGGGGACGGATGCCGCAATCGCAGCGGAAGAATGCAATGTCGCGCCGGAACCGCTCCCGGAGTTTGCGCCGCAGACGGGCTGGGTCATTGTCGACGCGCTGTTTGGTGCGGGGCTCGCGAGGCCTGTCGAAGGCATCTACGCGGAAGCGATCGGCAAGGTGGAGAGGGCGGGCGCCCGCGTCGTTGCCATCGACCTGCCGAGCGGCGTATCGGGTCTAACCGGCGAAGTGCTTGGAATTGCGCCCAGGGCAGAGCTCACGGTGACATTCTTTTGCAAGAAGCCAGGTCATCTGCTCTATCCAGGTCGGGCGCTCTGCGGCGTGACGGTCATCGCCGATATCGGCATTCGCGACGATGTGCTTGCAGCGATCGAGCCGAAGACGGTCGAGAACGATCCGGCCAACTGGATCGCCCATTTTCCCGCGCCAGGTACTGAAACCCATAAGTACGCGCGCGGCCATGTCGCGGTTTTCTGCGGCGGCTTGTCCGCGACCGGGGCGGCGCGGCTTTCGGCCATGGCAGCGGCGCGCACCGGATCCGGGGCGGTCACGTTGCTTTCGCCCGCCAGCGCGCTCGCCGTCAACGCGGCGCATCTGACTTCGATCATTCTCCGCAAATCGGATTCGATCGAGGAGGCCGGCGAGTTCTTGCAGGCGCGCAAGCCGGGGGCGCTCGTTTTGGGGCCGGGCTTCGGCACGAACGACAAGGCCAGCGCATTTGCGCTCGAGCTTATTTCTGCAGCCTCGGGTTACGTCTGCGCCATCGTTTTCGATGCCGACGCGCTGACGATCTTCTCGAAGAAGCGCTCGGAATTCATTGAGAAAGCTAACACAAGCAGTGCACCGGCGCTGGTCCTGACACCGCATGAAGGCGAGTTCGGGCGGCTGTTTCCAGAGCTGGCCCAAAACGGAAGGCTCTCCAAGCTCGACCGTGCAACACAAGCCGCGGCCATGGCGAACTCGGTCATCATCTACAAGGGGCCTGACACGGTGATCGCGGCACCGGACGGGCGCGTGGCGATCAACAGCAACGGCACGCCGCTGCTGGCTACTGCCGGCTCAGGAGACGTGCTGTCGGGTGTTTGCGCAGGCTTGCTCGCGCAAGGCATGCCGGCCTTCGAGGCGGCGTGCGCCGGGGTTTGGATGCATGCGGAGGCGGCGAGAACCTTTGGGCCAGGGTTGATTGCGGAGGACCTGCCGCTTGCCTTGGCGCCTGTGCTTCGGGAGCTTGGGGCTAAATTTGTACTAAGGTGATTTGTCCTGCTTCGCTGCGCTCTTCGCGCCGCCGTCTGTGCCGTCGGACATCTCCTCACAAGGGGGGAGATTGGCTGTCATCAACTGCTTCGCCAATCTCCAAACGTTGGCGATTGGCGAAAACAATGCGGCCGTCCGATCTCCCCGCTTGTGGGGGAGATGTCCGGCAGGACGGAGGGGGCAACGTAGGGCGCGGCGTTCGGCATTCAATCAACTGTGGCAAGGCTGTCATCAGGCGCTCCGGGCACACACTGGTGCCGCAGCTCACGCCAATATCTCTAGCGCGACATTGCGTCCGTACCGATATCTCTTTGAAATTTCGACGGAATTCAGCTCTGGAAAACGACTGTTCGGGTTGGAGAAACCGAGCCAGTTCCTATATAAGGAGCAAGTGATTCTGATAGTGATTGTGACCTGATTTGAGCGACCTGAAGCCACCGTCCGGCCCTGACGGCCCATCCGGCATTGAGCCGATTTCCATCATCGAGGAGATGCAGCGCTCCTATCTCGATTACGCGATGAGCGTGATCGTATCGCGCGCGTTGCCCGATGTTCGCGACGGCCTGAAGCCGGTGCATCGCCGCATCCTCTACGCCATGCAGGAGGGCGGCTTTCACTGGAACCGCAAGCATGTGAAGTCGTCGCGCATCGTCGGCGACGTCATGGGTAAGTATCACCCGCATGGCGATGCGGCGATCTACGACGCCATGGTGCGCATGGCACAGGACTGGTCGATGCGCGCCCCGCTGATCGACGGCCAGGGCAATTTCGGCTCGATCGACAACGATCCGCCGGCGGCCATGCGCTACACGGAATCGCGCCTGGCCAAGGTCGCGCATGAGCTGCTGGAGGATATCGACAAGGAAACAGTCGATTTCCAGGACAACTACGACGCTTCCGAGAAGGAGCCGAAGGTCCTTCCGGCTCGCTTTCCCAACCTTCTCGTCAACGGCTCGGGCGGCATCGCCGTCGGCATGGCTACCAACATGCCGCCGCACAATCTCACTGAGGTTGTCAACGGCACCATCGCGCTGATCGACAACCCGGCGATGGAACTGTCCGATCTCATCGAGCACATTCCCGGACCGGACTTTCCGACCGGCGGCATCATTCTCGGTCGCTCCGGCATCTACAACGCCTATTCGACCGGCCGCGGCTCGATCGTCATGCGCGGCAAGGTGCATATCGAGGAGATGCGCGGTGACCGCGAGGCGATCATCGTCACCGAAGTGCCGTACCAGGTCAACAAGGCCGCGATGATCGAGAAGATGGCCGAGCTGGTACGCGAGAAGCGCATCGAAGGCATCTCCGACATTCGCGACGAGAGCGACCGGCAGGGCTATCGCGTCGTCATCGAGCTCAAAAGGGACGCGAATGCCGATGTGATCCTCAACCAGCTCTATCGCTTCACGCCCCTGCAGACCTCGTTCGGCGCCAATTTCGTGGCGCTCAACGGCGGCAGGCCCGAGCTCATGACGCTGCTCGACGTGCTCAGGGCCTTCATCTCCTTCCGCGAGGAAGTGGTGAGCCGGCGCACGAAGTTCCTCCTGCGCAAGGCGCGCGAGCGCGCACACACGCTTGTCGGCCTTGCGATCGCCGTCGCAAATATCGATGAGGTGATCAGGCTGATCCGCAATGCGCCAGACCCGACCTCCGCGCGCGAGCAGTTGATGGAGCGGCGCTGGCCGGCCGCCGATGTCGAGGCGCTGATCCTGCTGATCGACGACCCGCGCCACCGGATCAACGAGGACGGCACCTATTACCTTTCCGAAGAGCAGGCCCGCGCCATCCTGGCGCTGCAGCTGTCGCGGCTTACTGCCCTCGGCCGAGACGAAATTGCCGACGAGCTCAACAAGATCGGCGTGGAAATCAAGGACTTCCTCGACATCCTTTCGTCGCGCGCGCGCATTCAGGGCATCGTCAAGGACGAGCTTGCCAAGGTGCGCGACGAGTTCGGCAATCCACGTCGCACCGAGATCGGAGAATCCGGCGCCGACATGGAGGACGAGGACCTCATCCAGCGCGAGGATATGGTCGTAACGGTCACGCATGAGGGCTACATCAAGCGCGTGCCGCTGTCGCTCTACCGGGCGCAGGCAAGGGGCGGCAAAGGCCGTTCCGGCATGTCGACCAAGGACGAGGATTTCGTCACGCGGCTGTTCGTCGCCAATACCCATACCCCGATCCTGTTCTTCTCTTCGCGCGGCATCGTCTACAAGGAGAAGGTCTGGCGCATGCCGATCGGCAATCCGCAGTCGCGCGGCAAGTTCCTGCGCAACTTGCTGCCGCTGGAAGAGGGCGAGCGCATCACCACGATCATGCCGTTGCCGGAAGACGAGGCGAGCTGGGGCGAGCTCGACGTGATGTTCGCCACCACGCGCGGCACGGTGCGTCGCAACAAGCTGTCCGACTTCGTCCAGGTGAACCGCAACGGCAAGATAGCCATGAAGCTCGAGGAGGCGGGCGATGAGATCCTCGGGGTAGAAACCTGCGCGGACAATGATGACGTGCTGCTTACTGCCGGCAGCGGACAGTGCATCCGCTTCCCGGTGAGCGACGTGCGCGTCTTCGCCGGGCGCAACTCGATCGGCGTGCGGGGTATCGCGCTGGGCGAGAACGACCGGGCGATCTCGATGACTATCCTGGAGCATGTCGATGCGGATGCCTCGGAGCGTTCGGCCTATCTGAAGCGAGCCGGCGCTGAGCGGAAGGCTGCCGGCGCCGACGAGGAAGACATCGCGCTCACCAATGAGGAGGTCGGCGAGGAGGCCGTGCTATCCGACGAGCGCTACGAGTTCCTCAAGGCGCATGAGCAGTTCGTGCTCACCGTCACGGAGCGTGGCTACGGCAAGCGTTCTTCCTCGTACGACTTCCGCCTGACCGGACGCGGCGGCAAGGGCATCCGTGCCACCGATGTCTCCAAGACGGCGGAGATCGGTCGGCTGGTCGCCGCCTTCCCGGTGGCCCATGAAGATCAGATCATGATGGTGTCGAACGGCGGCCAGGTCATACGTGTGCCGGTCGCCGGCATTCGCATTGCGAGCCGCGCCACCAAAGGTGTGACGATATTCAATACCGCCGATGGCGAGACGGTGGTTTCCGTCGAGCGCATTCCCGAGCCCCAGGAGGGCACGAATGGCGCAAACGGGGGGAACGGGGCTTCGGGCGGAGAGTCCGGTGGCGAAGGGAGCGCCTGACAAGGGCGGCGAAAGTGTCCGCATCAGACTCGCCACTGCCGGCGACCTCGATGCGATCGTGGCGCTGACCGAGTCTGCCTACGCGCCCTATACCGAGCTGTTTGGCGCGCCGCCTCTGCCGGTGACTGAGGATTACGGTCCTCATATCGAGTGCGGCGGCGTATGGCTCCTCGAAGAGGACAATCGGCTGGCAGGACTTATCGTCCTGGAGGAGGAGCCGGACCAGATGCTGATCTTCAGTGTTGCAGTCGCGCCTGAGTTCCAGGGCAAGGGCTACGGGATCAAGCTTCTCACATGGGCTGAGAAAGAGGCGAGGGAGGACGGCTTCGACCAAATTCGCCTGTTCACCAACGCGCGGATGGAGCGCAACATCGCGCTCTACAGGTCGTTCGGATACAGCGAGACGGGACGCCGGCCGAACAGCCGGCGCCCCGGTTGGATTCTCGTCGACATGGTCAAGAAGATCGACGCTGCGTGAACTCCGCTATTCACGCTCGTTCAGCAAGGTCAATGCCGAAAGCCGAAACGGTCAATCCGTTGTTCCTCGAACCTTTTTTGAGCTGCCTCCTCTTGCAGGCCGAGGAAAGTGGCGATCAGCATGGCGATTGTCATTGCGGCTGCGAGCATCAAGATCAACATGGCTCTGTTCTCCTGTGCTTTACAACGGACGCGTCGTTGTTTGGTTTCAAATCCGTCTGGAGGCGGCGATCACAGGGGATTTACTCCGCTGGAACTGAACGCCTGCTGATGCGGTCGTTCAGAGAATTTTCAGGTTGGCGATCGACCGCCGAAAATTTGCGGTGGACTATTCCTGTTCATCACGTCCGCTGAGACTATGCGCGACCCCTCTCAACATCTTTCGGATTTGCGCCGGTTTTCTCGAAAAACCGCTTCGCACTTTCACAGGCCATGCTTTAGAACCGGCCTGTCATGACAAAGCGCGTCGCCATCTACGCCGGTTCGTTCGACCCTCCGACCAACGGGCATCTCGATGTCCTGAAGGGCGCGCTGGCGATCGTCGACAAGGTCGTGATCGCGATCGGTATTCACCCCGGCAAGGCGCCGCTGTTCTCCTTTGATGAGCGCGTCGCATTGATCAGGCAGGTAGCACAGAGCGAGTTGAAGGCAGACAATGGCCGCCTCGAAGTTGTGGCCTTCGACGGCCTTCTCGTCGAGGCGGCGCGCGCCAACGCTGCCTCGATCCTGATTCGCGGGCTGCGCGACGGCACCGACCTCGATTACGAGATGCAGATGGCCGGCATGAATGAGACGATGGCGCCGGACCTGCAGACGGTATTCCTGCCGGCGAGCCCTTCGGTGCGTACGATTACCGCCACACTTGTCAGGCAGATTGCCTCGATGGGCGGCGATGTGCGCCCGTTCGTTCCCTCGGCCGTCGCGGGGGCGCTCAACAAGAAATTTCCCAGGTAGCTCTCAGGAGAAATAGATGTCGTTTTCGAAGTTCGCTTCGGCGATCGCCTTCCTTGCTATTCTTTTCGGCTCCTCGCTCGCCGCGCGCGCGGCCGATCCTGAGAATACCATGATCATCACGCTCAAGGACGGGGATGTGACGATCGCGCTCAGACCCGACCTCGCGCCAAAGCATGTCGCGCAGATCAAGAAGCTGGTGCGCGAGGGCGCTTATGACAATGTCGCCTTCCACCGCGTCATCGGCGGTTTCATGGCGCAGACCGGCGACGTGCAGTACGGCAATATGAAGTCCGGATACAATGCCGACGCGGTCGGCACAGGCGGCTCGAAACTGCCTGATCTTCCTGCGGAATTCTCCAAGGAGCATTTCGAGCGCGGCGTGGTCGGCATGGCTCGTTCCCAAGATCCCAACTCGGCCAATTCGCAGTTCTTCATCATGTTCGCGCCGGCCCCTTCGCTTGACGGCCAATATACGATCGTCGGCAAGGTCGAGAGCGGCATGGAGCATGTCGATAAGATCGCCAAGGGCGACGAGGCGCAGAACGGAATGGTTGCGGAGCCCGACCGCATGATGAAGGTGCGCATCGCGGCTGACGGCAAGTAAGCGACAGTCCCGGAGCATCATTGCTTTTTCGGGAAAAGCGGCGTTCAAGGAAATGATATGCGGGCCGGGTCCCTATCCCCGGCTCGAACAGCCAGGACAGGAAGGCGAAATGGCCGAAATCAAGGACCCTGAAAACACCATTCTCATGGACACGACCACGGGCAAGGTGGTGATCGAGCTCTTCCCCGATCTCGCGCCCGGCCATGTCGCTCGTATCAAGGAGCTGACGCGAGAGGGTGCCTATGATGGCGTCGTGTTCCACCGCGTCATCGACGGCTTCATGGCGCAGACCGGTGACGTGCGCTACGGCAAGTCGGATTCGCCGTCATTCGCCCCGTCGCGCGCAGGCATGGGCGGCTCGGACAAGCCGGACCTCAAGGCCGAGTTTTCCAACATGAACCACGGCCGCGGAACCTGCTCGATGGCACGCGCGCAGAACCCGAACTCGGCGAATTCGCAGTTCTTCATCTGCTTCGAGGATGCAAGCTTCCTCAACCGGCAGTACACGGTCTGGGGGCAGGTGATCGAAGGCATGGAGAATGTCGACAAGATCAAGCGCGGCGAGCCGGTGAAGGACCCTGACAAGATCGTGTCTATGAAGGTCGCGGCGGACGCCGCGGCCTGAAGTTCTTTCCTTCTCCCCGTTGACAGTGAGAAGGTGGCCCGAAGGGCGCAGTTTCTAGCTCGGCAAACTTGGCGCTGCGTTGCGTAGTGCATGTGGAAGGCGCTACATTGACGACTCCCTCCCCACAAGGGGGAGGGAGGCACCGGCGCGGCGCCACTTCAAATTGCGGTTTTGCGCTGCGGCTCAATGCTTCGTCAGCACGACATGCATGGCGTGGTCGGCTGCCGCGCGTTCCGTGACAGACCAGCCCATGGCCGGAAGGTCCAGTCCGGCAAACAGCGCTTCACCGCGGCCGAGCATGATTGGCGAGACAGCCAGGTGCATCTCGTCGATTGCACCGGCGACCAGGTACTGACGCATCGTCGAAACGCCTCCCATGATATTGACGTCGAGCCCGCCGGCTGCCGCCGCTGCACGCTCGAGTGCAGCCTCAACTCCTTCGGTGACGAAGTGAAAGGTGGTGCCGCCTTCCATCTCTATTGGCGAGCGCGGATAATGCGTCAGCACGAAGACCGGCGCGTGATAGGGAGGATTGTTGCCCCACCATCCCTTCCACGACTCATCAGGCCATGGGCCGCGTATCGGCCCGAACATATTGCGCCCGAGAATGAAGGCGCCTGCACCCTTCAACATGGCGGCGGCATACTGGTCGTCCGTGTCGGACGATCCACCTGCTTGCCCGGTCATTGCGTGGAAGGTTCTTGTCCCCATTAACCACTTGTGCAGTTCCTCTCCCTTTTTGCCGAGCGGGTGCTCGAGGCTCTGCTCTGGGCCTGCCCCGAAGCCGTCAAGCGAGATGGAAAAGCCGCGGACCCTTACCTTAGGCATGGTGGCGCCTTGACTGGTTGTGCGATTAGAAAACGGTATCATGACTGATTGCGAGTCGCAATCAGTCTATCAGATGCATGGACGGTGATCCGGTGATCCAGGGGTGGCAGATTGACCGGGATCAGGCTATCTGCCGCGGCATGAAAGTGGATTTGTTCGATTTCGAGCTTCCGGAGGACAGCATCGCTCTGCGTCCCGCCGAGCCCCGGGATGCGGCACGGCTGCTGGTCGTGCAGCCAGGGCAGCGCTTCGACGACCGGCATGTGCGCGATCTCCCGGATCTATTCGCTCCGGGCGATGTGCTCGTCTTCAACGATACGAAGGTCATCCCTGCCCAACTCGCCGGCATTCGGCAGCGCGGGGAGAATGTCGCTGAAATCGATGCGACACTGCACATGCGCATTTCTGCGGACCGCTGGAAGGCGTTCGTCAGGCCGGCTAAGCGGCTCATCGTCGGCGATCGCATCAGCTTCGGCCATGACAGCAACGTGTGCTTTCTGGGCAAGCTTGAAGCAACGGTCGCGGAGAAGGGCGAGGCGGGCGAAGTAACGCTCGCCTTCGATCTTTCCGGCGCTTTTCTCGATGAGGCGCTGCAGGCCGTCGGTCACGTGCCGCTGCCGCCCTATATCGCTTCGAAGCGCCCGGAGGACGAGCGCGACCGCAGCGACTACCAGACCATCTATGCGCGCGAGGAGGGCGCCGTCGCGGCGCCGACCGCCGGGCTGCACTTCACGCCGGCGCTGTTCGACGCGCTCGACCGACGCGGCGTGAAGCGCGTCTTCGTAACGCTGCATGTCGGGGCGGGGACATTCCTGCCGGTCAAGGCCGACGACACGGTCGAGCATAAGATGCATGCCGAAAGCGGTACAGTGCCGGCCGAAGTGGCCGATGTCGTGAATGCGGCGCAGGCGCGCGGGAACCGCATCGTCGTTGTCGGCACGACCTCGCTGCGGTTGCTCGAAACGGCGGCCTCGGAGGACGGGAAGCTGTCTGCCTGGTCGGGTTCGACCGACATCTTCATCACGCCGGGATATCGGTTCAGGGTGGTCGACGCGCTGATGACAAATTTCCATCTGCCGCGTTCGACCCTGTTCATGCTGGTGTCCGCGTTCTCGGGACTTGAGACGATGCGCGCAGCCTACGCCCATGCGATCGAGGAAGGCTATCGCTTCTACTCTTATGGCGATGCCAGCCTGCTGTTTCCCTTGAAGGAAGGACGATGATGGCAAGCTCTTCCCCAATGCGATCTTCCTTCAGAGTATCATGCTGATGGAGCGGGAGTTCTCCTTCCGTCTGCTCGCCACCGATGGCTTGGCGCGGCGCGGAGAAATCGTCATGCCACGCGGTTCCGTGCGCACACCCGCTTTCATGCCGGTCGGCACCGGCGGCACGGTGAAGGCAATGTACATGGACCAGGTGCGGGCTGCAGGCGCCGACATCATCCTCGGCAACACATATCACCTGATGCTCAGGCCCGGTGCGGAGCGCGTGGCGCGCCTCGGCGGCCTGCACGAGTTCGCGCGCTGGCCGGAACCGGTTCTCACCGACTCTGGCGGCTTCCAGGTGATGTCGCTGGCCCAACTCAGGAAGCTGGACGAGAAGGGAGTGACTTTCCAGTCGCATATCGACGGGGCACGCTACGAACTGACGCCGGAGCGCTCGATCGAGATCCAGGGCCTGCTCGATTCCGACATTCAGATGCAGCTCGACGAATGTGTCGCGCTGCCTGCGTCGGAGGCCGAGATCGAGCGGGCGATGGAGCTTTCGCTGCGCTGGGCCGAGCGCTGCAAGGCCGCTTTTGGAGAGCAACCCGGCAAGGCGATGTTCGGGATCGTGCAAGGCGGCGATGTCGGCCGGCTGCGCGAACGCTCGGCCGAAGCGCTCGCCGCAATGGGCCTCAAAGGCTATGCGGTCGGCGGGCTCGCTGTCGGCGAGCCGCAGGAGGTCATGCTCGACATGCTCGAGCTGACCTGTCCACTGCTGCCGACGGACAAGCCCCGCTATCTGATGGGCGTCGGCACGCCCGATGACATAGTGAAATCGGTGGCGCGGGGTATCGACATGTTCGACTGCGTCATGCCGACCCGCGCGGGCCGCCACGGACTTGCCTACACAAGACGCGGCAAGGTCAACCTGCGCAATGCTCGCCATGCCGAGGACCCGCGTCCGCTCGACGAAGAGAGCGACTGCCCGGCCGCGCGGGACTATTCCAGAGCCTACCTGCACCATCTCGTCAAATCCGGCGAGGCGCTCGGCGCCATGCTGCTCACCTGGAACAACGTCGCCTATTACGAGCGGCTGATGCAGGACATTCGCGACGCGATCAGCGGCGGACGGTTCGTCGATCGCGCCGCGGAGATCAAGGAGGGCTGGGCGAGGGGTGACCTTGCGCCCCGCTGAACCCCAGCTCAGGAATCTCTGCGCCAGTTCGCCGGCGGGAAGGGGATCGGCGCATCCCCACTCTCTTTTCCGCAGTCCCTTGCGTTGAGAAAAGCCGTCAGTTCCTGTGCTTCCTGGAGGGTTGCAGCGGTCAGAATTCGACCCTCGAACATAGCGGGAACGCCAGCCTGATTGTCCCACACGACAAATTGCTCGCATGGGTCCAAAATATAGTCGAAACGCGGCTTCACGCTGGTCTTCCTCCTCTCTTTCAGTCGGGAGGATGTCGGCCGGCCTGCAGAAGGCCTGGCTCTCAAGGTCCGGCATCACGCAAGCACAGCATAGCTTGCATGTGGCTACCCGCTAATGCCGCAATTCGATCTACTTCGGAGGACTGCGCTATGTGCTTAGCGTTCTTGCAGTCCTGATACTGCTGCGATTTCAGTTTCGCCGACGGTTCTTTTGCCGCTCGTCCTCCCTTGGCGCCATCGCTGAAATCGAAAGCGGTTGCTGCCAAATTGCCGGGCAAACTGCCCGGCTAGTGTGCAGTGCGAAGGTAATGGGCGCTCGGGGCTCGACCTTGATGCGATTGAGCTTGCAATTCCTGCAACGTGTCAGTGAAATGACAACGTAGGGGAGTTACCGCTTGGTAGCGTTCGACGAGATGCGTCCGGACAATTCCGGATTGCGCAGGCCTTATTCGGGGTACGATGACTGGCTGAAAGCGCAGGACCCTGCGCGGCTCACCGAAAAAACGCGTGATGCCGAGCGCGTGTTCCGCAAGACCGGCATCACCTTTGCCGTCTCTGGCGATGCGGAGTCGGCCGAGCGGCTGATCCCGTTCGACATCGTGCCGCGGATCATCTCCGGTTCGGAATGGCGGCGACTGACGCTCGGCATCGAGCAGCGAGTGCAGGCCCTCAACGCATTCCTCGACGACATCTACCACCGCCAGGAGATCCTGCGCGCCGGCCGTATCCCGAAGGAGTTGATAGCCCGGAATGACGCCTTCCTGCCTGAGATGATCGGCATGAGGCCGCCCGCCGGCGTCTATACGCACATCATCGGCGTCGACATCGTCAGGACCAGTGAGGACGAGTTCTTCGTGCTGGAGGACAATGCACGCACGCCGTCCGGCGTCTCCTACATGCTGGAAAACCGCGAGACAATGATGCAGCTCTTCCCGGAGCTGTTCCAGCGCGTGCGAGTGAGGCCGGTTGAAAACTATCCGCGGCTCTTGCGGCAGTCGCTCGCCGCGGTCGGCCCCAGCAATCTCAAGGAGCCACCGCGCATCGCAGTGCTGACCCCTGGGCTCTACAATTCCGCCTATTTCGAGCATGCATTCCTGGCCGACCAGATGGGCGTCGAGCTCGTTGAGGGAACCGACCTGCGCGTCGTCGAAGGCCATGTCGCGATGCGCACGACCGAGGGCTACAAGAAGGTCGATGTGCTCTATCGCCGCGTCGACGACGCTTTCCTCGACCCGCTTACCTTCCGGCCGGATTCGGCCCTCGGCGTGCCGGGCCTCATGGACATCTACCGCGCCGGCAACATCACCATCGCCAATGCGCCGGGGACGGGCATCGCCGACGACAAGGCGATCTACTCGTATATGCCCGAAATCATCGAGTTCTACACGGGACGCAAGGCCATGCTGGAGAACATCCGGACCTGGCGTTGCTCCGAGCCTGACAGCCTGAAATACGTGCTGGAGCATATCGACGAGCTGGTGGTCAAGGAGGTCCACGGTTCCGGCGGCTACGGCATGCTGGTCGGGCCGACAGCGTCGAAGAAGGAGCGGGAGGGATTCGCCAAGAAGCTTCAGGCGCGTCCGAGCAACTATATCGCGCAGCCCACACTTTCGCTTTCGACCTGCCCCATTCTTACCGAAGCCGGGCTTGCACCGCGCCATGTTGACTTACGACCGTTTGTGCTTGTCTCCGACCGAATTCAAATCGTGCCGGGTGGGCTGACGCGGGTGGCGCTCAAGGAGGGATCGTTAGTGGTCAATTCCTCCCAAGGCGGAGGGACCAAAGACACCTGGGTGCTTGATGACTGAGAAGGCCCATTAATGCTCCTCGGTCGCACGGCGAACGGCCTCTATTGGATGAATCGGTACATTGAGCGTGCCGAGAATATGGCGCGCTTGGTGGATGCCGGTTTGAGAATGGCATTGACGAGGAGCGAGAGCGCCTCCGACGAGTGGACGTCCGTGGTAGTAAGCGCCGGTGCTGAAGATGCTTTCAGGGCCAAGTACAACGAATTTACCGCAGCGACGGTCTCCGACTTCCTGTTGCGCGATGCCGGCAACCCTTCGAGCGTGATGTCGTCGATCGAGACGGCCCGCAACAACGCGCGCATGGTGCGCACGGCTCTCACCCGCGACACGTGGGAGTCGATCAACGAGGCTTGGATGTCGTTGAAGCGCATGCTTGCGGGCCAGGTCGACGCCCCCGACCTGCCGAAGGTGCTCGATGCGATAAAGCGTGAGACGTCGCTGATCCGCGGCACGTTTCACGGCACAATGCTCAGGAACGAAATCTTCGACTTCTCGCAGATCGGCACCTTCGTAGAGCGCGCCGACAATACGGCCCGCATTCTCGATGTGAAATACTACGTACTCCTGCCATCGATCTCCTGGGTCGGCTCCTCGCTCGACAACTACCAATGGGAATCGATCCTGCGCTCGGTGTCGGCGCACCGCTCTTACCGCTGGGTCTACGACACCGAATACAAGCCGACGAACATAGCCGACTACCTTATCCTCAATGCACGCATGCCGCGTTCGCTCACTTTCTGCTATCGCAGCATATCGACCAGCCTGAACCTGCTTGCCGGGGACTATGGCGTGCGCCACGCCTGCCACGATACGGTCGAGAAAACCCTGGCAAGGATCAGGGTGGGCTCGATCAAGGACATTTTCGACACCGGCCTGCACGAGTTCCTTGACGCCTTCATCGCCGACAACAATCGTCTTGGAGACCAGATCGCCCAAGACTATGGGTTCTGCTGATGCCGCTTTCATCGAGCACATCGCCATGTGGTTGAAGATCAACCACCGCACCGAGTACAGCTACGACCGACCGCTTTCTTATGCATTGCAGCGACTGCGGCTTTTTCCGCTGAGCGGCCCGCTGCAGATCGTCCGCTCCTGGTCGTTGTCGATCGCAGGGGCCAAGGAAGAGGTGCGCTTCATCGATCATTTCGGCAATGACACGCGGCTGATCAGCGTCGAAGGCGAGCCGCATGCGATCGGTATCGAGGTGACCGGCGAGGTTGAGACCGTCAATAAAGCTGGCATGGCGGGTCCGCAGCGCGGCTTCGCGCCGCTGTGGCTGTATCTGCGCGACACGCCGCTGACGGCACCGAGCGAGGCTATTGAGGCGCTCGCCGCGACGGTTGCCGAGGGATCCGATCTTGACTGCCTCCATAGGCTGATGGCGGCAATCCGCGAGCGCGTCGCCTATGCCGTCGGTACGACGGACAGCGACACCGCTGCAGAGGAGGCGCTTTCGAAGGGCCGCGGCGTTTGCCAGGACCATGCCCATATCTTCATCTCGGCCGCGCGGCTGAACGGCTTCCCGGCGCGCTATGTGAGCGGCTATCTGATGGTCGACGGCGTCGCCGAGCAGGCGGCAAGCCACGCCTGGGCAGAAGCACATGTCGAAGCGCTGGGTTGGGTCGGCTTCGACGTCGCCAATGGAATCTCGCCGGATGAGAACTATGTGCGGATCGCGACCGGCCGCGATTATCGCGACGCCATGCCCGTTTCCGGAATTCGGCTGGGGCAAGCCTCGGAGCAGCTTGCGGTCCGCATTACAGTGGAGCAGTAATCCTGCGAGCCGTAGAGTGGACGATTCTGCGAAGTTGCCAGATGACCTATTGCGTGGGCCTGAGGATTGACGATGGGCTGGTGTTCATGTCGGACACGCGCACGAATGCCGGCGTCGATTCCATCTCGACCTTCCGAAAGATGCATGTCTGGTCGGAACCCGGCGAGCGGGTGATCGTGCTGCTGGCTGCAGGCAACCTCGCCACCACTCAGTCGGTGGTGAGCCTGCTCGACGAGCGCACGAAAGCCATATCGGAGCGCACGCCGACGCTGCTCGAGACGCCCTCGATGTACCAGGCGGCGCGGCTTGTCGGGAACACTTTGAGGGAGGTGATCGCAAGCTCGGCGCCGGAGGGCCAGACCGCAGAATCCTATTTCAATGCCTCGTTCATCGTCGGCGGTCAGATCCGTGGCTCCGAGCCACGCCTCTTCATGATCTATCCGGAAGGCAATTTCATCGAGGCCAGCGATGATACGCCGTTTTTCCAAATCGGCGAGACGAAGTACGGCAAGCCGATCATCATACGCGCCTATGATCGCACGATGAGCTTCGCCGAGACTGTAAAGCTGCTGCTCGTATCCTTCGATTCGACGCTAAAGTCGAACCTCTCGGTCGGCCTGCCGATCGATCTCTTCTTCTATGAAAAGGACACTCTGAAGCCAGGGCTGAAGAAGCGCATCGACCGCGACGATCCATATTACCGGACCATCTCCGAAGGCTGGTCGGACGCCTTGAAGAACGCTTTCAAGAGCCTGCCGGATTTTCCTGAATGACTGTTTGAGAAGCTTCTCCGCCGGGCTTCAGCTGGGATCGCTATCTGCCTGATTTCGGCCGCAACGGATTCCCATTTCTTGGAATTGCGTTGTAGCACCCATCGCCGATCACAACGGTGCGGCCTTTGCACTACCGGGAGGGAGTTCGATGGATTGGCAGGAGTTCCGCGACTGGTCGCACAAAGCGGCCGAGTGGGGTGCCGACTACCGCGCGGGGCTGCGCGAACGGCCGGTCAGGGCCAAGACCGCCCCCGGCGACATTGCCGCGGCAATTGCCGCCTCGCCGCCCGAGAGGGCGGAACCGATGGCCGAGATTTTCGCGGATTTTGAAAAGACGATCGTGCCGGGCATGACGCATTGGCAGCATCCACGCTTCTTCGCCTATTTCGCGGCCAATGCCGCGCCGGTCTCAGTCGTTGCAGAGTATCTCGTGTCCGCGATGGCGGCGCAGTGCATGCTCTGGCAGACCTCACCTGCGGCAACCGAGCTCGAGACCAGGATGATCGACTGGCTGCGGCAGGCTCTCGGACTGCCCGACGGTTTCTCCGGCGTGATCCAGGACTCTGCCTCGTCGGCGACGCTCGCCGCGGTGCTGACGATGCGTGAGCGCGCGCTCGCCTGGGCCGGCAACCGCAAAGGGCTCGCCGGACAGAAGGCGCCCAGGGTGTATTGCTCGGACCAGGTCCACACCTCGATCGACCGCGCGATCTGGGTTGCCGGCATCGGCGAAGAGAATCTCGTGAAGCTGCCGGGCAAGGGGAAACTGCGCGGCATGGACCCTGCTGAACTCGAAGCGGTGGTCATACGGGATCGCGCCGCCGGACTACTCCCGGCCGGCGTCGTCGCATCGGTCGGCGGCACCAGCGTCGGCGGAACAGACGATGTCGCGGCAGTCGCAGAGATCGCGGGCCGTCAAGGTCTTTACCTCCATGTCGACGCCGCCTGGGCTGGCGCCGCCATGATCTGCCCCGAGTTCCGGCACTACTGGGCGGGCGCGGAGCAGGCGGATTCGATCGTCTTCAACCCGCACAAGTGGCTCGGGGCGCAGTTCGACTGCTCCGTTCATCTGGTGCGCAACCCTGACAGCCTGGTGAGGACGCTCGCAATCAAGCCGGAGTATCTGAAGACGCATGGCCGCGACGGCATCATCAACTATTCGGAATGGACTGTGCCGCTCGGCCGGCGGTTCCGCGCGTTGAAGCTCTGGTTCCTGCTTAGAGCGCACGGCCTCGAAGGATTGCGGCAGATGATCCGCAATCACGTCGCCTGGAGCGGGAAGCTTGCCGAAAGGCTGCGCGCCCATGCGGATTTCGAGATCGTCTCGGAGCCGGTGCTGTCGCTGTTTTCGTTCCGGCACAAGCCGCCACCAGGCGTGGATGCCGATGAGCACAACCTCGCGCTGGTAGGCGCAATCAACGAAGACGGCCGCATCTACCTCACGCAGACCCGGGTCGACGGCCGTGTCGCGATCCGCTTCCAGGCCGGGCAGTTCGAGACGGAGGAGCGGGACGTCGCGTTGGCCTATGAGGTGATCACCGAGATCGCTGCAGGCTGATTTCCGGTTCGCCGGGCGCATCGCTCTGAAAAGTGCTTGCAAAGCCACCTTCAAAGCGACGAAAGTTCAATCGATTAGACGGCGCGGTTTCCAGGAGAGCCGGTCTGCGATGCATGGGGACGATGCGCTTATCGATCTCATCTACGGCGCCTTGCTCGGCGAGACGTCCTGGCAGGATTTCCTTGGCAAGCTGAGCAGGACATTGCCCGGCGGCGGCAGCACTCTGTTCTTCCACGATGCCAATCGGCGGAAGGGCGCTTTCTCGCTTTCGGGCGGTATCGAACCAAGCGCACTCGATGCCTACGCCAGCTATTTTTCCAGCATCAATCCGTGGATGACCAAGGCGGCGGTGCGACCGGTCGGGCGCGGTGTCGTCGCCGAACAGATGCTACCGAGAGCAGAGTTCGTTCGCACCGAATATTATAATGATTTCGCCAGGAAGAATGGCATGGAAAGTGCGGTCGGGGTGACGATCATCCGCGACCGGGGTGTCTCGTTCATGCTGAGCACGGTGACGTCTCGTGCCGATCCCGATTCCAATATGGCCGAAGCCGAGCGGCTGACCCGGCTTGCCCCCCACCTCAGGCGGACTTTCGAATATTATAGCCGGGCTCCGCATGACCGGACCGTCACGGACGTGGCCGAAGCAGCATTGTCAGTGCTTGACATCGGGCTGTTGATGTTGGGCGACGGGGGGCGGGTGAGGACAATGACACCCGCGGCGGCGCGAATGATGGAGGAAGGGGTCGGACTGAGCGTCTCCGCGACAGGAAAGTTGCGTAGTTCGAAGGCAGCCGTCGACGAAGTCATCACCGCGATGACGGATCGTACGCTCGAGCGGCCTCACGTCAGCGATGTGGTCGCCGCGGGCAGCCGCGGGCCGGTGCGCCTGACCTTCATCCGCGTCGGCAAGGACAAGGCCGCGGCTTTCTTCGAGGGGCCGACCGTCCTTGTCCTGATCGATCCAGCGCATCCTCCACGCTCGAATGCGCAGGCGGTCGGCCCTGCATTCGACCTGACGGCTGCCGAGCATCGTATCTTTGCCGGAATCGCTGCCGGCCAAACGCTGCGTGAGATCGCTGACAACGCTGGAATTTCATACCAGACTGCGCGCGTCCAGCTGAGGCGTGTCTTCACCAAAACGGGCGTCAATCGCCAGGCCGATCTCGTTCGATTGGCGGAGAGATTCGGGTTTGCGCTGGCGTCATGACATATCGGCCGACCCGATGAGGGGCCGCACCGCCTTGGCGACTAATCAAGCCAACCGGCAAGTGTCTGTCTTGGCGGAGGCTTGCTTCAGCTGCTTGCTGGCTGGCTCATGCAATTGGTCAGCTAGTCCGCCATGGACCCAGACCTTGCCTGACGAACTATGATGGCCAGTGTAGCCACAGGAGTGGGTTTCGTCTGTTCAATGTGTCTTCCGTTTTCGTGAAGGGCGCGGAACGAACGCGCCCATCGGCCGAAAGTACCGGAATCCAGCTGGGCTACCTTCCATTCCAAGCTTCTCTTGGTTTTCGTTTTGCTCTATAAGGCGCGAAAACGAAAACCAGGGGCCTCACATGTTTCTGTCGCCGCGGCATTCGCAGATCATTCAGATGGCGAAGGATAATGGGCGCGTGCTGGTCGACGATCTTGCCGCACATTTCGATGTAACGCCGCAGACGATCCGCAAGGATCTCAATGATCTCTGCGAGCAGCGACTGCTGACGCGCATCCACGGCGGGGCGCTGTTCCCCTCCGGCATCGAGAACATGGAATATGAATCACGGCGCAAGATCGCAGCCGAAGAGAAGAGGGCGATCGGCCGTGCCGCCGCCCGGCTGATCCCCGACAATGCCTCCCTCTTCATCAATATCGGCACCACGACCGAAGCGGTCAGCGAGGCGTTGCTCGACCATAACGGGCTCATGGTCATTACCAATAACATCAATGTTGCCAACAGGATGCGGGTTCTTCCTAGCTTCGAGGTCGTGATCGCCGGCGGGGTTGTGCGCGGCTCTGATGGGGGCATCGTCGGCGAGGCTGCTGTCGACTTCATCAAACAGTTCAAGGTCGACTACGCCGTGATCGGCGTTTCCGCGATTGACCACGATGGTGCGCTGCTCGACTTCGACTTCCGCGAAGTGAAGGTGGCGCAGGCAATCATCGCCAATGCCAGACAAGTGATCCTTGTCTCTGATTCCACAAAGTTCGAGCGCACCGCACCTGTGCGCATCGGCCATCTCAGCCAGGTCGATACCTTCATTACTGACCGCTGCGACATCGCTACCGTGAGGCGGATTTGCCTGGACAACGAAGTGGAACTGATCGAGACCGCAGCCAAGTAGCACGCCTGAAGGCATGAGCCCGGCCAGATTCGAATTTCGTTTGACATTCGATATGCGTTCGAAATAATTCCGAGCGGCTTTCGACTGACTACGATAATTCTGCAGTGCGAAGGCGCGGGAGGCGCCCCAGTGGATCAGTCCACGATCCATGACATTTTCATCATAGGCGGCGGCATCAATGGCTGCGGAATCGCTCGTGATGCAGCCGGCCGTGGCTTTTCGGTTTATCTCGCCGAGATGGACGACCTGGCGAGCGGCACCTCGTCTGGTTCGACCAAGCTGATTCACGGCGGGCTGCGCTATCTCGAACACTACGAGTTTCGGCTGGTGCGGGAGGCGCTGAAGGAGCGCGAAGTGCTGTGGCGGATGGCGCCGCACATCATCTGGCCTTTGCGTTTCGTGCTGCCTTATGCCGAGGGGCTGCGGCCTGCCTGGCTGCTCAGGCTCGGCCTTTTCCTCTACGATCACATCGGCGGCCGCAAACTCCTGCCTAAGACCAGGACGCTCGACATGAGCGAAGACCCAGCCGGGAAGCCGCTGAAACCGCTTTTCTCGAAGGCTTTCGAGTATTCGGATTGCTGGGTGAACGATGCGCGCCTGGTCGTGCTCAATGCGCGCGATGCGGCCGACCGCGGAGCAGTCATTCGTACTCGCGCCAAGGTTGTCAGCGCCCGGACGGAGGGCGATCATTGGCTTGTGGACGTCGAAGACGTCTGGAGCGGCGAGATCGAGCAGGTGCGCGCGCGCATGATCGTGAATGCAGCCGGCCCTTGGGTCGATCATGTGCTAGCGGGCGCGCTCGGTCACGACCACGTGCACAATGTCCGCCTGGTCAGGGGCAGCCATATCGTCGTGCCGAAGAAATTCGAAGATCCGCGCGCCTATTTCTTCCAGAACAAAGACGGGCGCATCATCTTCGCTATTCCTTACGAGGACGATTTCACGCTCGTCGGCACGACCGACCAGGACTATGACGGCGATCCGACGAAGGTCGTCATCAGCGAGGCCGAGATCCGCTATCTCTGCGATGCGGCGAGCGAGTATTTCTCCAATCCAGTGCGGCCTGACGACATCGTCTGGACCTATTCCGGCGTGCGCCCGCTCTATGACGACGGCGCCTCGAAGGCGCAGGAGGCGACGCGCGATTATGTGCTGAAGGTCGATACGCGCGGCGGCATGCCGCTCGTCAACATATTCGGTGGCAAGATCACGACCTATCGCCGACTTTCCGAGCAGATGCTGGAGAAGATCGAGGACCTTCTCGGGCGAAGGGGCAGGCCGTGGACTGCGCATGCCGCGCTGCCGGGCGGCGATTTTTCGGTAACCGGATTCGAGGAAGAGGTCGGCGGCCTCAAGCGCTCTTATCCTTTTCTCGACATGAAACTCGCGCGCCGGCTTGCCCGGCTGTATGGCACAAAGGCGCGGGTGCTGCTCGGGCTCGCCAAGTCGGAGGCGGATCTCGGCCGGCGCTTTGGAGCGGATCTCTACGAGGCGGAGGTCCGCTATCTCATGGCGCATGAATGGGCGGCGACCGCGGAGGATGTGCTGTGGCGGCGCACTAAGCGCGGCTTGCGGCTCAACCGGCAGGAGGCCGCAGGTCTCGATGAGTTCATGACTGCTTTGAGGGCGGACCCGCACAGCGCGGCAGCGGAATAGATGGTCGGCATAGCCTGGGAGGAGGCGTGATTCAACTTTGGGCGAACGCCACTCCGGCCGTCCTTTTTTGCATGATGAGAGGGGAAATATGAGTGGTTTCATCCTGGCAATCGACCAGGGTACGACGTCGAGCCGTGCGATCATCTTCGATCAGTCAATGAAGGTGGTCGGAACCGGCCAAAAGGAATTCAGACAGCACTTTCCCGCGTCCGGCTGGGTCGAGCACGATCCCGAGGACATCTGGCAGAGCGTGGTGACGACCTGCAAGCAGGCGCTGAGGGTTGCGCATCTCTCAGCCTCCGACATTGCGGCTATCGGGATTACGAACCAGCGCGAGACGGTCGTCATCTGGGACAAGGTGACCGGCAAACCGATCCACAACGCCATCGTCTGGCAAGACCGGCGCACCTCTGCGCTCTGCCAGAAGCTCAGGAAACAGGGGCTGGAGCGAAAGTTCTCGCAAAAGACCGGCCTGCTGCTCGACCCTTACTTCTCCGGCACGAAGATCGCCTGGCTGCTCGACCGAGTGAAGGGCGCACGCAAGCGTGCCGCAAGCGGAGAGCTCATCGCCGGCACGATCGACAGCTTCCTGATCTGGCGGCTCACGGGCGGCAAGGTCCATGCGACCGATGCCACCAATGCATCGCGCACGCTGGTCTACAATATCGTCCGCAACGAATGGGATGCCGAATTGCTGGACATCCTGCGCATACCGGCTACGCTGCTGCCGGAAGTGAAAGATTGCGCGGCCGATTTCGGCTTCACCGAAAAATCGTTATTCGGAGCGGAAATCCCGATCCTGGGCGTCGCCGGCGATCAGCAGGCGGCCACCATCGGCCAAGCCTGCTTCCTGCCGGGCATGATGAAATCGACCTACGGCACCGGTTGCTTCGCGCTGCTCAATACCGGCGCCGACCTCGTGCGCTCGAAAAACCGACTGCTCAGCACCATCGCCTATCGGCTCGACGGCAAGACGACCTATGCGCTCGAAGGCTCGATCTTCGTGGCGGGTGCCGCCGTGCAGTGGTTGCGCGACGGGATCAAGGTCATAGGCAAGGCCGAGCACAGCGGCGAGCTCGCGGCCGAGGCGGACGAGAGCCAGGCCGTCTACCTGGTGCCAGCTTTCGTCGGGCTCGGCGCTCCGCACTGGGATGCCGAGGCGCGCGGCGCGATCTATGGTCTTACCCGCAACTCCGGCCCGGCCGAGTTCGCGCGTGCCGCGCTGGAATCGGTCGCCTTTCAGACGAGGGACCTCCTCGACGCGATGAAAAAGGATTGGAAAGTCGCGTCCGCGAAGACGGTGCTGCGCGTCGACGGCGGCATGGTTGCATCGGACTGGACCATGCAGCGGCTCGCCGACATTCTCGATGCGCCGGTCGACCGGCCGGCGATTCTCGAGACGACGGCACTGGGCGCCGCCTGGCTCGCCGGCTCGCGGGCAGGCGTGTGGCCGAAGGCGCAGGATTTCGCGAAATCCTGGTCGCTCGAACGCCGCTTCAAGCCGGCGATGGACGAGGTCACGCGCAAGCGCAAGCTAGCGGGCTGGCACGAGGCGGTGCGGCGAACGTTGATGTGAGAAAGCAGCGAATAGGGAATAGCGAATAGCGAGTAGGGGAATATCTAGCAACTATTCGCTATTCGCTATTCCCCCCTAGTCTTAGCTATACGGCAATGCGCTGCTTCCTGTGCGGAGAAACGATAGCGCCCGCGCCGTTGTTCGCCCCACAACCCGTCGGGGATCTTGCTTCCGGCGCGGACGCAACCTTAGGCGTTGTCGCCAGTTTTACCTGTCAGTTTGAGAAATACAGGCTTATCCCTGGGCGGTGGTGATAGCGGTAGTGGGGACGATAGTAGTCGTCATAATAGTGGCGGCGGTGCCACTCCTGCCGCATTGCCCAGCGGTTCGCTTGGCGAGCCCGCCACGCATGCCGCCTTTCCCACCGATCCCGGCGGAGGTGATGCCGGTACTGCCAGTACCCGTCACGCCATTCCCGCCTGTATTGGACCTTCTGAACATCCATCGACGATTTCGCCTGCACGGATGGCGACACATAGACCGGCGCCGCGTTTGCCGGCCCACCGCTCGCGATTGCGAACGATGCTGCCAAGGCTGTGGCCATCAGGCCGGATAGGACCATCTTCTTCATCGTTAGCCTCCTTCAACTTGGAGTAATCGTTGTGGCAACGCCCTCCAGCGAAGATTGGTTCCGATGTTAAGTTCACTCATTGTTGGAAGCGGAAAACAGCCGAGAGCCGGCAGAGGAGCATGGCCCGGGCGAATTATCAAAAGTAACGCGAGGCCATAAGTCATTGATTAAAATGGAAATTGCCATTCCGAACTTTGCTCAGATGTGAAAATACGGCGAACTTCGACAGGTCGGACCAGGATCGAACAGAACGGCACTCGGAGCCGCGCCCGGACTGGCGATTGGGGATAGATGGATGGACGCTGCAACTTTCAGGTGCCGCACGCCCGCGCAGTTGTTCGCGCGTGGCCTTGCTTCAAGACGGAGGTTGCGTCGGGAACGTACCGCAGAAAACTTGGTCTCGCTGCAAGGCACCGATTATTGGACTCCGCGAGAACGGCCGATAGCCGGCGCAGAGCTTTGGCTCAGGTCGGAGAAGGACCGAACGGAAACTGGCGGACCCGCGCCAGGGTTGGCGCGGTTCATTAGAGATACATGACCAGACCTCAACCTGTTGCCGAGGCACGCACCCTCACATGTAAGGTGAGACGCACTCTTTGCGCGGGCCACGCGGCGGCGAATAGGTGTTGTCGGCCGGGCGGTAGGTTTGGAAGTGGGCCATGCACCAGTCGACGTGTGCCCTGGAGAGTGGCGCCCTCCTGATCGAGCCCGTCGTAGTGCGGTCGGGGAATGCCGCAGCCGGGAACCACCATCCCTCATGCTCGATATACCCCTCGCGCTTATAACGATAACCGCGATACCCGTTGTAATATGCAATGTCTCCTTGCAGCTGGATGTCCTTGGGGGCGGCGCCGAAGATCGGCGGCAAGGCTTTCCAATTCTGCTCGTACTGGACCATTGTAAGGTCGGTTACCGCCGTTGCTGGTTGCGGCATTGAAAGAGGAGCCGCGTTGAGGGGCAGCGCGGATGCAGCTGCGAATGACGCGGCGAGCGACGCCGCAACGAGACCTGACAAAGGCTTCATTATCATTCTCCTCACGTATGGTGGTCGTCGGTCCGATTGCGGCAACGTGCCGCAAAACAAGGGAGTTCCGTCACTTCTGGATCACGTCCGCTTGCTTGGGAATTGAACGGGTTGGCAGGCTACGCCGACGGAATGCGTCGGCCGACGGATCGAGGGCGGCGCGATCCGGCCGGCTGGGACAGCCATGGGAGGAGCGGACAAGAGAAGGCGATGTTTCTCCGCGGCAAATAGAGGCTGGATGGCTTTGGATTTGCGGTTGACCGGATGAACCTCTCTCCCTATGTTCCGCGCCAATTTCGGGGGCGGCCTTTTCGCCCGCGGGAGCGCATAGCTCAGCCGGTAGAGCAACTGACTTTTAATCAGTAGGTCCTGGGTTCGAGTCCCAGTGCGCTCACCACACCGGACATGTGTCCGACCCGGAGACATGGGTAACAGTTTGTACCTAAGACGTGGGTGACAACCTCGTGCCGAACGGGTTGTCGATGGTCTGCAAGGTCCTCTGTTCCAAGTCGATATATCCGAGATCATAGTGCATGAAGGAGACGAGCCAAATGCCGTCGTCGACTTCCTTGATGCCGAGCCTCTGACCGGCGAGCACGGTGGAGATGTTGATCTTCTTTCGATGCATGCAGATGCGGCCGCAGGCGGTGACGAGAATGTCGCGATCGAGGAACCGGTATTCCAGTTCGGGAAGGCCCTCGTAGGCTCTTGACGAGAGCGTGTAGACGGCGGCCGCCTTCACAGATTGATTTCCAAGAGGTCGTCTTTCGGCGCCGCTCTTCTGCAGGTTGCCGGCCGACATCATGCCCGGCCTCAATGGCCGAGTCAGCTAGAGCCGCAGCTTTAATGGCCTCGAGACCACTAAATCGAAGCGTTCGCTAAGACGCGGCTCCTTTACCGCGCCCCAGCAGCGCTCGCTCGGCGAAAGCGGCAAGCAAGTAACCTGATGCAGCCGCCGCGCAGCTCAGTTTGCCTATTGGCGAATCAGTATCGAAGTATCGCTGCTTTGCATTAGACACGGCTCATAGAAAAATTTTGGGGAAAACCTCTTATAGAGTGTAAAAGGGTAGCTCTACATTCTTATACATGATTGTCTTTCATCCTGCCGTCCTCATGGTTTTTAAAGACGTGTTTGACGTCCGGCGGGCGATCGTCGGAACGCAGATGCGGCGCTTGGTCAGTTCTTGAAGTCCAATTCTCAGTTCCGATGGCGGTATCTCCGATGACTCTTCTCGAGCACTTCATGGCGCCGGAAGCCCAGCCGTTCGCGGTTGCGGCGGTGATGATCCTCGTCATCGGCCTGACCGAAGTGGCCACTATGCTGGTCGGCTTTTCGCTCAGCGAGCTGGTCGGCAAGGCCATTGACTTCGACAGCCATCCCGATCACGGCCTGCTCAACGTGATCTCGTGGCTCAACGTTGGTGGCGTTCCGCTGCTGATCTTCGTGCTCTTGTTCCTTGGCATGTTCGCGATGTCGGGTTTCGTGATCCAGGAGGCGGCGTGGAGCCTCGGCGGGCCGTTGCCGGCGTTCGTCGCCGCGCCGCTCGCATTCCTCGCTGCACTCCCCCTCGTCCGCTGGTCGACCGATCTTGTCGGCGGGATCATCCCGCAAGACGAGAGCTACGCGGTCGAGCTCACCGACCTGGTGGGCCGGATTGGCGAAGTCGTGGTCGGTCCGCTCGACCATGGCCTTCCCGGCCGCGTGCGATTGAAGGACGTTCACGGCAACGTGCACTTCGTGTCGGCCTCGGCCGCTCCTGAATCGGACCCCTTGCCGCAAGGCGCAACGGTGCTGCTCGTCGATCGGGAAGATACGCGCTTCGTTGCGATTGGCGCTCCAGTCGATCTCGCTTCAAGTACGGTTTCCGGCAACAGCTGAATTGGGGGGCTCCCATGTTCAATATTGCAATACCCGCCCTGGTGGGCGTGCTGCTCATCGTCGTCATCGGCATCGTATTCACAACACTCTACCGGCGCTCGACGCGCGACGAGGCCTTCGTGCGAACAGGGCTCGGGGGCAAGAAGGTCATTCTCGACGGCGGCGCTGTCGTGCTGCCGATCTTCCACTCGACCGCACGCGTGAACCTGAAGACGCTGCGCCTGCAGGTCGAGCGCAGCAAGCAGGATTCGCTGATCACGAAGGATCGCCTGCGCGTCGACATTGGCGCCGAGTTCTATGTACGGGTGCGGCCGGATGCCGAGAGCATCGCGCTGGCCGCACAGACGTTGGGTGACCTCACCAACGACGCCGAGAAGCTCAGGCAGCAGGTCGAGGCGAAGTTCGTCGACGGCTTGCGCTCGGTTGCCGCGACCATGGGGATTCTCGAGCTGCAGGAAAAGCGCAGCGATTTCGTGAAGCACGTCCAGCTGGCTGTCGAGTCCGACGTGAAGTCGAACGGTCTGGAGCTGGAGTCGGTATCGCTGACAAAGCTGGACCAGACCGACCTCGGTTTCTTCAACCCCGAGAATTTCTTCGATGCCGAAGGCCTGACCAGCCTGAAGAGGATCACCGAGTCGCGCAAGCAGGAGCGCAATGCGATCATCCGTGACAACGAGGTGGCGATCGCACAGAAGGACCTCGAGGCCCGGCAGCAGACGCTGTCGATCGAGCGCGAGAAGAAGGAGGCCGAGCTCAGCCAGGAACGCGACATCGCCAACAAAACCGCGAGCACGCGTGCCGAGGTGGCGCAAGCCCAGCAGACGGCCAAGCTGATGGAGGAGGGTGCCCGGATCGAGACCGAGCAGAAGGTGGCGCAGAAGCAGGCCGCCGCGAAGCAGATCGAGCAAACCGCGGTGATTGAATCCGACCTTGCCGTCAACAAGCGTCGCACCGACGCAGATCGCGAGTTTCAGATTGCGACGCAGGAGAACGAGATCGCGATTGCCAACAAGAGCCGCGAGCAGTCCGACGCGATCGCCGAGGCCAAGGCGGCCGAAGCGCTTGCCGTGGCGGCCGAGGAGAAGGTCGTGACCGCCGGTGCCGTGGAGATTGCCGACCGCGACCGCCAGACTGCCGTGCTCGCGGCTCGCAAGGAGGCCGAGAAGAAGTCGACCGAGGTCGTCGTCGCGGCCGAGGCCGAGAAGAGGGCGTCTCTCGACAAGTCCGAAGCAATCCGCACGCTGGCAGCGGCCGAGGCCGAGGCCAACAAGATCAAGGCCCAGGGCGTGCGCGACATGGGCGAGGCCGAGGCTGCCGTCACGACGTTGAACAACGAGGCCCGCAACAAGCTCGGCGAGAACTTCATCAATTTCGAGCTCGGCAAGAAGCGCCTGGAGACCATCCCGGCCGCGATCGCCGAGGCCGTCAAGCCGATCGCAAGCATAAGGGACATTCGGATTCTCAACACCGGCGGAATGCTAGGGAACGGCACCGACGGATCTGGTGGGCTCGGCTTCGGTGACGGCATCGCGGGCCAACTCCTGAAGCTGCAGGCAATGCGTCCGATCGTCGAAGAGATCCTGCGCCAGGGTGGCTATACGCCCGGCGCAGACCCGCTCACGACATTGCTCGAAGGCGCTACCGGCCGACACGTCGTCAATGGCGCGGCGGTCAATCGGGTAGGACAGGGGGCAGAAATCGAGGCGGAACTCGAAAACCAATAGGGTTGTACACGCGAGATTTCCGCGGCCCGGCAATGCGAAGTGGTGTGCGGCGCCCTTTACTATTACCTGGAGTAACGGGATTACAGGCAAGCACGAAACCCCCACCCCACGGAAGATAATGTCGCATAACCTCTTCTCGCAGATTCAGTCCCAGATTACCGATCTGGATGCGCCTTTCATGCGAACCGCGGAAGGCAGGGCCATCAACTATGGTGAACTGTTCGCGCTCTCGGGACGTTATGCCAATGTCCTGCGCAACAAGGGGGTCGTGATTGGAGATCGCGTCGCGGCCCAGGTCGAAAAGTCGCCTGAGGCGATCGTTCTCTACCTTGCATGTCTTCGTGTCGGTGCAGCGTTCCTGCCGCTCAATACGGCCTACACGCCGGCCGAACTCGAATACTTCATCGGCGATGCGGCACCGCACATCTTCATCTGCGATCCTGCCAAATACGCAGAGCTCAGTCCGCTTTGCGAGAAGCTCGGCGTTGCGTCGCTCATCACGCTCGGCGCGAAACAGGACGGCACGCTGCCGGAACTGGCAATGCAGGTGGCCGACACCTATTCGACCGCCGCCGTCGAGGCGAGCGACCTGGCGGCGATGCTGTACACGTCCGGCACGACGGGCCGTTCCAAGGGCGCGATGCTGACGCACTCCAACCTGTCTTCGAACGCTCGAACCCTCGTCGAGTATTGGCAATTCTCGAAAGAGGACGTGCTGCTGCACGCACTGCCCATCTTTCACACCCACGGGCTGTTCGTCGCCACGAACGTCATCCTGTTCGCAGGCGCGTCGATGATCTTCCTGCCCAAGTTCAGTGTCGAGGCGATCCGCAAGGAACTGCCGAATGCGACGACGCTCATGGGCGTGCCGACCTTCTATACGCGATTGGTGAAGGAGCCTTGGCTCAACCGGGAAAACACCAACCATATACGGCTCTTCATTTCCGGCTCGGCGCCATTGCTTGCCGAGACGCACCGCCAGTGGACGAGCCGCACTGGTCATCACATCCTCGAGCGCTACGGCATGACCGAGACGAACATGATCACGTCGAACCCCTATGACGGCGAGCGCGTTCCAGGCTCGGTCGGATTCCCGCTGCCCGGCGTCAGCGTACGCATCACCAATCTGGAGACGGGAGAGGTGTTGCCCGCCAACGAAGTTGGCATGATCGAGGTGAAAGGCCCGAACGTCTTCAAGGGCTATTGGCGAATGCCTGACAAGACGCGTGCCGAGTTCCGTGATGACGGCTATTTCATCACCGGGGACCTCGGGATCGTGGACGATCGCAACTATGTGTCGATTGTCGGCCGCAACAAGGATCTCGTCATTACCGGCGGCTACAATGTGTACCCGAAGGAGATCGAGACCGAGATCGACGGACTGGAAGGTGTCACCGAGAGCGCCGTGATCGGCCTGCCGCATGCCGATTTCGGGGAGGCGGTCACGGCCGTCGTGGTTCTGGAGGCCGGTGCGTCCGTTACTGAGGACATGGTTCTGCAGGCGCTCGACTGCCGCCTTGCGAAATACAAATTGCCCAAGAGGGTGGTGTTCGATTCGGACTTGCCGAGGAACACGATGGGGAAGGTGCTGAGGGCCGACCTCCGCAACAAATACGGGAATCTCTACAAATAGGCCTTTCAGGGTCACCGGTGCGGGCTCTGGCACGAGCCCGCATGTTCTTTGTACCTACCTGGACCTGGTTGCGGCTGCCTCGACAGGGGGACGATCGGGAAGAGCAGGGGCGGGCGGTAGCGCCGTCACCTCGAGAATCTCTTTTTCGTCGAGAGATTCCTGTTTCATCAAGGCGGCGACAAGCTGATCGAGTTCTCTTCGGTGTTCCTGCAAGAGGCGTTTGGCTTCCTCGTGGCATTCATTGATGATCCGGGCGACTTCGCTATCGATCAGCCCGGCGGTCTCGTCGCTATATGGTTTTGACGTGCTGAAACCGGAGGCGCCGACCCAACTGTTCTGACGCGGAGCAAGCTGGACCATGCCAAGGGCGTCACTCATGCCCCAGCGGGTGACCATCTGGCGGGCAATGTTGGTAGCCTGTTCGATATCGCTTTCGGCGCCCGTGGTCCTGGTGCCGTAGACGATCTCCTCTGCGGCACGGCCACCCAGCATTCCGATGATCTTCGCGCGCAGATAGTTTTCGGGATAGTTGTATCTGTCGGTCAGAGGTCTTTGATAGGTAACTCCGAGAGCCTGGCCGCGGGGTACGATGGTGACACGATGAACCGGGTCGGCACCGGGCACGACCAGGCCGAGGATCGCGTGGCCGCCTTCATGATATGCGACGCGCTCACGGTCGGCATCGCTCAAAATGATCGGCCGTTCCGGTCCGAGCACGATCTTCTCGAGAGCATCGATGAAGTCTTTTTGATGTACCTTGTCTTGCTCCCTGCGGGCGGCCAGCAGAGCTGCCTCATTGACTAGGTTCTTGATGTCCGCTCCGGACACCCCGGGAGTGGTCTGCGCGATATCGGCAAGGTCGACGTCCGCGGCAAGGGGTACCTTTCGGGTGTGCACCTTGAGGATCTCCTCGCGCCCGCGTTTGTCGGGAAGATTTACCACGACGCGCCGGTCGAAGCGGCCCGGCCTCAGCAAGGCCTTGTCCAGAATGTCGGGCTGATTGGTCGCAGCAAGGACGATCACGCCTTCACGGCTTGAGAAGCCGTCCATCTCCGTCAGGATCTGGTTGAGCGTCTGCTCTTGCTCGCTCGCTCCGCCGATGACGGACTGACCTCTGGTGCGTCCAATGGAATCGATCTCGTCGATAAATATGATGGAAGGCGCGTTCTTGCGCGCCTCCGAGAACAGGTCACGAACGCGCGCGGCGCCGACCCCAACGATCATTTCGACGAACTCGGCGCCACTCATCGAGAAGAATGGCACTTCCGCCTCGCCGGCTACGGCCCGTGCAAGAAGGGTCTTTCCGGTTCCTGGCGCGCCGACCAGCAGCACGCCTTTCGGCGCGGTCCCGCCCAGCCTGGTGTATTTCTCCGGGTTCTTGAGGAAGTCGACGATCTCGATCAGTTCGTTCTCTGCCTCGTCAATGCCGGCAACGTCTGCGAAGCTGACCTTTGTCTCCGTTTCCTTGTCGAAGCGTCGGGCTCTGCTTTTGCCGATGCCGCCCAACCCACCGAACATCCCGCCGCCCTGTTTCGCGGCACGGCGGAACAGCCATACGTAGATGCCAATGATAAGGAGCGCCGGACCGAAGGCGGACAGCAGCATGAGAAGCGGGTTGGCTTCCGATTGGATTGGTGTCGCCCTGATATCGACGCCACGCTTTATCAGCTCGGTCTCCAGGCCCGGATCGACGAAGGATGGCAGAATGGTCTTGAAGTTCAGAACGTCCCGGGCCTCCGAACTGGGCTGGCCCTCCCCGGCGGGCGGCGTCCACTTGACGGCCGCTCTGAATTTGCCGTCGATCGTTTGGCCCTGTGTGTGAATGGCTTCCACATTGTTCTTGGCCAACTCGTCGCGGAAGAATGTGTAGGAGACGGTCGTTGGCGCATTCGTCTCGCGAAAAAGCGTGGTGACCAGAAAGTAATTCACCACAAGCAGGATGAGGAAGACCAGCCAGGCGCGCCCGGATGGAATACTCGGCTTATTCGCGGTTTTGCCGGGTTGGCTCTTGGTCGCACCGCGCCCTCCAACTTTGCCAACCACATCGTTCTCCCTTGCCGCGGGAACCCCATGAGATTCTCAATGGAAACTGGAGCGGTAACAGCTTTCAGGCAAGTCCCGCCTCAGCATATGGACCATAGCTGGGGCCGATAGCTGGAGCTGTTGAGAGCGCGAGCTCATGCCGGCTGCTACCGCCGCCGACTACCTTTACGTTTGGAACAAACCTCCTATCTGCACATTCATTAGGGCCGTCTAAAGGACGCCGCGCCAATCCGCGCGAGCCGTTCTGACGCGGAGGTGATCGGGAGATTCCGTGAAATCGATCGCGAAAGAACTGGGCGCATCGATGAGCCGGGTCTCGGGTGGCCGCGTGCGGGCTACAGGCCCGACGCAGGAGAGTCCCGTCCAACTCCGTCCAGCGGAGTCGCGGGCGCATCGATCAGAGGATTTTCGTGAATTTCGGGTGGCAGCCCTGATCGACACGGCGATCGTGTCTGGACCGGGCCGGCAGTTAGCTGCCCTGGCAGATCGGCTGTCGACATATGGAGTTCGGCTGCGCGTTTACATGTTTCAGCGGGTCGGCCATCCGCTTTCACCATTCTCCGCCTATCTCGAAAGGGCAGGCATAGAACACGTCGTCATCTCCGAAACGGGTCCCTTCGACATGTCGCTGCTGAGCAAGGTCGGGAGGAGCCTCCGGGAATGGAAGCCGGACATTGTCCAGACGCATAACTATCGGACTACCGTGCTGGCGTATCTCCTGAGCTGGGGATATCCGGATTGGCGCTGGCTTGCCTTCTGTCACGGATGGACGAACGAAGACTGGAAAGTCCGGGTCTACAACCGAATAGACCGCGCTCTTCTGCCCCGTGCCGACCGCCTCGTCGTCATGTCTGAACGGCACAGGCGACAGTTCCTCAGGGATCATCCTGAGGTAACAGTAATCTACAATGCGGTCCTCCAATTGCCGGAGGAGAGCGACTCCATCGATCTGGAGCACCTGCACCTTCCCGAGAGGCCGGCCATCGGCGTGGTAGGCAGGCTCAGTCATGAAAAGGGCGTGGACGTCTTGCTGGCCGCGATTTCACGGCTTCCTGCCGGCAGCGTATCGTTGCTTGTCGCCGGGGAGGGACCGGAGCGCCTTGCGCTTGGGCGGCAGGCGGTCGAGCTGCACATCGAGTCACAAGTACATTTCCTCGGCTCGGTTCGAGATGTGCGAAAGCTCTATCGGCAACTCGATGCGATCGTCCTGCCCTCGCGAACGGAGGGCCTCCCGAATGTGCTGCTCGAAGCGGTCAGTGAGGACGTGCCGGTGGTTGCAACGCGGGTTGGTGCTGTCCCGGAAGTGCTCACAGACGAAGCGTCCGGATGGATCGTGGAGCCTGACGACGCTGCAGGCCTGGCAACGGCAATCAGCCTGGCTTTGGCCAATGGAAGGAGCGCGTCAGCCCGACAGGCGCGCAGAGAAACAGCCAAACGCTTCTCGCTCGAAGAGCGCGTCCGGCGACATCTCCGGCTTTATGCCGAACTATGCCCCGATCGAATTTCAGGAACGGCCACTTGAACGCGTACGAACGTCACGACGGCAGCAGACTGTCCGTCGAAATTGTGCTGCCATCGTTGCCGCGGGCCGGAATGGAGATCATGGCCTGCGAACTGGCCAAAGGTCTCGTGGCAAGCGGTCACAAAGTAGGTGTCACCTGCCTGGAGGAAACAGGGCCGCTCGCTGATGATCTGAGGGGGGCGGCTGTAGATGTCAGTCTGGTCCCATGCCCGGGGGCGCGGTCCAACTTTCTTCCCCACAAGGCGCTCGTAGAGCACTTGCGGTCCCGCCGCTGCGACGTGCTCCACATGCACAATATCTGGGGGAAAGCCAGTCTGGCAGGTCGGTACGCAGGTGTGCTCCAGATCGTCGCCACAATGCATGGATTAGCTGCTGGCGAGCCATGGTTCTACGAGTCCCTGCGTTGGTGGGGGGCCCGATATATTGATTGCGTGGTCGCCGTTTCGGAACCGCTGAGGCGTCATCTTATCGAACGCACGCGTATTCCATCCGAAAAGGTCGTCATGCTCGTGAATGGAATCGACCTGCAACGGTTCGCAGCAGCAGGCCGCACGGGCTTGCTACGGACGGAACTGGGAATTGCTCCCGATGTCCCCGTCATCGGTTGTGTGGCGCGTCTCGATCCGGTCAAGAACCATCCAATGCTCCTTCGGGCCTTCAAGCGGTTGCTTGCAGAGTTGCCCGCTGCACGCCTGATTATCGTGGGGGAGGGGCCACTCGGTTCTCAGCTGCAGGCCGATGCCTCCGAGATGGACCTCTCCGGCCGCGTGTCATTCGTCGGAAGCGTAGCCGACACGGCGCCGGTCTACCGGGAGTTCGACGTGTTTGCGCTCGGCTCTGTCTCGGAAGGCACGTCGATCAGCATCCTGGAGGCGCTTGCCAGCGGCGTGCCGGTCGTCGCGACTGCAGTAGGGGGAAACCCAGCCCTCCTCGCACCTGATTGCGGACTGCTTGTGCCGAGCGACGATGACGCGCGTATGGCCGAGGCAATTGTCAAAGTGCTCCGCGACCGCGACCTGTCCGATGCGCTGGCGAGAAGAGGGCGCGCGCGCGTCGCCTCGGGCTACTCGAGCTCGTCGATGATTTCTGCCTATGAGCGCCTCTATCGGTCGCTTCTCGGAGCGGATGGGCAGCGTGGAGTATCGTCATGTGCGGCATAGCCGGCGGCGTCGGGCTGTCGGAGGATGCCCGGCCGGACCTGTGGCGGGTCCAGGCCATGTCGTACAGCATGATACATAGAGGACCCGACGGCGGCGGGTTGTGGATCTCCCGCTCCGGGCGCGCCATTTTTGGCCATCGCAGGCTCGCCGTCATCGACCTGGAGACGGGCGACCAGCCCATGGTGGACGACGCCGGCGACGTCGCAATCGTCTTCAATGGAGAAATCTATAACTACCTCGAGCTGCGGGACGAACTGGCCCGGAGGGGCCAGGTCTTTCGCACTCGCTCGGACACGGAAGCTCTTCTTCGACTGGTCGAACTGAAGGGCGAAAGAGCCGTCGACGAACTGCGCGGCATGTTCGCCTTTGCCGTTTGGGACGACCGACGTGGCTCATTACTGATGGCGCGCGACAGGATCGGCAAGAAGCCACTCTTCTACACCGTCCACGGTAACTGTATCTATTTTGCGTCGTCTCTGGCAGCCCTGCGCGCCGCTGACCTCGTCGGCTCCTCCATCAGCTCTCGGTCGCTCGATCTATATCTCAGCCTCGGCTATATCCCCGCGCCGCACACGATCTACCCCGGGATTTTCAAGCTGCCTGCCGCGAGTGTTGCGACGATAGACGCGCACGAACTCAATCTGCGCAGCTATTGGGACCCGGCCGACGGCGAGCCTTATCGCGGCTCTTACGAGCAAGCGCTCGACGATCTTCACGCTAAGATCGACGAGGCGGTAGGCCTGCGGCTTCGCAGCGACGTTCCCCTCGGCATATTTCTGAGCGGGGGGATAGACTCAAGCCTCGTCGCCGCAATGGTCAGCGATCGCTGCAGGTCCGCGAGAACCTTTTGCGTCGGATTCCCCAACCGAGCTTTCGACGAGAGCGAGTTCTCCCTTGCCGTCGCCAGCCATCTCGGCACCCAACATCAGAACCTGAGGGCCGAAGCGCAGGTGGTGGGCACTGCATCCAAGCTGACGTCTCAGTTTGGAGAGCCATACGCCGATTCCTCTGCATTGGCTGTGGACGCCATTGCCCAGCATGCGCGTCGCTGGATAACCGTGTCCCTGGGAGGAGACGGTGGGGACGAAGGCTTCGCCGGTTATGCCTGGTATGCAAATGCGGCGCGCATCGACAGCCTGGCGAAGCTTATGCCGAAGCGGATGGTCCGCCTCGGCGCTTCAATGGTCCGCCGAAGCCATAAGCTTCGATCCAACCCCAGGATAGGGCGGATCGAGCGTGGGCTTGGGGTGCTTGAACGTTCACCGGCCGCGCGCTTCGCGGCACTGCGTTCATTCGTCAACGACGCGGACGCAGAGATTCTTTACGACGGGGAACTGTTGGAGAGGCGACTTGCCGGCGACAATCCAGCCGAACAGCTGATCGCGCGCCACTACGAGCGGGCGAGAGGATCTGCCTTGCGGAAGATGCGCTATGCAGATCTGCGGACTTATCTTGCCGACGATCTGATGCCGAAGGTCGATGTCGCGACCATGGCGCATGGTCTCGAGGCGAGAGCTCCGCTGTTGGACCAGGAGGTGCTCGCCTTCGGATTGTCTCTTCCCGACCAGTTCCTCTTTGACGATCGCGGCGGAAAACGAATTCTCCGTGACCTTCTGGCGCGGTTTGTTCCCAGGTCGATGTTCGAACGACCGAAACAAGGATTTTCGATGCCTCTCCAACACTGGTTTGCCGGAGAATTGCTGGAGCGAGTTCAATGTGTGGCCGACAGTGAAGCACTCTCCGCGACCGGCCTGCTGAAGTCCGACGGGATTCGGCGACTGATCTCCGAGAATGCGGCAGGAGTGCGGGATCACAGCCAGCGGCTCTTCGCGATCCTTCAACTGGAGTCGTGGCTGTCGCAGCAGTGACCACATGCTTCCCGCGGAGTCCAAATCGACTGGGAGGAGTATCCGATGGAAGGCCAACCGGGCGCGCGCGACCGCAAGCTCGCGATAATCGGACTGGGCTATGTCGGGCTTCCGGTGGCGGCTTCCTTTGCGCGCGCAGGATATGCTGTCACAGGTTTTGACATCGATCCCGTTCGCGTCGCGGAGCTTCGCAGGGGGATAGACCACACCCGTGAAGCCCAGCCTGCAGACCTGGTCAATCCCATTCTCCATTTCACGGATGATGCCGCAGAACTCGCCAACGCCGACTTCTTCATTGTTACGGTGCCGACACCTATCGACCAGGCGCGACGACCAGACATTTCCGCGCTTCTGCGGGCCACGGAAACCGTCGGGCGAGCCCTCAAGAAGGGGGACTGCGTGGTTTACGAGTCGACGGTTTACCCCGGCGCTACCGAGGAGGATTGCGCTCCCGTTCTGGAACACCTCTCAGGGCTCAAGGTGGGAGTGGATTTCGGTCTCGGTTATTCGCCCGAGCGCATCAACCCGGGCGACACCGAGCACCGGTTCGAGAACATCAGAAAGGTCGTCTCCGGAGATAGCCCCGCCACAGCGGAACTGATTGCCGCCATCTATGGCTCGGTGGTGCGAGCCGGCATTCATCGGGCCCCGTCGATCAAAGTGGCGGAGGCCGCGAAGGTAATCGAGAACTCGCAGCGCGATCTGAACATCGCGTTCATGAACGAGCTCGCCGAAATCTTTCATTTGCTGGGAATCGATACCTCGGACGTACTCGCCGCCGCTCGCACAAAATGGAACTTCCTGCCTTTCACGCCGGGTTTGGTCGGAGGTCACTGCATCGGGGTCGATCCGTATTACCTGACGCACCGGGCCGAGTTGGAAGGATACCACCCGCAAGTGATACTGGCCGGTCGGCGCGTCAATGACGCAGTGGGGCAGCGCATCGCTCGGGAGAGCGTGCGGCTCTTGCTGGCGCATGGATCGGGTGAACGAAAAGCTGCCGTCCTCGGAGTGACTTTCAAGGAGAACGTGCCGGACGTTCGGAATTCACGCGTCATCGATCTCGTAAGGGAGCTCGAGCGTTTTGGCGTCAGCGTCGAAGTGAGCGATCCGCTGGCGCGACCCGAACTGGTATCACGCGAATACGGTCTGGAGCTGAAGCGGCTCGAGGACCTCTCTCCTGCAAGTCTGGTGATCGTCGCCGTTCCCCACGAAACATACCTGCAGGCCGGCTGGCCATTGATCCGGCGTATCCTGAAGAACGGGCGCGGGATTGTAATGGATGTGAAGAGCCGGCTCGAACGGCAAGCTCAGGACGGCATTGTCCATTGGCGAATGTGAGGACCGGGCGGCGGCAGGCTTGGGCTGGGGGCGGACGGAGGAACAAATGCGAGCTCTCGTCACCGGCGCCGCAGGATTCATCGGCTTTCACACTGCACGAAGGCTGCTGGAAGAGGGCAATGACGTGATCGGCGTCGATGGAATGACGTCCTACTACGATCCGGAGCTGAAGCGCCGGAGGCAGGAAATCCTTCGTTCGTATGACCGCTACCAGGCATTCGAGTTCATGCTGGAGGAGGGATCGCGGTATGCCGACCTTCATTCGGACCTTCAGCCGGAAATCGTGGTCCACCTCGCGGCTCAAGCGGGTGTTCGCTACAGCCTTGAAAATCCGCGCGCCTATGTCGATGCGAACCTGATAGGTACGTTCAATGTGCTGGAGGCATGTCGGAAGAAACCGGTGCGGCACCTCCTGCTCGCGTCTACGAGCTCGGCTTACGGGGGCAACACGCGCGTTCCGTTCCGCGAGACCGATCCCGCCGTTCTTCCGCTGACGCTATACGCGGCCAGCAAACTCGCGACCGAGCACATGGCCCATTCCTATTCGCATCTTTTCGGCGTGCCCACTACGGCGTTTCGCTTCTTCACCGTATACGGTCCCTGGGGCCGCCCGGATATGGCGTTGTTCCTGTTCGTCTGGCACATTCTTCGAAATGAGCCTATCGAGGTCTTCAACGACGGAGCCAGCCAGCGCGATTTCACCTTCATCGATGACCTCGTGGAGGCCATCAGCCGATTAATCGGCTGCATTCCGATACGCGACCCGACATCTGCCGAGAACAGCGTGCCAGGCGACACACTGAGTCCGGTTGCTCCGTTTCGTTTGGTGAATATCGGAGGCGGGCATCCCGTCAGTCTGCTGGAATTCATCGCGGAAATCGAACGGGCCACCGGCCGAAACGCAGAGAAGCTATTCAAGCCCTTGCCGCCTGGCGATATCGCGCGGACCGAGGCAAGCGCGGATCTGTTGTTGGCGCTTACTGGCTACAGGCCGGACACGCCAATCTCGACTGGCGTTCCCGCCTTCGTATCCTGGTACCGCCAATTCTATGACTGCTGAATGAACGACATAGCGGACCGGCGATGAAGGTATCCGTGGTCATCCCGTTGTACAACAAGAGCGCTTACGTCGGGCGCGCGCTGGACTCTGTCTTGTCGCAAGAATTCCAGGACTTCGAGGTCATCGTGATCGATGATGGGTCGACGGATGACGGAGCCTCTGTTGCGCGGTCCTACAAGGATAGTCGCCTTCGCATCGTCACTCAGCCAAACTCGGGTCCGGGTGCCGCGCGCAATCGAGGACTTCGCGAGGCGAGGGGAGCTTACGTCGCATTCCTGGACGCCGACGATGCGTGGCTTGCCGATTTCCTGACGTCAGGATTACAGCTGTTGGACACGTTTCCTCAGGCGGCGAGCGTCACCTCTGGATACATCGACATACCTCCCGGCAAGTCGACCGAACCGCTATGGCGATCGCGGGGACTTTACAACGGCGTCGTTCGGCTCCTCCCCCGGAGTGATCCCCCATTTGTGGTCGCGCTTCTTGCATATATGACGCCCTGCACAACCATCGTTCGAACCGAGACCATCAAGCGATTCGGAGGATTCTATGATCGCGGGCGATGCCGATATGGCGAAGATGCGTTTCTGTGGTTGAAGGTGCTTCTCAACGAGCAGGTCGCCATTGATCTCGCGCCTCGCACCCTGGTCTACCGAAATGCATCAGCCTTGAGTGGCAACCTCAGCGGCGCTCGGCAGATCGAGCCCTTCCTCGATAATTCCGATGAGATCAAGCAAATTTGCCCGCCTCATCTCGCGGAATTGCTGAACCAGGTACTTGCTATCAGAGCGTTCAAGACCGCCTGCGTGCTGGGCTATTGGGGTGAATGGCGCGCCGCCGCCCGGCTGAGACGAAGTTATGCGCGATCGTCCGATCGGTTGTTGCCGTACGAGTTGGCTTCGCTGATCTGCGCGACGCCGGCGGGGTCCCTTCTGGGAGCAATCTGGCGTCAGGTGATGCGGGCTCGGACTGATGCGGCTCATCGCCTGAAAAGCTGAGCGCTCAAGAAAGAGCAGCCCCGGCACGACCGATTCTGGCGATGACTGGGGCGCCAACGGCATCGGCGAATTCTTCGGGCGTTCGAAGGCTGGTATCCAGAAACTCGCTTATGCTGGCCAGCGCGATACCGAGCAGCGCTCCGGCGGCAAGCGAGGCCAGCAGATAGATCCTTGCCGAACGGGTAGGAAATTCCGGATCGCGCGGTGGGTCTATCATACGGATGAGCTCCGGCGCCCTCAGTACTCCCTGTGCCGAAGCAAGGCGCACGGACCTCAGCCTTTGCTGCGTCACTTCGAGCTGCGCTCGGGTCGCCTGGATCTTGCTCTCAAGAGCGGCAAGCTCGCGCTGCACCTGATCGCGATCGGCAATCGTCTTTTGTTGCTGGGCACGAGCCGCCTCAAACTGGCCACCGTTCCCCGCAAGCTTGGCTATGTCGGTCTCGGTGCCGGCGGAAGTGGAGCTGGCCAATTTCGCCTCCAGCTGTGTTTTCAACAATTCCTGGGAGGCCAGGTCGCGCTGGTGTTTCTCCGCGAGCAGAGTGACGGCGTCCGGTCGACTCTGATCTGGTACCAGTGCGTCGAGAAAGCGGAGAATCACAGTCCTCAGCTCTTGGCCCAAACCCACTGGATTCGGTCCAGAGTGGAAGATTTCAACGAACGCGCCTCCGTCACCCTCCAGCCTCACAGTCTCTCTCAGCTGCTGGAGCTTTTCGGCTCTCGCCTTCGGTTCGGTGATGTTCAGGTCTTGCACCACCCCCGTCAGCACCGCATCGCTGAGCAAAAGCGCGCGCAGGGCCTCCAAGCGTTCCGAGTTCGACACGAACTGCGCATTTATCGGTTCCCGTGTCAGTGGAGATATGTCGCCTGACTCCTGGAGCATCAGGAGCGATCGCGACACGTAGTTCAGCGGCATGTATTTGCTCGCCGCGATCCCGACCGGCGTCATGATGAGCAGGGGCACGAGGAGAAGCCATCGGCGGCGCCAGCTGGCTTGAAGCAGCAGCCCGGTTACTTGTGCAGGTGATCTGGTCATCGAGTAGAGCCTTCCTCCGCGCCAGCGGGATTCCTGCCCGCTATGATGCGAGCGAGCTCCTTGCGGGCGGCTTCCCAGTCGTCCGGGTTTACGCTCCAGCTGATTGGCGCGCGAACCCAGGTCGGATCAGACGAAGACCCTACGCCGGTTTCCCACAGAACCCTCGGAACCATACGTTCCACGATGGCGGAGGTTGCCTTGCGATCCACTCGGTCTGCCAAGGCTAGATATTCGACGTCCTGGATCCCGCGCCGCCAGTATTTCAGGCGAAGGCTGGCTATAGGACCTGCAAGACCATATGATTGGCCGGGAAAAATCGCGTCGGTTCCGGGGTAGAACAGCACACCATCTCCGTTGGAGGTGTTCCAGCCGGTCATGCCGGTGACTCGGTCGAATTTGGGTTCGCCGCCGAAGGTCTGTGCGTTCTCGAAGACGTCGGTATCGCCTCGGCTACCCTGATAGTTCGCGTAGTAAGTGGCGTTCCAGAAGAACCAGCGATCCACGCCTTTCTTGAACTGTCCCCAGGGCAGCTCGCGCAGCGCTACACCGTCGTCCTCGACAGCAAACGAACCCGAAGCAGGTCGCATGCCATTGTAGAAGAATAGCCGCCTGCCGGTTTGTCTGAGCTTTTCAACAGCGGCGTCCCAGATGGATGTATCGCCCACTCCGATCCAACTGGCCAGGACCGATACCGATGGCATTTTATCCAGACTCTCGACGAGGTTGGCAGTTGCAAGGGTTGCGAGGGGCGGACGGGCATCCAACCCTTGCTTGATCCAGTTCGCCCACTGCTCCGTCTGCGAAAAATTAGGGGATTCGTCCGCCAGGTAAAGAAGCCGCTCGACGGCAGGGAAGTTGGCATGGAACCAGCTCTCCCAGGAGCTCGTGTGCATGCGCAGCGTTTGCTGGTCGGATCCGCCCCAAAGCGACTGCCAGGATCCGTAGAGACCGACAACGAAGAGGTCGGACCCCAGCCCCTCTCCCGGGCCTGCATAGCCGTTGGCGCGCGAAAACAGTTTCCCGGTCAGCCGCGCAATCCATTCGGGCCGGGGACGATCTTGCGGCCAAGCCGTCGCACCGGAGTTGTCGTCCACAAGCGATATGCGGTGTCGTCTCGCCAGCATGAACTGGCGGTCCGCCACAAGACGCGCGAGCCTGTCCTGAGGTGTTCCGGGGTTAGGATAGGCGTTGCCCGTATAGCGGCGCGCAATCTCCTCGTAACTGGTAGCCACCATCGTTCCCGAAGTCGTTTGGTCGGGCAAGGCGAAATCGAGAACCGTCAGTTCCACCGGAACGACAAATCTGACATTCCCTTCTTCGGTGACGGTGAGCTTTCCTGCATAGCTGCCGGGAGAGGCGTCGCGCGGCACGTAGATGTCTGCCCACACGCTCTGGTTCGAGCGCGCCGGAATATCGAAGTCGCCCACCAGCTCCAGGGGAACTGCAATGTCGGGGAAAAACTTGTCGGCCCCCGGGCGATCTTTCCATTCTCCACTTCCGACCAGGTCGGATGGGAGCCGCAGCCGCTGGGGCACGTGCCGCTCGTCATACGTTCCGTAGGAGAGCTGGCTTAATCCGCGGATCTGCAGATAGCGGACGAAGAAGAGCTCGATCTCGGTCGATGTCCAATCGAAAAGTCTCTCCTTCGGACGCTTGGCGTGCCGTAGTCGCACCCCTGAGCCGTTCGACAGGTCGGTAAGCGACACGCCCACGGCGTGGGCTGTCTGATCGGCGGCCTCAATGACCAGATTGAACGAGACGACCTCATTGGCCGCCGCGAATAGCCGGATGCTCTCACCATCCCATACGGAATTGCGCACCGAGGCGGCATTCCCGTGCGCGCGCAACTCGTCTCTCGTGACTTTGTCTCCGCCGTCATTGGCCCAGACAGAGGTGATTGCGTCGGATGCGGCAAAGGAAGGTTGTAGAGCTAAGAGAAAGACACCGATCGTCAGCCAACAACTGATACGGACACCGGTGAAGGATGCGGGAAGGAGAACACGAAAAAGTGCGTTCATCACAGGGCTATCGACGCACGTAGAGGAATCTACGCGAAACTTGCCAGCCTCGCACGATCAGTCTTTTCCAGAGCCGGAACCTCTGGGAAGATTGATCCTTATAGGCTGCAGCGCACTCGCGGCAAAATCGAGGCCGTCGACGTGAGCGCCTGGGAGGCGGGATTTGCCGCGATCCTTGACGGCCAACGTTGTAGCGAACTCTGCGGGCGCTGTCGTAAACGCCCTCAGCGGCTTGGTGACGGCCGCCTATCTCCTGCGCCAGCTCGGTGTGAACGAATTCGGCACATGGGCGCTCGTCGTCTCTACGACATCCCTGCTTTGGCTGCTGGACCTCGGGATGACGGTAGCGGTGGGGCGACTGATCGCCGCGCAACGTGCAAACGACAACGTGGCCGAAATCAGCCGGATTCTCACCACTGCGGTCGCGGTGCTCGGTGCCTGCTGCCTCGCAATAGTATTGGTCAGCTGGTTCATGCCATGGGCCTTCAATGCCTTCTTTCAAATGCCGCCCGAGAAGGCACCAGATGTGGCTCGGGCCGTATGGCTGATGGGGCTCGCCAGCGCGATCCATTTCGTGGCTGCGCCATACACCTGTTTCTTGTGGGGCTATGAGCGTTTCGACCTGATGAACTCGGTCGAAATCCCGTCCATGCTTCTTCGACTGGCGATGCTGTTCGTTTTCGTCGGCGCGGGATCCGCGATCTGGGTCATTGCCGCGTGCACGCTCTTCACCGGGTGTCTTGCCGCCGTCGGCTACATGGTGACTAGTTTCGTTCTCGAGCGAAGGCTCTCGCTGCGGCCAGGCCTGTTCAAGATCCGGATCGCTGCTCAGATCATTCGCACGGGGCTGGAATTCGCAGTCATGAACGGCACCAGATCCCTGGTGCTTCAACTGCCCCCAATCATCATCGGCTACACGCTCGGGACTGGGAGCGTCGCGATCTTTTCCATCGCCCGTCAGCTTTCCACCAACTGCAACTCATTTGTTTCTGCCGCTACCGAGGCAGTCGCGGCCCGATCGGTTCAGCTCTTCCAGGTGGACGCCGAGGTAGACCAGCGAAGACTTCTGCTGATGGGAGGCCGATACAACGCCGCATTGAGCTGCTTTCTTACCTTCGGGCTTTTGCTCATGGGGGATAGCTTCATTCACCTGTGGCAGGGCGGGCGAGCTCCTGGCGCCTATGAGCAGCTGACAATATTGCTGGCGGGAGAGTTCTTCGCGCTGTCCCAGTGGACGACGTTCTGGGTGATCATGGGAATGAGAATGCAGAGGGCTCTCACGCTCTTCTCGGCCGGTGAAGGGCTGACCATCCTCGCCGCGAGCGCCTTGTTGGTCGGATTTTGGGGTCTCGCTGGAATTGCTGTAGCAGCAGCTGTTGCGGCAGCGCTCTGGAGAGGAGTGGCGCCGCTGTTCTACGGCTTCAGACTTCTGAATGTGCCGGTTAGGGAATACGCAAGCCAGGTCGTTCTGCCCAATCTGATTGTCTCTCTTCCTGCAGTGATGATCGGCTATGCGATCGACCATTGGCTCCAGCCTCGTGATTGGACCACGCTGATCCTGGCAGCTATCTTCTACGCGGCAGCGTTCGCAGCTTTGCTTTATCCGGCCATGCGCGGTGAACCGCAGATGATGGCACCCGCTTCCGAAAACTAAGGCAGCCTGACGAAAGGCGGAGCAAGTTGCTGGTTGGCAGGCCGACTTGAGCGGGATTGGGTTTGGTGGGCGTCGTGCACAACCTCGGTGGCCGCCCATCGTGAAAGCGCCGCGGACATCGCCAGGATGACGTACAGGATCCAGTCATATGCCTGGCTGAGGAATGATCCGCCCACGCACAAGCCAACCAAGGCCAGCAAAGTCGCGCTGGTAAAGCCCTGCATCTCTCGGGCGTCGGCCCTTTGCGACAGAAGGCGGTCGGTCCTGATCAGGGAGCGGAATGCCAGCACTATTATCGTTATGAAAACCAGAAGACCTGGAACGCCGACCTCGCCAAGAACCTGGAACCAGATGCTGTGCGCTGTAATCGGCCGGTCAAGCCAGACGGGAGTATAAGTGTAGAATTCATTCGCGAAATTGTTCATCCCGACTCCGGTCAAAGGGCGATCGATCGCCATGCCAATGGCTGCCTGCCAGGCATACAGCCGACCATTTGCGGACTCGTCGGTCAGATCCGCATCTCCCCCCGAGACGCGTTGAGAAAGGTCCATGCCGAAATAGAGCCCGGCTACCACAGCAGGCACGATGACGAGGATCGTGCCACGCGACTTCAACATGCGCGCCACGCCGACGCCAATCACGGCGACAAACGCGAGAAGGCCGCCACGGCTTTGCGTGCAGATGACCGCCGCTGTCGCTACGGCGGTTGCCGCAATGCCGAGTGTTCGGTCACCGGCGCGCGTGGGCGAGAGCAAGAGAGAAAGAGCGTAACTGAGTGAAAAGATCAGCGTCAGCGCCAGAACGTTGGGGTCGCTGAGGGGCGAGCCGAACTCTGCAGCCAGCGCAGACCGGGTAAGCTCGACGAGTCCGGTTCCACTCACCCTATTCCAGATGGTCATAGCCCCGATCAATGTTCCCGAAAACGTGATGAAATAAGTCGCCGAACGAAAGTCTGAAGGCTCTTGCATAGACCAAGCCAATGCGAGGGTAATCATGATTAGCTTTATGTAGTTCTCGCTCCAGTATGAGTAGGCAAGATCATATGTTTTTGCAAAGAAGACGCCGAGCGATACAATAGCAAAGAATGTCAGCATCGCTATCAGTTCGTGGGAAAGAAATGGTTTAACGCGGCGAGACAGGAACATATGCCAGAGCACCGACGCCAGACCCAGTTCGCTCAACAGCAGGGGGATTTGCATCGGTTGCAGGACGGGAAGGACCTCGTGTATCCGGAATACTGAAAATATAACAAATAACATCAGAAACGCAGACGGCCAGCTTAGAGCAGAGACTATGCAGACGAACAGTATTACGACGAGTAGCGGCGTATAGGGATTGGTGGACATGCGCCAAGCCAGCGAGACGAGAAGCGCCGAACATGCAGCTATCAAGAGCTGGAGATTCATCTGACCAACTTCAGGCCTCCAGCTCCGAGCTTTGCCAAGCGCATCCGATCCCTCAATTCAGCAATTCGCTCGTCAGGGCCCAAGCCTGAACGCGCTTGCGAAGCCAAGGCAGAGGCCAAAGAATCCAGCCGCAGACGCGTGCAATCTGTGCGCCCACGCTCGCATAGCCGCTTTCGTTGAGGACGACGCCTGCGATGCGACAGCGCGCCGCCTGCAGCCTCGCGACGGCGGTTCTCAGCATCTGTCGCCTGACTGAGCCGGGCTTGCAGGTCAGCAGTACGTAGTCACAGGCTGCGCCGATCGGAAGCGGATTGAGGGTCGTAGCCGTGACCGTGAGCACAGGTCCCAGCTGCAGGATGACAAATTGATAGCTCTCGAGGTACTGCGCGAGGACTTGCCTGAGTTGAGCGGTGTCGGCAAAGACGTACGGACTGCTGGCGCCTGGATGCACTTCGATTATATCCAGGCATTGGATACTGTGGACCATGCGATCTGTTGCCAATGCGTCTGAAATCGACAAGGAGTCGTCATCGGCATGGCCGATCGGCTTTAGGAAATTGATCAGCAAAACCGACTGCCTTGATCGCGCCAGAAACTCAGCCACCGATTGAGAGATGGATGAAACCGCGTTGTCGAGGTCCGGCGTGGTGAAGCCGATAATCCTCCCGTCGTTGCTCGAGATTGCAACGACGATGTCCTCCAGTTGACGCAGCTCGATATTCATTGAGATCTGTCAGCGGCTGTTCGCTCTTTGTCGTCTGTTGCCCCCGGTCCGCTCACGTGGCGAGTGACCAGCAAGACGTCGCCCGGCCGGAGATAGGATGATGTCTTGGCGGTGAGCTGGCGTTCCCCGCTCTCGTTGCGCCGAACGATCGTGTACTCAGTCGTGGGTTGGGGGAGGGAGGCTGTTCCACGAACATGCTCACCCTGCGCGCTCTGCTCGCGGTATGTCTGGTTGGCGGCTTGGTAGTCAATCTCGATCTGCGCCAGCTCTGCCTGTTTGCTCGAAATCTCGGTGTCGATTGCTGCCTTGCGGTCCTCTTTCAGCGTGACGGCATTTTGCTGCAGCCCCGCGACGACACCTTGCACCCGCGCCCGCGAGACCGCGATTTCGATGGCCTTCTCTTCAAGTTGCGAGATTCTGAGCTCCCCCTCCAGCGATCGTTCCTTCTCCACCAGGCCCTTTTGAAGCAGTGTGGCGACGCGGCCCTGCATCTCCCGCAATTTCTGCAGTTGCTCATCGACCCGAGCTGCCTGGTCGTTCAATCCCTGCAATTCCTGCTCGGCAGTGTTGCTGCCGTTCTCCAGCGACGACAATTGCTTCGTGAGGGCCGCGCTACGTGCATCCATAAGCGCTTGCTGCTCCAAGATCAGGGATGTCGCCTCTCCTTTTCCGGCGAGCTCGATGAGTTCGGGGGGGATGGCAATCTTGTTCAGCCCTTCCTTCTCCGCCTTCAGGCGTGCGACGCTCGCCAGCAGGCGATTTCGCTGATCTTCAATCTTGCGCAACGTCTTGTCGGTGTCGATCATGCTGCCGCCGCCCGCGGTTTGTTCTTGTGGGCGGAAAAGCCCCCCTGCCAATGCCTCGGCCTGAAGCACGGTCAACCCCGGCCGCCATTCTATCGAGCCGGATCTGCTGACATCACCTGAGACGAAAATCGGGCGATAGGCGGCGATTTCCGCGGTGACGTAAGTAGCATTCCCGGCAAGCTCGGTGGCACGCTTTGCGATCAGCTGTTCCAGCCCAACAAGCGAGAGGCCAGCAACATTCATTCTCCCGACCACCGGCACCGAAAGCGTGTTGTCAGGCGAGACACGGTAATCACCCGATAGCTCTGGATGGTCCTGAAACCTCAGCGAAAGACGTTCGGCAAACGTGATATCCGGGACCGGTAGGGTCTCCAGATCTTCCTTGCTCGCAGGCTCGCCCTCAGATTGGGCAAAGGCGGAAAGGGAGCAGGCGAGAACGATGGCACCTGCAGCCGCATAGCGCATCAACCGGGATGAACTCATTGCCCGCCACCGCTCCGTTGCGCCTTCTGATATGGAGCGCGGCGACGGATGGGCTAGGGGAGGTAGCCCCACAGGTATTTTGGGGTCCGGCGTCGGCTGATAGCAGATAAGCGGCCGCCGCCCAGCTTCGATACTCCCATACATTAGGAAAAGATAAACCATGCCTTGCCGGCTCGGCAAGGCGACATACCTAAGCTCACCTGGAGGGCGCGCTGCGAGGGGTGCTGCCCGCGTAAAGGATTTCATGGTCGCGGTGCTGGCACTCTGCGCGGCGCTTATGCTGTACCACCATGCCGCTTACCCGTTGCTTCTGCGGGTGTTTGGCCGTTGGTTCGGGGACAGGCATTCGACGACCTCGCGAGCAGACACTGAAACTTTACCCACGGTGGGCTTGCTGGTCCCTGCTCACAACGAAGAGAAGTCCATCACACAAAAAGTTCGGAATTGCGCGGAGCTGGAGTATGCGCCGGGAAAACTGTCGGTAACGGTCGTACTCGACGGTTGCGAGGACGCAACCGAGCGCTTGGCAAGAAAGGAAGCCAACGAAAATCCGAACGTCGAGCTGAACCTGATATGTTTCGACAGGAATATCGGGAAGGTGGCGGTGCTCAACCGGGTGATACCGGAACTCCAGGCGGATCTTGTGGCACTGAGCGATGTGTCAGCGGTCCTGAAACCGGATGCGCTGACGCGGGCGGCCGCTCATTTCTCCGATCCGGGTGTCGGCGTGGTCTGCGGGACTTACATCATGCCCGACGACGCATCCCCCGGAGAACGGGCATACTGGGATTACCAGGTCCGGATCAAATCGGACGAAGCGGCCGTATCCGCCCCGATGGGCGCCCATGGTGCATTCTACGTGTTTCGCCGAAAACTCTTCACCCCGCTGGATCGAGACACCATCAACGATGATTTTGTGCTTCCCATGCGAATGGTGGATGGCGGGTGGCGGGCGATATACGATCAAACGGTTGTGGCAACTGAACTGGAGGCAACGGCCAACAAGCAGGATTTTCGCCGGCGGGTCCGGATAGGCGCCGGCAATCTTCAGCAAACGCTGCTGCTTCGAAATCTGGCCAATCCTGCGCGCCCGCGGCTCGCTTTTGTCTTCATCTCGGGAAAGGCACTGCGATCCGTGATGCCTTTTGTTCTGCTGGCCCTCTTCATCGCTTCAGTCTGGCTCGCGATCTTTACTGCTCCGATATGGCGAAAACTGGTCGCGCTGGAACTGGCCGGCGGCGTGATGGCTGCTGCGGGAGCATTGTTTCCCGCACGGTCGCCCAAGATGCTGACCTCGTTCAGCTACTGGTTGCAGGGGTATCTCGCATCGGGAATTGGAGCAGTTCTCCTGCTGACTGGGCACGCGCGAGCCGCGTGGCAAGTTTCCAACTGGAGTCGAGGGCACCGGCCGGTTGGATCGCGGCTCAAGCCAAAAGGCTAGAGCTCCGTCCGTTCAAATTGGATCGCCACGCGGCTCTCGATCTCTTTCCCTTGGGATCGGACTCATGGAGGTGTGTAGACGTTCGCGAGATGCCGGCCTGCAAATGGCAATTTCCTGCGCTTCCGGCGCTTACCTATCGGCATGTATGCGCCGCTTCGGTTCTCAAAAACGACTATTTTCGGCTCGGCCTGATGCGGATCTCCGCATACCTCGAACCGCTTCAATGATCCCGGATGCTGGCCTGTTGCACCTCGTCGCCAGAGCGCCGCTTACATCATCTGCGAGCGGCCCTGGGCGGCGTATTTGGCAACCGATTGGCATTTGTCGCGTTCAGCGCATTACTGTGTTAGGCTAGCAAACATGTCGCGTTTGCGCGCGGCCCGAGTTGAGTAAGCGCGCCTCTCAGGCAGAACCTTATGATGACCGCGGCTGTAGAACACATATGATTTTCATCTTGGTAATTGCTCTCGTTGGCGAAGTTGTCGCTTTGGCGGTTTTGATTCCGATGTACGGATTCATCGCCGGCTTTCTTCTTGCGCCTGCAGGCGGAGCGATTTTTGGTATTGGCGCCGCTGCCTACTTGGTCTGGGGCAAGCGTTCTCGCCCTGTGAGCGGGTCAGTTAATTCTGAATCTCCTGACGAGTCGACAGGATAATAATCGACAGCTCTCTCGGCTCTCCCTTTTCGCTGATCTCGGCTGCGCGCTTTTCGCGGCGTGCGCGCTTTGAATCGATTTTATTCAAATCGCTTACGCTTTATCAGGAACAATGGTTTTCCCGGTTCGTTGGACCCCTTACCCGACATTTGCTTGCAGGGCGCGCGTCATGAGCGTCAGGTTGTTTGATAGGGTCGGCGGACGAGAAATCGCGGGGCTGCCGACGTTCCATTATGTCGAGGTCAAGCGAATTTTCGATATCTTGTTCGTGGTCCTCGTCGCTCCGGCGACCATATTGCTTCTGGCAATTTGCGCGCTGGCTATCTTGGTCTCGATGGGAAGACCAATCCTGTTCAGGCAGGAGAGGGTCGGAAAGGGCGGGCGTGTTTTCAACATGTGCAAGTTACGCACAATGGAAACACGTCACGGGTCCGGTGTCGTCGCGACGGTGAGGGACGATCCGAGGATAACTCCGCTTGGGCACTGGTTGCGATTGGCGCATTTCGATGAGCTGCCGCAACTTTGGAATATTCTGAAGGGCGATATGAGTTTGATTGGGCCTCGGCCCGAGCAGCCAGCTCTGGTCGAGGCCTATCGCATGGCGCTGCCGGAATATGATCTCCGGCACTCGGTTGTTCCAGGCCTTACGGGATGGGCCCAAGTATACTATGGGTACGCGGCTGACCTGGATGAAACGCGGCAGAAACTAATATTTGACCTATATTACGTACGAAATATCAGCTTTCGTCTGGATCTTAAGATATTTCTACGAACATTTATGATATACGCCAACAGTAAATATGTGCGTTAGGAGCGTCTCCCAACGATCGGATCGAGGAGTGCGCCGCGGTTTTCGGTTCGGTGCGAAAACGAAGAGACAGAGCGGCATGGCGATCCAACTTGAACGTGGGCCGGTGTAAGATAACGCGGGCGCGATTCAATGCTGAAGACCGCAAAGCTGTTCGTTTTGCAGGCCGCTGAGCGCGCCGGTGGTTGCACGATGGTGGCCAACAGTCGATGGCGAAGAAATCGGCTGTTGATCTTGTGTTATCATGGGGTGGCGCGCGCAGACGAGCATCTTTGGAACCCGCAGCTCTATCTTTCTCCAGCACTGTTCGAAGAACGGTTGCAGGCCATATGTCGGGGTGGGTTCAACGTCGTGCCGCTTGGACCGGCGCTGCAGCAACTGCACGATGGCGAGCTGCCGGCAAGATCACTTTGTATAACATTCGACGACGGGTTTGCGGACTTCTATTCTCAGGCCTATCCCTTGCTGAGGAAGTACGGATTTCCCGCTTCGGTCTATTTGACAAGCTATTACTCGTCTCATCAGCTTCCAGTATTCGATGTCATGTGCAGCTATCTCCTGTGGAAGGGACGAGCGCGCACCCTCGATTCCGGCCAATTTGGTGGGGATCTCGGCCGGGTGAAGCTGGCTAGCGGCGAGACTCGGGCGCGCCTGACGGCTTTGATCAGGCATTTTGCCGCGAGCGAAGGCTTGTCGTCGTCGGAGAAGGACCTCCTGCTGAGCCGTCTCGCCACCGAACTCGGCGTCGACTATGGTTCGACGATCGGCTCCCGGATCCTCCATATCATGTCGGCCGACGAGCTGCGGCAGCTTGATCCAGCCCTGGTGCAACTGGAGCTTCACACGCATAGGCATCGGGTGCCGCTCAACGAAGAGCTGTTCAAGCAGGAGATCGCCGAAAACAGGGACTACATTGCTCGGATTACCGACGGTCGAAAGAGGCCGGTTCACTTTTGCTATCCGAGCGGTGTCACGCACCCAGGTTTTCTTCCGTGGTTGGATGAATTAGGGATCGTGTCGGCGACCACATGCGAACCGGGCTTGTCGAGTCGCCGCTGCAATCTGCTATCGCTGCCAAGATTTCTGGACAGCAGTACCGTTTCCCCGGTTGAGTTCTCTGCGTGGTTGGCGGGATTTGCTCATAAGCTTCCTCGCCGTAACCTCGTGCATCCCGCCGCGAGTGCAAGCGGGTTGATCTAACTGTATGGTTGGCCCTCTCAGGGCACAGGCGTCGATGATCCGCAGAACCCCCCAGTTCGATCATCGTTGAACCGCCTCCCTATTCCTCGGCAACGAAGTTTGAAATGCCGCAAAGGAACTTGCAGGTCTGAGAGGAGTTGAAGCCCGGCTGAACATTCTTGGTTCAAAATCCAATTTCGAGGACGGTGTCTCGAGCGGGAGGATTTATCGATGGGTATCGCTCGGCAAGTCATCCAATATGAACGGAAAGAGGAGCACTTTTTGCGGCGGCTGGGTGGAGCCCTGCTGATCCACTGGGATTCAGTTCCAACCGACGTCCAGGAACTTTTGATTCAGCAGGCCGCCGAAATGCTGGACCCGATCTGGGTTTTCGAATGTGAACCGAAGATAAGAGACTTCATCGCAACTCACAGCGGAGATGCAGCCGTTTTTCATGAACCCCGCATATACGGGCCCCTGCAGGCGACGCACTACAATCAGTTTCGCAAAGAATCGTAGGTCGGTTGTTGCGGTCGCGACAGTTGCCACCGCACAATGCAATCGATGATCCGGTTGTACAGCTCCGTCTCGCCGCCGACCCAGCTGGCATATTGACGACCAGCCTCGGCGGTGCGGAGGCGCAGCTGATCATCCTCCCATGTCCGCCGGATCAAGTTTCGCAGGGCCGCAGCATTCTCCGGCGGGAAGGTCAAAACCTCGGTTGCGAATAGGTCGGACACTCCAGGTCCCTCCGAAGCAATCACGCACTTTCCCAAAGCCATCGCGTTCAGACATATACTTATACCCGACGCCGCGATGCTGTGTTTCAGGATCGGCAAAACCACGAGCTTCGCATCTCCCAATAGGCGAATTTGGGCTGCTTCAGTGCCATCGTCGTCCAGGATTTCCACATTTTTGGGCAGGAGATCGAGCGAACGCGAAAACCGTGCCCCGTGGGCTCGGAGCTCGGAAGGGTTGGGTCGAGCGATAGCCGCGGGAAATGGAAGCTGCTCGACCGCGTCGAAAAATGTATCGAAGTCCCGCAGCGATCGGCCGAAGCACAAGACGTAGCTGCCCTCGGGATTGGCGGAAAGTGCGTGCCGTTCCGTCAGGTTCACCTTGAAGGGAACAAACGAGCTGCGATCCGGGCCAATGCCGAACACCCGCTCGTATCCGCCGAGATCTCTAAACACATGGATGTGGTGATCGACGCGCGCCAGAATAGACTTCTTGATCGGCAGCAGAAGTCGATCCTGCAGACGCATTGGCTCACGCAGAACGAGATCGAACGTGATGATCGGCGGACGATCCTTCCAAAATAGGGTTGCAAGGACTAGCTCCTGCAAGAGGGGAGGGTGACAGTCGACCATCCAGACGGTCCCGGCACCCCGATGCCGAAAAAACTCTTTGGCTGAACCCGCGTGAACGGTGTTGCCCGTTACGCCCGACGAGCTCCAGGCCGGGGGAAAGCGTTCCGTGTTGGTGACGATCAGCATTCCGCGTCGCCTGGCATCGTCGGCATTTCTTCGACCAATGACGCGGTCACAGACATTGAAGGGCCTACGCGGTGCTCCATATCCGACAAAGCTAATGAACGTCAGGAACATGACCAGAGTTCGGCAGGTCGGTCGTCGTTGAGTTGAAGGTGTCTCACGCTGCGGCCTCCAGTTCGAGAATGGACGGAGACCGGATTTCGAGCATTGCGCATATGGGACGGGACGACCGCCGGCTGGTTTTGGGGAGAGAGGGCGTGCCGACGCAACCAATACTGGCTCACGAGCCCCTCCTGTTCACCGCTCTGAAGGCCCTTTGCCGCAGCAGACTCCGCGGCGGATATCGGCTGTTCGCGGTCGCAGAAAGGTTCAGCCTGCTGCGAGGGTTCATCCGTTATTTTGTAGATGCCGAGCATCCGATCTACGTTCCCGTAGGAATGCGCTGGGATCGAACTGATATTCTGAATTATGAACGTGAGCTGGTCCGTGCGATCACCGAAAAAGCCAGCGCGATGCCGTCTGGCGTGACGCTGGTCGACTGCGGAGCGGACTTCGGTTTGATCTCAGTGCTGCTCCTGTCGCAGCTCCCGGCGATCACTGACGTGGTGGCCTTTGAACCCAACGATGAAGCCCATGCTGCTTTGGCTTTGACTCTATCCAACCAGCTGTGCAGGGCGCGGGCGCTCTGCGCGGCCGTGGGCAGCTATGTCGGTTTTGGGGAGCTCTGCACGCCCGATTATGATCAGGATGGACATGCTCGATACCTGGCGCCCGCCGAGCGCGACGGAATACCCGTGACCACCATTGACTCTGTGCTGGCGCATCGGCCCGAGCATTGCATCATCAAACTCGATATCGAGGGGGGTGAGCTGGATGCATTGATCGGCGCCAGACAGTGTGTCGCCGCAGCCAGAATGGTTGTCATTGCGATCGAAGCTCACCCGAAGGTCGCAGCCCGAACCGGCAGGGACCCGATTGAAGTTCTGCGGTATCTGGCCGATACGCGCACGTTCGAGTTCATGGTTGCCGAGGACCCGGCACGACGATTGGACGTGTCCAGGCCCTTTTTTGAACAGGTCGAGCCAGATCGCATCTACAACATCGTCTGTACCTCGGTGGGCTGTGGACCGAATGGCTGAATCGATCCCTTCGGAACCGCCCCGAAATTGCCTCATCCACGTCGGATTCGAGCCACACTAATTTAGCAAACCTCGAATTAAGAACGGTATCGCCCAAGCGATTCGATAAAAAGAACGATAAGGATAGGGACACATGATTTGCCAGTTTGAGCCTGTGGCGCAGGCATAGCGCTCGGTCCTGATCAGATCCGGACGGCTTCTTCCTCATTGCCGTACAAAGTGCGGTGAAGCGTAATTCATAACGATGCAGCAGTGTCAGCCACAATGATCATCGTCAGGTGATCATCATCTTGGCACACGGCGGCATGCGTCCTGAATTACGGATGCCACCGGTTTCATGACGAAGAGTTTTCGAAAGGAGCACATATGTTCAGCCTTGAATATTTGGCTATGTCTTTCGGCTTGACTGACGTTGATGCGGTCAATTTTTTGGGTGGTCTCGCAGTCAATACCAGCAAAGCTGCATCGCCTATGCCGCTCGGCAGTGGACAATTGCCAATTGGCGGCCGCCAGCTAACACCAGCGCGTGATCATCAACTACGTCCGGCATACTCGCTCTGGAGACGTGACTTGTCTCGAATTGCGCCGACGCGATCGCCGCCGACTCCGTCAAGAACTATGTCGGGGCCAGCAACCGCCGCATAGGGTCGCGGTGGTTCCGACGGACTGAGCCACAGCGCTCAACAAATCCGGCAACTAAGAAAGAAAGTCAGAGTTCCCCTGACCGGGATTGCTTTGGCGCGCCCAGCGCCCGGCATCCTTTGCGCCCCTGTTGCGTGAACTCTGCAAGCCAAAGATGAGCGGCAATAGCCCGCCCAGCTCATAAGACCTGAGGCCCAGGTCACGAGCTGGACTGCTGCCGCGCATCCCAGTTGGACCTACGCGTCTGAACGAGTTGGCAGGAATGGTGCCCGCCAACGACGGCTGCCTCAAATCGGAATTGGGTGGGGACTCAATGAAAAAGAAAACTGGAGATAGGTAATGGCTTTGAACACCGACCAGCTTGGTACGCTGATAGGGCCGATGACATCGTCTTCGGAGACGACCGCGCTCGGGGGCGAATTTGCCAAATACGAGCAGGATTTCGCCACCTACAGCGATCAGCACTGGGCGAGTGACGGTTCCAATTGGGAGGCGTCCAACTACTACGATCGCGCTTACATCGACTATGTCGCGTATGCCCGGACCGGCGACGAGAAGTATCTCAATCAAGCCGACGCGATCGTCTCCGACTATGTCAAGAACTATGTCGAACCCAACAACTTCGGCGTGGCGTCGTGGTGGTCCATGCCCAAGGGCATTGCGGCCCACTACCTGCTGCACGGCGATCAGGAGAGCCTCGACGCCATCGGCAAGATGGCCGATCAGGCGGTCAACCCCTGGAACACCGAGAACAACTGGGCGAACCTGTTCGATCCGCATCAAGCCGAAGGTCGCGAGCAGGCGCGCACTCTGGAGACGCTGACGCAGGCCATCATCCTCGATGCGCCCAGCAATGGCGTGCCCAACATCCAGGCCAATGGCGAGGACTGGGGCGTGCAGGGCGGCAACGACTTCAAGGCGCTGGCCAAGTCGCTGGTCGACAAGATCCTCACCTCGGACTTCCAGCATGCCGACGGCTCGCGGCCCAACTATGTCGAGGGCACGACCGCCGACGGCTCGCCGATCGACAAGCCGTTCATGAACGGGCTGATGAACGACGCGCTCATCAACTACTACGAGCAGGTCGACGCCGATCCGCGCATCGTGGACTTCATCAAGGCCAATCTCGACTACATGTGGACGCATGAGTGGGACGCCTCGGCCAAGGCCTTCCAGTACATGGACGAGAACTCGTCCAATGGCACCGAAGCCACGCCGTCGCCCGACCTCAACATGCTCGTCGTCAACGGCTTCGGCTTTGTCTACCAGCATACCGGCGACGCCACCTATCTCGAGCGTGGCGACGAGGTCTTTGCCGGCGGCGTCGAAGGCAACTGGCTGGACGGCTCGAAGCAGTTCAACCAGGAGTATGCGACCTCCTACAAGTATCTTGCCTATACTCAAGGGGACCATGCCGGTACGGGGACTGGCGCAGCGGACAGCTCCAGTGCGGAGTCGCCCGTGTCGGATGCCGGCCAAGATGCTTCGTCGGGGACCGCAAACGGGTCCGATGTCGGGACGGGATCGGGGCAGGACACCACAACCACCGGATCGATCCATGATGGAGCGGATTCGAACGCCAGCCCGCTTGCTTCACTGATCGGGCCGATGACATCGTCTTCGGAGACGACCGCGCTCGGGGGCGAATTTGCCAAGTACGAGCAGGATTTCGCCACCTACAACGATCAGCACTGGGCGAGTGACGGTTCCAATTGGGAGGCGTCCAACTACTACGATCGCGCTTACATCGACTATGTCGCGTATGCCCGGACCGGCGACGAGAAATATCTCAATCAAGCCGACGCGATCGTCTCCGACTATGTCAAGAACTATGTCGAACCCAACAACTTCGGCGTGGCGTCGTGGTGGTCCATGCCCAAGGGCATTGCGGCCCACTACCTGCTGCACGGCGATCAGGAGAGCCTCGACGCCATCGGCAAGATGGCCGATCAGGCGGTCAACCCCTGGAACACCGAGAACAACTGGGCGAACCTGTTCGATCCGCATCAAGCCGAAGGTCGCGAGCAGGCGCGCACTCTGGAGACGCTGACGCAGGCCATCATCCTCGATGCGCCCAGCAATGGCGTGCCCAACATCCAGGCCAATGGCGAGGACTGGGGCGTGCAGGGCGGCAACGACTTCAAGGCGCTGGCCAAGTCGCTGGTCGACAAGATCCTCACCTCGGACTTCCAGCATGCCGACGGCTCGCGGCCCAACTATGTCGAGGGCACGACCGCCGACGGCTCGCCGATCGACAAGCCGTTCATGAACGGGCTGATGAACGACGCGCTCATCAACTACTACGAGCAGGTCGACGCCGATCCGCGCATCGTGGACTTCATCAAGGCCAATCTCGACTACATGTGGACGCATGAGTGGGACGCCTCGGCCAAGGCCTTCCAGTACATGGACGAGAACTCGTCCAATGGCACCGAAGCCACGCCGTCGCCCGACCTCAACATGCTCGTCGTCAACGGCTTCGGCTTTGTCTACCAGCACACCGGCGACGCCACCTATCTCGAGCGTGGCGACGAGGTCTTTGCCGGCGGCGTCGAAGGCAACTGGCTGGACGGCTCGAAGCAGTTCAACCAGGAGTATGCGACCTCCTACAAGTATCTCGCCTATACCCAAGGCGACCATGCGGGGACGGGGACTGCTGTAGCGAGCAACTTTGCCGCACAGTCGCCCGTGTCGGAGGCCGGTCAAGATACTTCGTCGGGGACCGCGAGCGGGTCCGGCATTGGGACGGGTGCAGCACAGGCCAAGGCAGCCGATGTCTCAACCCATGATGCTTCCACGGAAACCTCAACCGGTTCGGACACCGGGAGCGGAACAGCGCAGGCCAAGCCAACCGATGGCTCGACCCACGATGCTTCCGCGGGAACCGCCAGCGGGTCGGATACCGGGACTGGATCGGCGCAAGGCACGTCAACCGACGGATCGACCACCAACAAAGGCCACGGCCATTGGGCGCTGGTGAAGGATGGAACGCTATCTTTTGCGCATCTTTCCAATGGCACAGGCCATCACACGCAGTCGGGTACAGGATCCACCTGGAATTCCGATTCAGGTGCTGGATCAAGCTGGCACTTCGACCACGGCAATGGACATTCGCAGGGTGACGATGTGCAGTCGGATCTCAGCGACATGACCGTCCATTCCCACATGCCAGCGCACGGGTGGCATCTGCCAGCCGATGCCCTGCTATGAGAATGCGCACGACGATCAGTAGCGTTGTGCCCTAGCGAATAGGAGCGAACTGAAGGGCCGCGTCAGCGAAAAGTGCTCAGCGGCTCTCGGATAGTCCGATGCGCAAACATTATATAGAGCGGCGTCGCGATCCTGCATTCGCGCACGCCGCTCTACTCGGGTCGAGCGCCCGATCTTTCGACGCGCGCTGTGTCTGGTGGGCATCTATCGGTCTACGCCCCCTTGGCCATCTCCATTGACACAAGTTCGGCGACGAGATGGGCGAGAACGACGGCTGCCGGCTTGGGCTTGCCAGATAAAGCTCAGTGCGGCTCCTGATTGTTCGACGGATCCATTCCCGCGCGTTGTTGCGCGGAAAGATGCGCGACAGGCAAATGCCAGCGGTACCTGATCGCCATGAAGCGGAGGGCGAAGCACAAAGCGCCTCCCACCAGAGCCGATAGGCCATAGGAAAGACCAGCCGCGTCGCCAATGACGACGATGGATGCGCCGACCAGCGCGGCAACGGCGTAGAGATCGGAACGCAGGACCTGCGGGATCTCGGTCAGGAGAACGTCACGCGTGATGCCGCCACCAATGCCGGTCAGCATGCCCAGAAGAGCGGCCATTACCGGGCTCAATCCGGCTTCGAACGCCTTTTGCGCACCCGCGACGGCGAAGAAGGAAAGTCCCGCAGCGTCGAACCAGAGCACTGGGGTGCGCAGCCTGTCGACGCCGGCATACGAGAAGAAGGTGATGAGCCCTGCCATGACGGAAACCAGCAAGTATCGGCCATCCGTCAGGGCGGCCGGCGGCACGGCGCCGATCAGCAGATCACGCGTGATTCCGCCGAAATTTCCGGCCACGAACGACAGGACGAGGATGCCGAAAATATCCAGTCGGCGATTGACTGCGGCAACCGCCCCGCTGATCGCGAAAACGAACGTGCCGCCGAGGTCAAGGATGCGTACGAAGGTTTCAATGGCGATCATGATGGCTCCGCTCGCTGCGGCATCACGCGTCGAACCGGCAGCATGAGGCGTGCATAGGATAATCCGACGGGAAAACCGCTGCGGAGCTGCATGTTTCCACACGTCGCACTCCGACTGCAATCTGCATTGATCGGTGATCTGAGCAACGTTCCAAAGTGCCTGAGTTCCTTGACATTCCGGGCGCGACAGCCCAAGTTCGCAGCATGTCCAGGGAGCGGTCTTGCTCGACCGTTTCGTCACCTACAGGATCGGCGGCTCCCCACGGCCGGAACGCCGGCTCCTGATTGTTCCTGAAGACGGAATGTGGCCGCCAGCCGAAGTGTCGCTGTCGACGCCTCTTGGCATTACCCTGCTCGGTCTGTCAGTCGGCGACCGGATGTGCATGATCGGCGCCGATGAGCGGCAATCAGCATGTGTCGAGATCTTGGCGGTGGGCCCTTCGGCAGCAAGCGGGATCGCTCGGCAGCCAGCCTTTTCCCGCGGGAGCAAGCTGCTCCCGGTCGTTGGCTGATCGCGGACGATAGCCTAAGAAGCGTTGAAGGCGGCCGAATCACCAGGAGAGCGATGGAGCGTTACCTGCTAGATCTAATCATCGTTCTGCCTTTCATGGCATGTCTCGCGGCGCTCCTGCTTCCCACGGACTCGCGTGCTCCGGCCACCTGGCTCGCAGGGGTCACCACGCTGGCCTGCGTCGGCTTGTCCGTCCTGCTCTATCCGTCGATCAGCGGCGGAGGCAGCCTCCAGCACCGGATCGAGTGGATTCCATCGCTAGGCCTCAGCGTGACGCTCAGGATGGACGGATTCGCCTGGATTTTTGCGACCCTGGTCAGTGGGATCGGGTTCCTGGTCGTCCTATACAGCCGGTATTACATCTCGGCCGAGGATCCGGTCCGCCGCTTCTACTTTCTTTTCCTGGCGTTCACGGGGTCGATGCTGGGGTTCGTCCTGTCAGGAAACTTGATCCTGATGGTCATTTTCTGGGAACTCACCAGCATATTGTCATTTCTGCTCATCGGTTATTGGCACCACAGCCAGGCCGCGCGCGACGGCGCGCGCATGGCCCTGACGGTCACGGCCACCGGCGGCCTCGCGCTGCTGGCAGGCGTTCTCATCATCGGCCATATCGTCGGCAGCTACGATCTGGAGGTTGTGCTGGCATCGGGCGACGCCATACGCGCCCACCAGCTTTACGTTCCAGCGCTCATCCTGGTCTTGCTAGGCGCGTTCACCAAGAGCGCGCAGTTCCCGTTTCATTTCTGGCTGCCCAACGCCATGGCCGCTCCAACGCCTGTGTCGGCCTTCCTTCATTCAGCGACCCTGGTGAAGGCGGGCGTCTTCCTGCTGGCGCGGCTTTGGCCGGTGCTCGCTGGGACGCCAGAATGGTTCACCATCGTCGGGCTTGCGGGAATGGCCTCGCTCGTGCTCGGCGCCTATCTCGCGATGTTCCAGCAGGATCTGAAGGGCTTGCTCGCCTATTCCACGATCAGCCATCTCGGTCTGATCACTCTGCTGCTCAGCCTTGGCAGCCCACTCGGCGCCGTCGCAGCCATATTCCACATGCTGAACCATGCTACCTTCAAGGCTTCTCTGTTCATGGCGGCTGGCATCATCGACCATGAGGCGGGCACGCGGGACCTGCGGCGGTTGAGCGGCCTGTTCCGATACATGCCGATAACGGGCACGCTTGCGATGGTGGCAAGTGCCGCCATGGCTGGCGTTCCGCTGCTCAATGGCTTCCTCTCCAAGGAGATGTTCTTCGCGGAAGCCGTCGCGACACATGCCGAGTCGTGGCTCGACACCGCGGCGCCTTACGCGGCCGTGCTCGGCAGCGCGTTCGCGGTCACCTATTCCATTCGGTTCATCCATTCGATCTTTTTTGGGATGCCGCCCAAAAGCTTCCCTCGCGAGCCGCACGAGCCGCCTTTCTGGATGCGGTTTCCGGTTATGTTCCTTGTGTTGGCCTGCCTCGTCGTCGGCATCGTCCCGGGGCTCACCATCGGGCCTTTCCTGCAGGTCGCCGTGTCGTCGGTCCTCGGCGCCGCAACGCCCCAATACAGCCTGGCGGTCTGGCACGGCTTCACCCTCCCGCTTGCAATGAGCACTGTCGCGCTGGTCGGTGGGGCGTTGCTGTATCTATGGGCGGGCGACTATCTGCAACGCGCCGAAACCGCCCCGCTTTTCGGGCGCATTCAGGGGCAGCGCGTCTTCGAAAGAGTCACGGTAGCGATCTCGTGGCGATGGGCCCGCCTTGTTGAGGAGGTCTTCGGGACGAGGCGCCTGCAGCCGCAGATGCGCCTGCTTGTGGCAGCAGCGATAGCCGCTGCCATCCCGGTTTTCGCTTCGGGCCTCAGCTTCGGGCTCCATGGCAACGAGAGGATGGATTTCGCGTTCTCCGGGCTCTGGTGCGTCGGCATGATCTGCGCGGTCGCGGCCGCCCAGCAGGCCAAGTTCCACCGCCTCGCGGCTCTAGCTCTCTTGGGAGGAACGGGGCTCGTGACTTGCCTGACCTTCGTCTGGCTGTCTGCGCCGGACCTTGCAGCGACGCAGCTCGTCGTGGAGATCGTGACGACAGTGCTTATCCTGCTCGGCCTGCGCTGGCTGCCCAAACGCTCGGAAGCACTTGCGGAGCCGGGCGGCACTCTCGATCGCCTGCGCCGGTTTCGCGACCTGTCGATTGCCGTCCTGGCCGGCACAGGGATGACGGCAATCTCCTATGCGATCATGACGCGCACGCCGCCCGACACGATCGCGGATTTCTTCGTCGAAAAGGCTTACAGCGACGGTGGCGGGCGCAATGTCGTCAACGTCATCCTGGTCGACTTCCGCGGTTTCGACACGCTGGGGGAGATCACGGTTCTCGGAACGGTCGCACTGACTGTCTTCGCTCTGCTGCGGCGGTTCCGTCCCGCGCCTGACAGCATTGAGCGGCCGGAGCAGCAGCGCATCCAGTGGTCCTTCGACGAGGCGGAGCCGGGTAGGGAGGCAGGCGCGACGGCAGCGGAATACATGTACGTGCCCGCGGTAATCATGCAATGGATGTTCCCCGTCGTCATCGTGCTGGCGGCCTACCTCCTCCTGCGCGGTCACGATGCTCCGGGCGGAGGTTTCGCAGCAGGCGTGGCGATGGCCGCAGGCTTCATCCTCCAGTATATGGCGGCAGGCACGGTTTGGGTGGAGGACAGGCTTCGCATCCTCCCCGTCTTCTGGATCGGCGGCGGCCTGCTGCTGGCCGCCTTTACCGGGGCGGCCTCGATGCTGTTTGGCGATCCTTTCTTGACTTCGTATTTCCAGTATGCGGAGCTGCCGCTCGTCGGCAAGGTCCCCTTGGCAAGCGCGGCAGTCTTTGACCTCGGCGTTTTCAGCCTCGTGGTCGGCGCTACGGTGCTGATGCTGATCGCCATCGCCCACCAATCCATCCGCCGGCTGCGGGCAGTCCGCCACGAGGAGCGTCAGCAATGGAATTGACGCTCGCGCTCGCGATCGGAGTGCTCACCGGATCGGGCGTTTGGCTGATCCTGCGTCCGCGCACCTACCAGCTCGTCATCGGCCTCGCGCTGCTTTCCTATGCGGTGAACCTGTTCATCTTCAGCATGGGTCGTCTTCGCGTCGGCGCAGCCCCCGTGCTGGGCGCGGACGGCGCCGGAAATCCGGCGGACTACGCGGATCCGGTTCCGCAGGCGCTGGTGCTCACCGCCATCGTGATCGGTTTCGCGACGACAGCGCTTCTCCTGGTGGTGCTGCTTGCCGCCCGCGGCCTGACGGGCAGCGACCATGTCGACGGCCGGGAGTCTCACTGATGGATTGGGCAAGGCACCTTCTCATCGTCCCGATCCTGCTGCCGCTCGTCACCGGCGCATTCCTCCTGTTGGTGGACGAGCTGCGCCATACGACGAAGGCAATGATCAGCCTCGCGTCGACCCTGCTGCTCCTTGCTTCGGACATAGCGCTGATGCGTATCGCGGATGGGGTTCCGCCCGGAGCCGGCGCCATGTCGTCGGCCTATGCCATTGCGGACTGGCCCGCTCCCTTTGCCATCGTCCTGGTGCTCGACCGTCTGTCGGCCCTGATGCTGGTGCTCACCTCGGTTCTGGGGCTCGCATCGCTGGTTTTCTCAATGGCGCGCTGGCAGCGGGCCGGGCCCCATTTCCACACTCTCTTCCAGTTCCTGCTCATGGGGCTTGGAGGCGCGTTCCTGACGGGAGATTTGTTCAACCTTTTCGTCTTCTTCGAAGTTACCCTGGCGGCCTCCTACGCTTTGCTGCTGCACGGCTCTGGTGCGTTCAGGGTCCGCTCCGGCCTCCACTACATAGCGATCAACCTGGCGTCTTCGCTCCTCTTCCTGATCGGCGTTAGCCTGATCTACGGCGTTGCCGGCACACTCAACATGGCCGATCTGGCGTTGCGCCTGCCCGGCGTGCCTGCCGAAAACCGAATGCTGCTGGAGGCGGGCGCCGCGATCCTGGGCGTGGCATTCCTGGTGAAAGCTGGCATGTGGCCGCTCTGTTTCTGGCTTCCTTCCGCTTACCTGGCTGCCGCAGCTCCGGTCGCCGCGATCTTTGTCCTGCTGACCAAGGTCGGATTCTACGTGCTTCTCCGTCTGACGCTGCTGATCTTCGGCAGCGAGGCGGGGCAGCTGACCGGCTTCGGCGGGATCGTCCTCCTGTGGGGCGGTATTGCCACCCTAATCTTCGCAACGTCCGGCGTGCTGGCGTCGCAGGCGATGGGCAGGCTCGCCGGCTACAGCGTGCTGACCTCTTCGGGAACCCTGCTCGCAGCCGTCGGCATAGGCGATGCCACGGTCGTGTCAGGGGCGCTGTTCTATCTGGTCAGCTCGAGCTTGAGCACAGCGGCTTTCTTCATGCTGATCGAACTGGTGGAGCGCGCACGCGAACCGGGCGCCGACCTGCTCGCAGTGACCATGGAAGCCTATGGCGACGAGGCCGATCCGGACAAGGACGCGGAAGAGGAAGTAGGTGTGGTCATGCCGGGTGCGCTGGCCGTGCTCGGCGTCTGCTTCGGATGCGTCGCCCTTCTACTCGCGGGCCTGCCGCCACTTTCGGGGTTCGTTGCCAAGTTCGCCATGCTGACAGGCATGCTGAACCTGCAAGGCCTGGGCAACCCGGTCGAAATACCGGCGCGGATCTGGCTGCTGGTCGCGCTGGTGATACTGTCTGGACTGGCAGCGCTCGTTGCGATGATGCGCACCGGCATCCGCATCTTCTGGGCGCCCCTGGAGGAGATCGTACCCCGCGTTCTGGTGATTGAGGTGGCGCCTATCGTGACGCTCCTGGCGCTCTGCCTGTTCCTGACTGTCGGGGGAGGAGCGATGATCAGGTACACGGACGCCGCTGCCCGGTCGCTGCATGAGCCCGCCAGCTATATTCAGGGCGTCCTGGAGCCTGGCGCGTCTGGGGCCGCCGTCCGATGAGCCGCGTGTTCCCTTATCCGGTCCTCGCAGCATCCTTGGTGCTGATTTGGTTGCTGCTCAATTCTTTCTCGGTCGGCCAATTCCTTCTCGGAACGGCCGTCGCCGTCGTTGCCTCTCAGGCGATGGCAGCGCTCCGTCCTGCGAAGCCGAGGCTACGGCGCTGGCAGCTCATTCCGTGGCTGGTCGGGGTCGTTGTGCTGGACATTCTTCGATCCAACGTTGCCGTAGCCACACTCATCCTGCAGGGCGATCGCCGCGACAGGGTCTCCGGTTTTGTTTCTATCCCGCTCGATCTGCGCGACAAGACGGGCCTGGCCGTCCTTGCCTGCATCGTTACCAGCACTCCGGGAACTGCATGGGTGGAGTACGCTGCCGATTCAGGCGTCCTGCTGATCCACGTTCTCGACCTCGCCGAGGAAGATGAGTGGGTCACCCTCATCAAGACCCGTTACGAGGCGGTTCTTATGGAGATCTTCGAATGAGCGCCGATATCCTTCTGTGGTCCGTAACCGTCGCTCAGGCCATGCTGGTAGCCGCCATGGGATGCAACACATACAGGCTCATCCGCGGACCGCGCGCGCAGGACCGGGTTCTGTGCCTGGATGCCATGTATGTGAGCGCCATGCTGCTGGTGCTGACGATCGGCATCCGCACAGGGAGCTCGGTCTATTTCGAAGCGGCCCTGATCATCGCTGTGCTGGGCTTTGTGTCGACCGTCGCGCTCGCGAAGTTCCTCATGCGCGGTGAGGTAATCGAATGACGCATGCCGAAAACCTGCCTGTCTGGGTGGCGCTGCTGGCGTCGTTCTTCCTCGTCCTGGGCGCCGGATTGACGCTCGCCGGAGCAATCGGAACCTTGCGGTTCCGTAGCTTCTTCGAGCGCGTGCATGCGCCTACTCTCGGCACCAGCTGGGGAACGGGCGCCATCGTGGTGGCGTCGATCGTCTGCTTCTCGGCGCTAGGTTCGCGGCCCGTTGTCCACGAACTGCTCATCGGCGTCTTCATCACCGTCACCACGCCGGTGACCCTCATGCTCCTCGCGCGGGCGGCTCTCTATCGCGAGCGGGCGGAGGGGAGTGGAGCCGTTCCTCCGCGGTTGACCCTGCGTCGGCCTAAAGGCAACGCCTTACAGGATGAGAGCAGCGACAGCGACAGATGAATGCCCCCGCCGCGTAAGGGCTCGACTAGAGCGGCGGGCACTCAAATTGGATCGCCACGCCGCTCTATCTCTTTGTTTTTGCACCGGATTTACCCGAAGACCGCTTCGCACTTTTCGGTCCGATGCGCTAACCTAGCGGCGCTGTCCAACGATTTCCGAGACCGTGGTCGCCCCCTGAACCTTCTTCTCCTTGTTCTGCTTCGGCTTGCGGGCTTCTCGATTGCCTTTTCTCTTGGCCATTCCGGTTTCCTTCTTGCATGCCCGAGCGATCCGCGGCTGCGCCTCGGAGACTGCTTGGGAAGAACGATGTCACTGAAGGGTTCCCTGGCCAGGCGGAGCTTCATCCGCGAGACCAGGGCCTAGCGGCCTGTCTTCGGCCGCTTTCGGAAGGCAAGTCCGTATGCTGAAATCCTGCTCACGGACGTCATCATGAAGAGTTGGTACGCAAAGTCAAATGGATGAGTTGGGACCGCGAGGATGGCCTTGTGCCCATTGTGCGCCGGGTCTGCCGCCATGCAGGCCTTTCCGGTCCGCCCTGTCAGCGTCCAAAGGCCGCATCCGACCTGCCTCGGATTGAATTGGCTGCTCGGGCTGACCATCTCCGGGCCATGACTACCCCTGGTCGCCACAAGAAATACCTGGTCGTCTCGGCGTCCCTTCTGAACCGTTCCTAGCCCCGAGCGGTTCGGACGCAGCCGTTCACCGTCTCGGGGACTTTCACTCTCATCCAAGCCGAATGGCTCGGCGTCGTTTCCACACGCTCTGACGAGCGTCGGGCAAGCGCAAGACCGCCGATGCCTTCCTACAGGACTGTTTGCGGATGGCCGCTTCTGCAGCCAGCCCCGAACAGTGCTGGCCAATGTGAAAGGAGGGACACAATGTCCATCAACGAGTATCCATTCGCCATGATCCGGCGGGCTTCCAAGGGGCGCAATCTGCGGTCAGCCGTCGCGCAACTTTTCCTGCGTGTGCAGGAACGGTGGCAACGGGGCAGGGCCGTCGCTGCGCTCGAGCGGCTTGACGACAGGCTGCTCGAGGACATCGGAATTGCGAGAAGCGATATCCCCCAAATGGTTGACGGGCGCTTTGGGCAGCAGGAACACGGAAAGGAGGGCTCTAGGGCGACGGCATCCCTGTCCACTGCCTGTCAGCTTCGAAGCGCGACTTGAAAGGCTGCACTGGGTGACCAATGCTTACAGGTCAGCCGAGATGCCGTCGCGGTTGGCCTCACGGAGGCAAGATGGACAGGACAACGAAAACGATTATCGCAGTGGGCTTGTTCGGTTTGATGATCTTGGCCTTTGCGATCATATGACCACGCGTTTCAGGCATCTCGGGCGACATGGCGTCGCCTTGAGAAACCGGCCTGATGGGTTAAGGTAGCCATCATGTGCATGGAGACCTTTGTCAGGATTTCGAGGCTTGCCGGGAACGGACGCTCCCTTTCCCGGGGCAGGCTCTCCCATCCTGAATTCCGCACGTAATCCTGCTCCGGGACATCTCATAGAAAGCGGTTCATTCCTGCGGCGCCTTACGGCGCCGCGCTGATGGAGCGTAAGATGAGAACTCCCCGTTCAAGGCGCATCTGCCTTTCCTGCAGCCGCACGCTGCCCAGAGCTGCTATCCGTTGCCCGTGGTGTATCGTATCGCGGGTAGTCCCCGCGGGTTCCGCACAAGTGTTGGAGCAGGGTATCCATTCTCCAGCAGGCCATGGGCATCGCGAGGTGCTGCCATGAACCTGGATCGCGGCGTGGCGGGACAACCCGCCGGAACTGTCCTCAGGCGCGAGCCGCTCAACCGTGCTCGCCCGTCAGGCATGAGATTGGAAACGCGGCTAGTGTGGCTGGTTTCGAAGGATACCCGTCATAGCTGAGTTCTGTCTCTCTCGGGGAGCTCGCCTTATCAGAGCGGGCATCTGACCCGGACGCGATCCAAGAACCTGGCCTCGCGTCCGGGTTCGCCAGGTTCCCCCTTCTTTCGACTTCAAAGTTGGCGCCGTAATGACGGGCGAGCCTCTGCGCCGCCCCTGGCGGCAATGACCTGGAGGCTGTCATGGAGATCACCGAGCTCCTGCGCGAGCAGGATATCGTGCTGCAGATGCCCGCAAAGGGAAGGCGGTCTGCCTTGGCCAAGGCAGCAGGCTGGCTGGGCGAAAGGGTCGGCAGGGGCCAGGATGAGGTGCTCGCCGCCATGCTGGAGCGCGAACGCCTCGGATCGACCGGCATCGGTCATGGCGTTGCTATCCCGCATGGACGGCTGGACGGTATTGACGCTCCAGCAGCGATGCTCGCGACTTTGGAGCGCCCCGTCTGGTTCGGGTCGCCCGACCTCGCTCCGGTGGACCTGCTGCTGGCGCTTCTGTGGCCGAAATCGGACGTGGCAGGATTCCTGCCCGCCCTTTCGTATTTTTGCCGGCTCCTGCGCCAGCCCGAACTTCGCGAACGCCTGCGCGCGGCCGAAACGCCCGAAGAGGCCTACGCCTGGTTGCAGCTGTCCGCCAGAACGGCCACCTGCCAGACGGACACTCAGGCCCCTTCAGGCACCTTTGTGTCCGACATCCTGTAGCGGAACTTGGTGTCCGTCAGCCCGGCGGCGTCGGACAGCTGGGCGGCTAAAAGCTGCGCTGAGAAAATGTCGATGATGGCCTGGGCGATCAGGTTCTCACATTGCGGGACCCTGATGACGGTCAGAAGTTCGCCGTCGTCAACCCCATCGGCCGTCGTGACTAGAAGCACAGGACAGCCGATGCGTTCCAGATGCTGCGCCAGCTCGATTTCACGCCCGGCGCCAAACAGGACCACTCCGGTGGTTGCGTCCATCGACTCCATGGGCCCGTGCAGATAGTGGCGGGTGTCGTAGGCTGAAGCCGGAATGCGCGACGCCTCTCGGATCAGAAGCGAGGCCCCGTCGGCGGTGCCGAGCGCGGCAACGGCGCCGACACAATCGATGGCGCGCCGTTTAGGGAACAGCCGGGCTAGCCGGTCCATTTTCGCCGCTGCCGCGCTCAGGACCTGACGGGCAAGCGCTGGAACCATCGCGAAGGCATCGTCGGGTGCGCCCACAAGCCTCTGCACCACCATGCCCGCGGCGAGCAACGTAGCGGTATAGCCGGTGCTGGAAGGCGTCGCGTCAGACCCATTGGCTAGCCGCACGTGCAGCTTTGCTGCCTTCGCCAGGGGGCTTTCAGGATCATTGGTGATTGCAAGACTGCCAGCCGAAGGCAGCTTTTCCAGCGCCGCCACCGTCTCTACACTGCGGCCACGATGCGAAAGCCCAATCAGCGCATCGCAAAGATCATGACCTGCGGCCATGTCAACGGACCGCAACGCGAAGGCGCGGCGATCGCGTGCTTGAAGCTCCGCCGCCACCACGACCGCTGCGGCAAAGCTCGCGCCGATGCCGGTCACCCCAATGACCGGCCCGTCCAGCGACGACAGGTCCGTTCTGGCAAGCTCGGCGCTAACGGCGGCATGGGTGTCGGCAAGCGCGTCGGGCTGGCGGGCGATGGTTGAACGATAGCTCACGAGTTTGTCCTTATCTTGGTTGGGAAATCGCCAGGGCCGAGCGTGCTCCACCCGTGGCCGGGGTTTCGATCAGGCTGCCGGCCAGGTAACAGGCACCTTCGACCGGCTTGCCGGTGAACAGGTGGGGGGCGATACGGCCGCTCGAAGCTTCGACGAGCCCTTCGGCGAAGGCACGCCACAACAGGGGCTGGCCGGCGATGACGCTGCCGCCGGCCACCGCATGGGTTGCATTTGCGCCCCTCGCCTCCAGAAGTGCGGCCGTTTGCGCGAGCGCCCGCCCACCTTCACGGATCACCTCGACGGCAAGCTGGGAGCCCGCCTCGGCCGCCTCGAAGATCGCCGCGGCGTGACGCCCAACCACGGCCGCAGAGCGCATTTCGGACAGGGAACTACCCAGGCGGGGGATCGAGGGAACTTTCAGCGTCTCAAAGATCGCCTCAACCAACGGCTCGCCGCGGCCGCCGCCCGAGTCGAAATGACGGGATACGGCTCGAACTGCCTGCCGCATAAGGCCAGCTGCGCTGCCCTCGTCTCCAATTATCCAGCCCCAGCCGCCAGCAACGAGCATCCGGTCCGCCGAGGGCCGGCAAACTGCGATCGAACCGGTGCCGGCTACGACGCCAATCTGCCCGGTGAAGCCAAGGGCAAGGGGCATCAGTTCGGCGTCATTGACCACGGCAAGAGGCGTATCGGTGCGTGCGGATAAGGCGGCCTGGAACGCCTCGCACTCTTCGGCATCGTCGCAGCCGTGTGCGCCTACCGCGATTGCCGCGAGCGGCGCGCCTTCGACCAGGCCCGTCACCAGCTCCAGCAGCCGAGCGGCATCGAGTTCCCAATTGCGGACTCGCCATTCGCCGCTCGAGAGCACCAGATCGCGAGCCGGGCCGCCTTCGACCGGCACGGCCCGCACATGCGTCTTGGTACCGCCGATGTCGATTCCGACGATCACGGCCTTTTCGTTCTTGGACTGACTCATTTTCTGGATCCGCTCGGGCCGCGGACGCGCTGGCCATCTCGGGCGAACAGGAGCGCTCGCCGAACGTCCACCGAGGCGCGGAACGTGCCGCCGGTCACCGCCGCGTCCCGTCCCGCCCGAACGGTCACTCTGGTGCCGTCGACCAGATCCATATGCACGAAACTTTCTGCACCAAGCTCCTCGACCAGCTTGACTTTCCCCTCCAGCAGCAATCCGCCTTCCGGCTGAGGGGCGTCTCCTAACAGAGGGGAGAGATGTTCGGGTCTCAGGCCGAACTCGACCTTGCCCGTCAGACCCGGAACGAAAAGCGGCAGGACCGTCTCGGCTTGCCCCCCGATACCGCCGATGCGCACGCCCTCGGACGAGGCATCGATGGCGTAGGCGGGCAAAAAGTTCATCTTGGGCGAGCCCACGAAGCCGGCGACGAACCGATTGTCCGGATCGTCGTAGATTTCCAGCGGCTTGCCGACCTGCTGCACCCGACCGCCATTCATCACAACCATCTTGTCGGCCAACGTCATGGCCTCGACCTGGTCATGGGTGACGTAGATCATTGTCGTGCCCAGGCGTTTGTGCAGATCCATCAGTTCCGCACGCATCTGCACCCGCAACTCGGCGTCCAGATTGGACAGTGGCTCGTCGAACAGGAACACGCGCGGCTCACGAACGATGGCGCGGCCGATGGCGACGCGCTGTTTCTGGCCGCCTGATAGCTGCGCCGGCTTGCGCTCGAGCAACTTGTCCAGCCGAAGGATCGCCGCCGCCTGCTGGACCTTCTTGGCGATCACCTCGCGCGGCCGGTGCGCCATGCGCAAGCCGAACGACACGTTCTGGAAGGTCGTCATATGCGGATAAAGTGCGTAGGACTGAAATACCATTGCCGTTCCGCGCAGCGCCGGTTCGACCTCGTTGACGATCTCGCCCTCGATGGAGATCGTGCCCGAACTCACCGTCTCCAGTCCCGAGATCATGCGCAAAAGCGTGGATTTCCCGCAGCCGGAGGGGCCGACGAAAACCACGAACTCCCCGCGATCGATGGAAAGGTTCACGTCATCGAGGACAGAGAGCGTGCCGAAGGCCTTCGAGACCGAGGAAATGTCCAGGAATGCCATTGGTCCTTCTCCGGTCAGCCCTTGGTTCCCGACATTGCGATGCCCTCGACGATCTTGCGCTGAAAGATCAGGAAGAACAGGAGCGGAGGAATCGCGGCCAGAAGGTTGGCGGTCATCACCATGTCGACGGTCTGGTGGGAGAGGGGCGAATTGAACAGACCCACTACCTGTCCCACGGTGTACATCTCGGGCTTCGTCCCGATGATCAGCGGCCACATATAGTTGCCCCAGGTCTGCATGAACGTCAGGATGGCCAGCGTGACCAAGGCGTTGCGGCACAGAGGCAGCGCAACGTGCCGGTAGATTTGGATATGGCTCGCCCCATCCAGCCGCGCGGCCTCGATCATGTCCTTGGGGATGGCGCGCATGAACTGCACCAGCATGAACAGGCCGAAGGCCGAGGCGAGGCCGGGTACCACCAGCCCGCGCATCGTATTCAGCCAGCCGAGTTGCGACGTGAGCAGATAAGTTGGGATGATCGTGACTGCTGTGGGCACCATCAGCGACAGCATGACGATGCCGAATAGAAGACTACGCCCCGGAAATTCGAACAGCGCGAACTCGAAGGCCGCAAGCGACCCGATGAGCAGCACGCCGGCGATGGTGAACGCCGCGTAGAGGAGCGAGATGCCGTAAGCACGCAGGTAGTCAGTTTCGGTGAAGATCAGATGTATCTTCTCGATCCCCGCCGGAATCGAAGTCGGCCAGAGGCGTGGATTGATCGACACCGGCTCGCCCGGCAGGGCAAAAACCACGTTGATCATCCACCAGATCGGGAACAGTGCGATGGCGGCAATCATCAGGGCGAGGCCCCATTTGGCCAGGGACCAGACGGGGATGCGGCGTAGCGACTGAGAGGTCATGCCCACCCTCTCCAGCGGCGCAGCCCGAACATGACGGCGGTCAGGACCACTATGGCGACGGTCAACAGGAAGCCGTAGGCGGCAGCCTCGCCGAAACGGACGCTGCCGAACGCCCGGCCCATCATGTCCATGACCGGGAAGAGCAGGGCGTTGCGTCGCCCCCCGTAACTGGTGAAGGACGACCCTGTCAGCAGCCAAGGCTTGTCGAAGACCTGCATGGCTGAGATCAGGCCATATGTCACCACAAAGAACAGCACCGGGCCCAACATCGGAATGGTGATATGGACGATCTGCTGCCACTTGTTGGCGCCGTCCAGCCGCGCGGCCTCGTAGAGTTCGACGGGGATGTTCTTTAGCCCGGCCAGGATGATCACCATGTTGAATCCTGCCGAAACCCAGACGTCTACGGCGATCAGTGCGTAAAGCATCGTGCCGGTGTCGTTCAGAAAATTGACCGAGGGTGCGCCGAACCAGCCGAGCATCATGTTCAGCAGCCCGAAATTCGGCGCATAAATCCAGCGCCAGATGGTGGCGGCCAGGAACGCGGGCAAAACCACCGGCATGAAATAGGCGTTCCGAAAGAAGTTGGCCCAGCGCCCCGTGAAACTGTCCACCAGGAGCGCCAGTCCGAGCGCTACCAGAATTCCCAGCGGCACGGTGATGGCGACATAGGTCAGGAGGTTTCGCATCGCGGTCGAGAATTCGCGCGAGAGCAGGATCTTCTGATAATTGGCAAGCCCCACATATTCCGGCGGCTTCACGCCGTTCCAAGCGTGGAAACTGTAATAGAGGCCACTAACGATCGGATAGAGGAAGAACACCGCAAACAGGATCATGAACGGCGCGATCATGACGTAGTGCGGCAGGTACCGGCGAAGGGACATGGGGGTTCCGGCTCGGGCATGCGGCCGGAGTTGGCTCCGGCCGCAGGCGAGATTACGGTGTGGCGCTTACTTGGCCAGGCAATCGTTCAGCTGCGAGATCATCTCTTCCGCGCCTTGCTCTGGGGTCTTGCTCCCGTCGGCGGTGGCGGAGGCCATGTCGATAACCGTCGAATTGTAGCAGCTCGGTACTGAATCGACGAAATAGGGGGCCGCGACATCCATCGCACCATGTGCAGCGTCGACCGAGACTTTGATCAGCGGCAGCGCTGCGACATCGGGCTCGGCCATTGCGGCGGCGTTTGCATTGTAGCGCGACAGAAGCTTCGCCCAGCGGGCCATCTGCGCCTTTTCGGTGATGTAGGCCGCGAATTCGAAAGCCAGATCAGCATGGGGACCCGGCGCGACACCGACCATTTCGTAGCTCCGGATCCCGCCGGTCTTGCCGGATTCGTCCCCGGGGATCAGCACGAAGTCATACTTCAGCCCACTGGTTTTGGCCGCCTCCTCATAGGTCGGGTTGACCCATGGGCCGACGGTGTGGAAGGCAAGCTGGTTCGAGATGAAAAGATCCTTGGTCGCCTGGTCATTGCGGCTTGTCCCGCTGTTAAGCGGCGCCATGTCAACGAATTTCTGCAGCACTTTAGTCATGGTTGCGGGGTCGATACGCGTCTTGTGGTTTGCCCAGTCGAAACCCCAGCTATCCGTCCCACCGGAGGTCGCATAGATCTCGGCGATCGAGTTGAAGACCAGCGTCTCGTCCGGAATGGCGAACATCCCGGCTTCCTTCACCTTCTTCATTTGCGCGAGCCATTCGCCCCAGGTCGCCGGTGGTTTGCTGGTATCAATGCCAGCCTTTTGAAGCACTGTAAGATTGCGGAATAGCAACGAGCCGAAACCGGTATAGGGCAGGCAGTAGAGCTCATCCGGTTTGGGCATGCAGCTCTTCAGTGCGCTCTGGTCGAACTGGGCCCGGAATTCCTCGGGCATGGCCATCCATTTGGAATAGATGTTGTCCAGTGCAGCGACCTCGACCAGCTGGGCACCAACGGACTGGGCGTTCATGAACACGTCGGGCAGGTTGCCGCTGGCGGCACCGGCCACCTGGCCGGCGGTCAGGTCGTCGTCGCCCTTTCCGACGATATTGATTTTCACCCCGGGATGCTTGGCTGTGAACTCCTTGATGAACTCCTGCTGGAGCGCCAGTGCGTCGCCTTGCGCGAAGTCGGAATAGACCCAGTATTCAAGAGTCACGTCCTCCGCCGCGGCCGTACCGGCGGCCCCGACCGCTAACAGCGCGGCAAGTCCAGCAACGCCGAACCGAAGTTTGCTGAGGGTCCTCAATTCTTCCTCCCTTGATACCCGCAATCGCCAGCCTTTTACGTTAGGCAGCTTAACTAATAAATTAAAAGGCGCGATGTCAAGATGAGGAACGTGGGTGTGGGTGGAAGCCCTTAGGCCTCTCCATCCAAGAGTTGCCGCAGGGTCGCGTCGATTGCGAGACGCTCGATTCCAAGGACGGTCGCATCCGGACCCAGGAGCGTGTTTTGGATATCGACCGGGTAGGAAAGCCTGCTGGCCGTCTCGCGCACCACGGGCAAGAGCAACGGCGAAGCGCCCAGCCCGCCGCCCAGGACAACCAGGCCCGGGTCCACCACGCTGACGCAGGTGGCTATGATGGCACCGATGTCCGAGGCGTGACTGGCCACATGACGCACCGCGTCGGCGTGACCTGTTTCGGCCAGGGCAAGAAGCTCTGCGGTATCGCCCGGCGCCGGCCCCGCCGACGCTGGCCAGTCCGACCGGACACGCGCTATAAAGGCTTCGTTACCGAGATAGTGCTCTGCTTCGCCCGGCAGTGGTTCAGCACCTGGGGCGAAAGGAAAACTCAGGTGGCCAATTTCACCGGCCGCACCGTTGCGGCCGCGCACGAGTTGATCGTTCAGCACAAGTCCCATGCCGATCTTCAACCCGATCTGCACATATGCAAAGCTCGAGACGCCTCTTGCCGCGCCATAGTGCCGCTCGGCTATGGCTGCGCAGTTGACATTGTTCTCAAGGATCAGCGTGACCCCGCGAGGCGGGCTGAACGCACTGAACACGATCTCCTGCCGGCTGCCCACCACATCGCCTCCGGGCCCCACGACCCGCGTCGGTACGGCAAGCCCGATGGCCCGCAATGGCCCCCAGCTTTGGTCAGCCATAGAACGTATGATGGAAAACTCGGAAGCGACAGCCCGGCTGATTTCTTCGTTGATTGTCAGCTGGCTCGTAGGAAGACGCAGAACCCGGTTAGCCAGTTGCCTGCGATCGAGAGCACAGGCACGAAGCCGTAAGTGTGTAGCACCAGCATCGACGGCGATAACGTGCCCGGCTCCCGATCCCACCTTGTATTGTGCTGCGCTACGTCCCAGAGGGCCCTGGATCGCGCCGACCATTTCGACATAGCCGAGCTCCTCGAGTTCAGCGATGGCAGCCGACATTGTGGGGCGCGACAGACCTAAGGACACTCCGATTTGCGGTCTGGTCGAGGGGCCATCCTCGACCAGTCGCCGGAACACCGCGCGAGCGCTCCCGGTCAGGACCGGTCTGTTCAGGGCGGCCACTGTTCGCTCCAAGAGTTCGCTGAATCAGATGCGAGATGCTAAATTGTCAGACATGTCCTGCCCCGGCGCCAAAGCGGTCGATCCCTGAAAAAGGGCTTCGCGCCTGTTGAGGCATGCCTGCTGGATTTCATTGAGCACGTAGCGAGCCCCCATTGCGGTGCCACAGACATTCCGTCTGGCAAAAGTCGTGTCTTGCGAGGAACCGACCAGCCTCACATGCATTTGCAACCTCTGGCCAGTGCCGACCGTCTCCTAAGACATGACCGCGCGGCGTTCAAGGTTCGCGGCGGTTCAGCTTCAAGCCATATCTCTAGTGGGGAACATGTCCGTCTCACGCCACAAAGGGTGCATCCAAATGCGCCATGCCAGCTGTGATTAGCGGCCCCGCGGGATCATCGCCGAGGTCTGCTTTTCCTCAGCGGCTGACATTGAGGCGCATAGCGTCGTTCATTTAGCGCGGCGAAAACGACTGTAACGGTGTCGTTGCTTCGCCAACACTTGCCCATTGGCGACAATCGCAGGGGCGAGTCCAAAGCTAACAAAAAACAACGAAACCAAAAGCTTAGTTATTGGTGGGCCCGGAGGGACTCGAACCCCCAACCAAGCGGTTATGAGCCGCCGGCTCTAACCATTGAGCTACAGGCCCCACGGCGGCTGACTTAGTGGCTTTTTTCCGGTCGCACAAGCCATGCCGCAATCGCTCCGCAATCGGTCCATAGAGCAGGCCGCATTGCAGTCGTTCGGCATAACCTAATTCTTTGTTCTGCCGGATGATTTTACAGGAGAACTCTGCGATTTCTCCGAATCGCGATCGACAGACCCAAGGATCCATCTTCCGCGGACGTCCCAAGGGAGATGCCATCCAGACCAGCAAGGAGACTTTGATGACGAAAAAATTGCTCGCAGCCGCGCTTGCCGCCGCGATTGCATTGCCCGCCGTCGCGCATGCCGCCGAACCGCCGCCACGCCGCATCGTGGTGATGGGGGAGGGCGAGGCGACGGTGAAACCCGATATCGCGCTTCTGTCGCTCAGCGTCATGCGTGAGGCGGCGACAGCACGCGAGGCGCTCGATGCCAACAACAAGGCGATGGCCGACGTGATCGCCGCCATGAAGGGGTCCGGGGTCGCCGATCGCGACCTGCAGACGGCGGGCGTGCAGATCAATCCGCGCTACGACTTCCAGAATAAGCCTGACGGCTCGCAGGAGAGCAAGCTTGTCGCCTATCAGGTCACCAATTCGCTCAGCGTGCGCGTGCGCGATCTCTCCAAGACGGGCGAGATCCTCGACAAGTCGGTGAGCCTTGGCGTCAACCAGGGCGGCGGCGTCACGTTCACCAACGACGATCCCTCGGCGACCCTCAAAGAGGCGCGCAAGAAGGCCGTCGCCGATGCGATCGACAGGGCGAAGACGTTGACAGAAGCGGCCGGAGTCAAGCTTGGACAAGTGATGGAAATCTCAGACGTCGCTTTCCGACAGCCGCCCGTACCGCTCGCGGCCAAGGCCTTTGACCGTGCAGCCGAGGCCGTGCCGGTGGAGGCCGGAGAGAACTCCTACAGGGTTCAGGTCAACGTGACGTTCGAGCTGGATTAGGGAAGTAGGGGAGTAGGGGAGTAGGGGAGTATGGGAGTATGTTGCCGACCGCCTCATTCTCCTACTCCCCTACCTCCCTATTGCCCTATTCCCTTCCCCTAGCTTCTGAACACGGTAACAATTTCGGCACCGCCGGCACCCGGCGCCTCGACACACACCGGCATCCTCTGCTATCCGGGCGCCGCTGCTTCAACCAAACGCATGCCGGCCGGCAGTCCGGCGTTCCCGCTTACGGGACTCGAATTCAGCCCCTCGGGCGAGGTCCGCAAACAAATCGACGGCCTGGATGTCCGGTCATGCCGCGCTGGTGCGTCATGGGCCGAGACGGCCGTTCAAGATTGCGGTTCGCGGGGACGGGCAGCGGGGGATCGGGTGCATCGATGGACAAGGCTGTCGACGACAGAATCGGCTTTTCGGCGCCGCCGCTCACGGAGCGCGAGAAGAACACCATCATCGGCGGCGTGCTCCTGTCGATGCTTCTGGCCGCGCTCGACCAGACCATCGTGGCTCCCGCCATGCCGACCATTGCCGGTGCGCTCGGCCATGCCGACTATCTGCCCTGGATCGTCACAGCCTATCTGCTCACCGCAACCGCGATGGCTCCCCTCTACGGCAAGCTCTCCGATATCCATGGCCGGCGGCCCATCATCTATGCGGCCATCCTGATCTTTCTTGCGGGATCGCTGATCAGCGCGATGGCGCCCAACATGTTCGTGTTGATCCTCGGCCGGGCCGTGCAGGGTCTCGGGGGCGGCGGGCTGTTCGCCTTGTCGCAGACGGTGATCGGCGACCTCGTACCGCCGCTCGAGCGGGCGCGATATGCCGCCTGGATATCGGGCACATGGGCGGTGGCGAGCATCGCGGGGCCGCTGCTCGGCGGCACGTTCGCCGAGCATCTCCATTGGTCGCTCATCTTCTGGATCAACATTCCGCTCGGGCTCGTCGCGATGGCCATCATAAACGCCCCGCTGAAGAAGCTGCCGGTGGCGGGGCGGCGCCACGCCATCGACAGCTTGGGCGCCTTGCTGCTCATTGCCGCGACGTCGGTGCTGCTTCTGGCCTTGAACTGGGGCGGTAGCGAATATCCATGGCTCTCCACCGAAATCCTCGGGCTCGTCGCCTGTTCGGCCCTTCTATGGGCCGCCTTCGGGCGCCGGCTGCTCAAGGCCGCCGAGCCGCTGATCTCGCTCGAGGTGCTCGGCAACAGGATCGTGCTTGCCGGCACGCTTTCGATGTTCCTGTTGCAGGGGGCGAATGTCGGTCTGTCGGTATACCTGCCGGTCTATCTGCAATCCTATCTTGGCCTGACGGCCGCCGAATCCGGCGTCGCTCTGCTCGGGCTGCTGCTCGGCACCGTCGCCGGTGCGACTACCAGCGGCCGCCTCATACCGCACTTCAGGCACTACAAGCGCATCGCCCTTCTCGGCTCGGTATTCAGCATGATCTGCCTCGGTCTGCTAGGCTTGCTCGCCGGCAGCGCGTCGCTGGCGATCGTCGAGCTGCTGACGATCTGCGTGGGAATGGGGATGGGGACGGGTTTCCCGGTCGCTACCGTCTCCGTTCAGAACGCGGTCGATCATGGTCATCTCGGCGTCGTGACCGGCGTTCTTACCTTCCTGCGCTCGCTGGGCGGCGCGTTGGGGGTTGCGGCGCTCGGCGCGGTCGCGCTCGGCTACGGCCTGCCGCTCGTAGGAGAAGGCATGCGGGGGGCAGCGCATGTCGTTTCGGCCGCGCCCTTCCAGACCATCTTCCTGGTCTCCGCGGGGCTGATGCTCGCTTCTTTCGTCGCGGTCGTGCTCATGCCGGAAATACCGCTGCGCGGCAGCCATCAGGACGCCGCGCCCGTGGTCGAATAGAGAGTCATCGAACAGGCAGGACCTACGGTCCCGGCGGGTAAGCGCCGGTTCCGATCGTCGCCGCGTCAATCAAGTCGAAGGCGTGCACGATCACCCCGTGCTCACCGATCCTGATGATGTTGTAGTTCGGTGCGCCGCTTGCCCAGGTGCAATCCCTGGCGGCGAAGTCGAGGACGATCTGGTGATTGCAGCCGCGTCCGGCGCTGAAGGGGATGCCGGACGGCGACACGCCGCTCACGGGGATGTGGACATGCCCGAGGAAGATGTGCGGCACGCCGCCGCCGTGGCCCTTGAGGGCCGCGATGAACGGTTCGGGTTGGGCGAGACAGATCTGCTCGAAATGCGCGACCCCAAGCGGGAACGGCGGATGATGCATGAAGATGAAGGCGGGCCGATCCGGAGCGTCCTGCAGACGCGCCTCCAGCCATGCGAGGCGGCTGTCGCAATAGCGGCCGCCGCTCCAGCCGACCTCGTTGGTGTCGAGAAAGAGCAGCCTGCCGGCTCCATCGGGCAGATCCATCACGGACTGCACGAAGCCGGCTTCGTCACGAGGCTCGTCGGGAAAGGCGTCGGTGAAAGCGGCCCTGATATCGTGGTTCCCGATCATCAGCCTGACCGGCATCGGCAGCGGCTCCAGCAGTGAACGCAGCCGCTGGTAGGAGGCAGGGTCGCCCCGATCAGTAAGGTCGCCGGTGATGACGGCGAGATCGGCATCGGCGTGGTTCGCCGAGATGTGGTCGATCACGGCCGCGAGGCGGGCGGCGGGGTCGAGGCCGTAGATGGTCTCTCCCTCGGGCACGATATGGGCATCGGTGATGTGGATGATCTTCATTTTGGTCAGTCGTTTTCTCGGGAGAAGGGCGAAGGCGCCGTTCAACGCCCTCGCTTCCTGTCGTTCCATCACGGGGTCTTCAGCATTTCCCGGGTGGCCTTCGCCATCTCAGCCAGACCGGCTTCAGGGGTCACGTCGCCACGCATCACCTCGGCGACGATGTCGCGCTGCGTCCGCCAGATGCGCACCCCGTTTCCGCCGGGATACGCGCCCCAGGGCCCAGCCCGTTGCACCTGTTCGACAGGCGTCCGGTAATTGGGGTTCTTGTCGTAGAAGGGACCGAGATAATCCGGGCCTGGTGCACCGGCATTGGTCGGCAGGTAGCCCGTCATCTCGACGATGACCTTCTGAGCCGCAGGGCTGGTCATGAACTTCATGAACTCCCATGCAGCCTTCTTCTTGGCGTCCTCCTTGGCGAGGGTCAGGATGGCGTTCCCTCCGGTCGGCAAGCTGCCCTTGGCTTCGTCTTCGATGGGAAATTTCATCGTGCGGAAATCGAATTTCCCGGCGACCAGGCTCGTGACCTGGGTCAGGTTGCCGGGCGAGGCGAAATAGATCCCGATCTTGCCGGCCCCGAACTGCTGGCGACTTTGCATATAGTCGATGAGCTGCATGCCGCCCTCGGTCACGAACCGGCGGAATGTCTGCAGCGCCTTCAGCCCCGTCGGTCCATCGAAGGCGATGTCGTGGCGGTCGTCGGTCAGGAGCTTGCCCCCGGCCTGGGTGAGCGCCGCCTCGAACAGCCAACCGTCCGGCCAGCCATGCACGTCATAGGCCATGCCGTTGATCCCGTTCGCGGGATCGTTGATCTTGCCGGCTAGCGCGATGATGCCGTCGAAGGTGCGCGGGAAATCGGCCGGGTCGACGCCGGCTTTCCTCACCAGATCGGCGTTGTAATAGACGATCGGGTTGGAGGCGTTGACCGCGAGCCCGTAGAGCTTGCCGTCAACCGAGCCGAGATCGATCAGGTTGTCGAAGTAGTTGGCCTTGCGGAATTCTGGCCCTTCGGCGGCAAGCAGGTCGTTCAGCGGAACGGCCTGATCGCGCTGGCCGAGCGTTTGGATGAGCTCGGGGAGCAGGTGATACCCGGAATAGTAGATATCCGGCAGCTGGTTCGTCATCGCCGAACGCAACATCGTCTGATGGCCTTCGTCGTAGCTCGCCGCCGGCGCACGGAACTGGATCTTGATGTCGGGGTGCTGCTTCATGAACTCCTGGGCGAGGGGCTCATGGAATTTGGCGAAATCCGGAAAGCAGTAGAGGACGTCGAGCGTCACCTCTTCCGCGCTTGCCGAAAGCCCGCTTGCCAGCAGGGCGGCGGCCGCCATGATCGTTCGTCGCGTGAGTTTCATCGAAGTTTCCTTCTTGGGGTTGAACCGATAGATGGAATGAGGTCGGGGCCGGCAGCCGTGCCGGCTACTTGATCCCGGTCATGGTGATGCCTTGCACGAAGCGACGGCGGGCGATGAGAAAGATGAGGATGATCGGGGCAGTGATGATGACAGCCCCGGCCATCAAGCTGCCGTAGCTGTTGCCGACTTCCGATCCGGCGAAGAACAGCATGCCGAGCGGCGGGGTCGCATATTCAAGCCGCTGGATGACGATGATGGGCCAGTAGAGATCGTTCCAGTGGGCGACGATCGAGAAGATCGAGAAGGCGGCGATCGCCGGCCAGGCGCTCGGAACGACAATACGCCACAATATCTCCATCTCGCCGACGCCATCGATCCGCGCGGCGTGGATGATCTCGTCCGGAAAGGTCTTGAAGGTCTGGCGAAACAGGAAGATGGCGAAGACGGAAAGGAAGAAGGGCACCATCAGCGCGAAATAGGAATCGAGCAGTCCCGAATAGGCGAGCCCCAGATAGAGCGGGAGTGCCGGAACCTGGACTGGCACGCACAGGCCGACGACGACGAGGGCAAAGAACAGCTGCCGCCCCGGGAAGCGCAGCTTCGCGAGCGCGTACGCAGCCGGGATAGAAACGAGCAGTTGCACCGCCAGGATACCCGCGCAGACGATCGCGCCGTTGAGCATGAAGTGAAGGAGTGGCGCCGTCGAAAGTGCGTCGGAGTAGTTCTCGGCGCCGTAAAATTGACCCGGAATGGGATTGAGCGAGCCCGAGACGATCTCACCCGGTGGCCTGATCGACGTTAGCAGCATCCATGCGAAAGGAAGCAGCATCACGATCGCGCCCGCGATGAGCACAGCATGGACGAGGACCAGCTTTGCAAGCGCACCTGTCGGCAGCGAGTGGCGATCGGCCGGGCTCACGGTTTGCGAAAGCGCGGTCATCCGTAGTGAACCCGTCGGTCGAGCTGCGTGGCCTGATAGACCGAGAACGCCAGCATGAAGAGTAGGAAGACGACCGTCAGTGCGGCCGCATAGCCGATTTTGAAATACTGGAAGCCTTCGAGGTAGATCGCGTAGAGCAGGACCTCGCTTCCATCCCTGCCGGCCGTCAGGATGGCGACAGTGTCGAAGACCTTGAAGGCGGTGATGGACGTGGTCACGACCACGAACATCGTCGTCGGCGCGAGCATCGGCCAGGTGACCGTCAGGAAGCGGTCGATCGCGCTGGTCGCGCCGTCGACTTCGGCCGCGTCGTAGAGGTCGCGCGGGATGGATGACAGCCCGGCCAGGAACAGCACCATGTTGAAGCCGACGATGTTCCACAGGCCGATGAAGGCAAGCGTCGGGATGAGCAGGGAAGGTGTGGAGAGAAAGCCCTGCTCCGCAAAACCCAGCATCTTGAGCACGGCATTCACCGGGCCGAGGCGGGGGTGCAGGACAAACTGCCAGACGGCCGCCATGGCGATGAGCGTCGCCGTGACAGGCAGGAAATACGCGACCTCATAGAAGACGCGGGATTTGCCGCGGCCATGGACGAGAAGCGCGACCAGGAGGGCAAGCAGGACACCACCGGGCAGCACGATCGCGACGTAAAGCAGGGTGTTCGTCACCGAGCGCCTGAAAACCGGATCAGAGAGCGCCTGCTCGAAATTGCCCAGTCCGACCCAGCGGAACGTGACGGCACCGAGCTCGTAGTCCGTGAAGCTCAGCACGACGAGAATGCCTACGGGTGCCAGAACGGTCGCCAGAAGCAGCAGGAAGGCCGGCGCGACGAACAGCGCTCCCGTTGCCCCCTCGCGGCGTTTCCCCGTCCGCCTGGCTGTCTGCCACGGCCGGCTCTCAATGACTGCAGCGGTATCAGTCAAACTGCTGCTCCTGCCATTTTCCTGGACTTTGCGGGCTGTGAAGGCTGTTGGGGGAAGAGCCGGGTGCTCAGTCGCTGCCCTTGAGCGTCGAACACGTGCAGGCGCCGCGGGTCGAAGGAAACGGAAACGAGGTTGCCCGCCGTGACCTCCGCAGTTTCGGGATGACTGTCCGGAACACGGATGGTGAGGCTTCCCCCGATCGCGGACTGGATCTCCACGTGGACCAGCTGCTCCGGCCCGTGGTGCTCGCTGCGCCGGACCCGTGCGATCAACAGGGCCCCGTCGAAAGGCGCGGATATGGTTGCATGTTCGGGCCGAAGTCCGATGGAGGCGGCTGCTCCGGCGGACCCGTCGACTGCTATGGGAAGAGGTGTTCCCGCATAGGTAAGTCGCCCTCCGGCGGATATCTGTGCCGGCAGGATGTTGATCGCCGGCGAGCCGATGAAGCATGCAACCGAAATGGTTGCAGGCCTGTCGTAAAGCTCGATAGGGCGGCCGATCTGGGCGATGCGGCCGGCTTCGAGCAGCGCGACCCGGTGGGAAAGGGTCATCGCCTCCACCTGGTCGTGCGTCACATAGATGAACGTTGCGCCGAGACGAGCGTGGAGGTCCGCGATTTCGTCGCGCATCTGGACGCGAAGCTGCGCGTCGAGATTGGACAGTGGCTCATCCATCAAGAAGAGGCTCGGTTCCCGAACCAGCGCCCGCGCCAGCGCCACGCGCTGGCGTTGGCCGCCGGACAGCTGGCCAGGCTTGCGGTCGAGAAGATGGTCAATGCGCAGCTGTGAGGCTACGGATCCGACTTTGCCCGCGATTTCCGCTGCTATCCGCGACCTTCGGGGAGATGCCAGTCGGACGAGCGGGAGGCGCTCGATGATCGAGAGCTGCCTCATCGTCAGGGGCAGCGCGACGTTGTCGAAGACGCTCATGTGCGGGTAGAGCGCATAGTTCTGGAAAACCATGGCCACGTTGCGTGCGCTCGGCGACAGCTGGCTGACCGAGCGCCCCGCTATCGCGACGTCGCCCTGATCCTGCGCCTCGAGGCCGGCGATGATGCGCAGCAAGGTCGACTTCCCGCAGCCGGAAGCGCCCACCAGCGAGACGAATTCGCCAGGCTCGACGGAGAGCGAAATATCGTCGAGCACCTTGGTCTGGCCGAACGATTTCGATACGCGCTCGACGCTCAAATCGGCAGTCATCCGCGATCCCCCGCGCAATTGCTTTCGCTAGTGCTGGTCATTCGGCGGCGATCGATTTCTGGGCGGCGTTCAGCGCCATCAATTGCTGCGCGCGCTCGAGACAGGCGGGCTGCTCGCTGCGGTAACGCGGGCCGATTTCCATCATCAGCACCGTGTCCGGAAGGAACGTCAGTTCGCTGAAGATGTCCTCCCAGTCGATGTCGCCCCAGCCGAGCGGCATGTGCAGGTCGCCAAGTCCGAGCGCGGTCGATTCCTGGGGATGGTAGGGTTTGTAGAAGCCCTGGGGGCGGCCGAAGGAATCGTGGACATGCAGATGCCCGGCCACCGGCGCCATGGCGCGCAGCTCATCGCGAAAGTCGAGCCCGCGCCAGGTCGATTCGATGTAGGCGTGGCTGAAGTCGATCAGGGCAACGAGGTTGGGATGGTCGACGGCCTTGACGGTGGCAGCAATTTCGGCCGGCGTCTGTCGGTATTGACCTGGTTCGGTCGTGAAAATGTTCTCGAAGGCAATGCGCACGCCATAGGGCCTGGCGAATTCGGCAAGCTCGAACAGAGCCTCGCGCTCGCGCCGGTCGGCTTCGGCGCGCTCGAACAGCTGGTCGGCGCGCAGATGGCCGCCGTGCTGGACAATGACGCGGGCGCCGATACTGTCACAGACCTCGACCAGCGCCTTCGCAGCATCGACCTGATAGCGTGCCGTCGCCGGATCCATGAAATTGGATGAAACAAGGCCGTGGACGGTGTAGCGGAAGGGAAACTGGCAGGTGAGCGCCTCGAGCCTCTCGGCCCTTTCCTCGATGGCCCGTCCACCGGCAATCAGGTCGATCGTCGTCAGCGCGAGCTCCACCGTATCCACCCCCATGTCGGCAAGCCGGCGCAGATCAGTTTCAAGGCTGCCGAGCTCGCCATCGGACGAACCCGAGTTGAAGCCGGTCGAGATGATGCTGTTCATTGGATTGTCTCCGCTTGTGAGGGCCGGCTGGCAGGCTGAGTAGGTGCTAGTGATGGCTGCGCATTCGGTTCGCCGCGTCGGCCGTATGGGCGGCTGCCGGCGAAATCGCATGGATTGCCGCTGCAAGTTCGTCGGCACCTTCCGTCGTAACCAGTGCACCGGCTTCCTTCAGGACGGCGTGCCGGTCCGCCCGGGGATCGGCAGGGTCGACGAAGCCGATTGCCTTCATTCCCGCGGCGACCGCGCCGACAATTCCGTGCGCGTTGTCGTCGATCACGACGCACCGTTCCGGCGCCGTGCCGAAGGTTCTCGCGCAAAGCTGGAACAGGTCGGGAGCCGGCTTCGGATGCGCCACCATCTCGGCGCTGAAGATGTGCGGGGCAAAATCCGTCCAGAGGTGGAAGAGCCCAAGACTGCGGCGCAGCCGCTCGATAGAGCTGTTCGACGCAACGCATTTGGGATGCGACAGCGAACGCACGAGGTCGACCATTCCCGTCATCGGCCGAAGCGAGCGGGTGAACTCGTCGTAGACTTGCGCCTTCCACCGCGAAAACAGCCCATCGACGTCGGCGAGGCCGAATTCATCGACGCAGATTCGACGGCTTTCGCTTTCCGACGCTCCGGTGAAGCGGCGGTGAACCTCGACGTGGCTCACATCGACCCCGGCGCGCTGCAGCGCCTTGGCAAGCAAACCGCTTGCCACGGGTTCGCTGTCGATCAACACACCGTCGCAATCGAAGATGAGGAGGTCAGCAGGCATAGCGCGGTTTCCGAAATGGGCTGCCGCACCCCCTAGGTTCCAAATGTTTCACCTATGTGACATTTGTAACCGCAGGCGAAACTGATAGTGGATTTCGCATGGATCAGCAGCAGTTGATGGTCAGGGCGGCCTGGCTCTACCATGTAGAGGGCCTGACCCAGGCCGAGATCGGCGAGCGCATGAATCTCACCCGCCGCAGGGTCAATGAGCTTCTGGCCACCGCCCTTGAAGAAGGCGTCGTGCGGATCAGCTTCAGCTCGCCGCTTGCCGAGATGGTCGAACTGGAAACGCGGTTGCGGGACCGATTCGGCCTGGCGGACGCGGTCGTCGTTCCGACGCCGGCCGATGCCCACCAGCTTCATGCAGTGATCGGTCGCGGCGCGGCCGCCTATCTGGATAGGCTGATCCAGAGCCGCAAGCCGGGATCGATCGGCGTCGGCTGGGGTTCAACGCTGCGCGAGACAGTGCGGCAGATGACGCCGGCCAATGAGCCGGGAATTGCGATTCGGTCGATGATGGGAGGACTGACCCGCGGTCTGGAAATCAACACTTTCGAGATCGTTCGCGGCTTCGCCGAGGTCCTGCAGGGGCAGTGCTATTATTTCGCGGCGCCGATCTATGCCGAAAGCCGGCAATCGCGCGAGGCGATCATTTCGCAATCCGTCTTCCAGAAAACATTCCATCGCATATCCGAAGTGGACATATCGTTCCTGAGCGTCGGAGACGTGTCGGACCAGTCGCTGCAGGTCCGCTATGGCCTGCCGGTCGGAACACCTCCCGAGGATCTCGTTGCTGCCGGGGCGGTCGGAGACCTTCTTGGCCGCTACCTCGACTGGCAGGGCAAACCCGTCGACCACCCTCTCAACGAGCAGGTTCTGGCGCCCGAACTCGAGCACTACCGCAAAATCCCATGCCGCATCGTCGCATCCGGAGGCGCGCACAAGCATGCCATTCTCCTGGCCGTTGCCAGAGCGGGGCTGGCGACTGTCTTCGTGACCGACGCAGACGCCGCGACAGCCATGTTGAAGGATTGAACGGGCTTTACGTACGGCGGCGGCCTGTCATCGCCATGTGAGGAATTCCTGGAAAGAAAGCCCGCAATCCGGGCGGATGGCGGGCTTTGTGGCAAGGTCAGGCAGCAGTCCTGTCCTCGTCTGAAAAGAATACGCTTTCAGGAAGCTGAAGCGCTGCAGCTATGCGGCGAAGCTTCTCGGGATCGGTGTCGCGCCCGTCCTCGATCTCCGTGATCTCCTGGAGCGAAAGCCCGCATGTAAGGGAAAGTTGTTCGAGAGTATAACCGGTTCGTTCCCGAATGGCCCTGACGGCGTTGTGAACCTCGTCAGCGTGTTCTGGCGGCAACTCGGAACCTGGATTGGGAATGGATGACATTGGCAACTCCGCGCATGAATGATCTATCAAATCACGATGTTGCCCGAGACGAATCCACATTGCCCGGATCGTGACGTATTGCAAGCCGACAATGAGCGAATTGTTCCCGAAATAGGATGTCAACTGCAGCGACCTGCCACGCTTTGGTGATTGGCCTCGGTGCCGCCGCCGGTCTATAGCCGCGCCGAAGCAGCAACGGTATATTGGCGGCATGGCAATCGATATCGGCTATATGAGCGCAGTCGGAGCAGGGGCGATCTCGTTCCTGTCGCCCTGCGTTCTGCCGCTGGTGCCACCCTATCTCTGCTATATGGCCGGCGTGACCGTCGATGATTTCCGCGCCACCGGCGAAGAGGCAGCGAACAGCGGCGCGCGGGCTGCGCTCGTCGCGGCATCGATCGCCTTTGTTCTCGGCTTCACCACGGTCTTCGTCACGCTCGGCGCAGGCGCCTCCACCATCGGCCGATTCCTGCGCGTCTGGCAGGAACCGCTGGCGCTCGCGGCCGGCATCGTCATCATCCTGATGGGGCTCAATTTTCTCGGCATCGTGCGTATCCCGCTATTGTCGCGCGAGGCCCGCTTCCAGGCGCAAGGCAAGCCAGCGAGTGCGCTCGCCGCCTACATCATGGGCCTCGCCTTCGCTTTCGGCTGGACACCCTGCATCGGCCCCGTGCTCGGACCGATCCTGACGCTCGCAGGCGGCCGCGAGACTGTGGGTGAGGGCGCTTTGCTGCTCTTTGCCTATTCGATCGGGCTCGGCATCCCCTTCCTGGTCGCCGCGATCTTCTCCGGCGCCTTCATGCGCTTCATGGCGAAGTTCCGCGTCCATCTCGGACGGGTCGAGAAGGCGATCGGCGCGCTGCTGGTGCTTGCCGGCATATTCTTCGTGACGGGCGGAGTAAGCGCGGCCTCCTACTGGCTGCTGGAGACTTTCCCGGCGCTTGGCCAGCTCGGCTGAAATCTGCGGATACAACTGTTGAGGGCGGCCGGATTGGAGAGGTTCGGCCGCAATGATACATAGTCCGCGATTCTACGCATCTCATTTCCGGACCACGACATGACCGAACGATCCTGCCTGTCGATCATCCTTGCCGCGGGCGAAGGCACGCGCATGAAGAGCGCACTGCCCAAGGTGCTCCATCCGATCGCCGGCCTGCCCATGGTCGCACATGTGGCGCGCGCTGCCGCGACAGCGGGCGGCGCGGATATCGCGCTGGTCGTCGGCAATGGGGCGGAGGCGGTCGAGAAGGTGGTGAGGCCCTTCGCCGCCAAGGCCCAGAGCTTCGTCCAGGCCGAGCGGCTCGGCACCGCCCACGCGGTGCTCGCAGCCCGAGAAGCGATCGCGCGCGGCTATGACGATATACTTGTCGTTTTCGCAGATACGCCGCTCGTCGAGCCAGCCTCGCTCATCGCGGCGCGGCAGAAGCTCACGGAAGGCGCCGCCGTCGTCGTCATGGGCTTTCGCACGCCGAACCCGACCGGCTACGGTCGTCTTATCGAGAAGGGCGGCGAACTGGTCGCCATCCGCGAGGAGCGCGACTGCTCGCCGGAGGAGAGGCAGATCGATTTCTGCAATGGCGGGCTGATGGCGATCGACGGTCGACTCGCCTTGAAGCTGCTCGACGCCGTCCACAACGGCAACGCCAAGGGCGAATATTACCTCACCGACATCGTCGAAATCGCGCGCGAGCTCGGCAGGAAGGTCGTCGCGACCGAGGTCGCCTTCGAGAACGTGCTCGGCATCAACAACCGCGCCGAGCTGGCCGAGGCAGAGGCCGTCTGGCAGGGCAGGAAGCGGCGCGAGATGATGCTCGCAGGCGTGACGATGATCCAGCCGGAAACCGTTGTTTTTTCTTACGATACCGAAGTCGGCCGGGACACCGTCATCGAGCCGAACGTGTTTTTCGGTCGCGGCGTCAAAGTGGATGGCGGCGCCATCATTCATGCCTTCTGCCATTTCGAGGGAGCTCATATCGGGCCGAATGCCGAAGTCGGCCCGTTCGCACGGCTGAGGCCCGGCGCTGAGCTTTCCGAAAGGTCAAAGGTCGGCAATTTCTGCGAAGTGAAGAAGTCGAAGGTCGGCCCCGGCGCCAAGGTCAACCACCTTACCTATGTCGGAGATGCGGTGATCGGGGCGAAGGCGAATATCGGAGCCGGCACCATCACCTGCAACTATGACGGTTTCAGCAAGTTTGTCACCGAGATCGGCGAGGGCGCCTTCATCGGCTCCAATACGGCACTGGTTGCGCCGATCAGGATCGGCGACAACGCCTATATCGCCTCCGGCAGCGTGCTCACCGAAGACGTGCCGGACGATGCGCTGGCCTTCGGCCGGGCCCGGCAGAGGAACCTGCCCGAGCGCGGCAGGCAGCTTCGTGAGAGGCTTGCCGCTGCCGCGAAAAAGTGAGTAGCCGAGGTAACCCGATATCAATCTGGCCTTGCCACAATAGGGGTATGGCTGCCGAGGCACCGGATTCGGGCAGATACTTAAAGTTACTTTCGCGCGCGCGAAACCGGGCCTAAGAAATCCCGGACGGTTATTTTATCGAGGGGCTGATTTATGTGCGGCATTGTGGGAATCGTGGGGCAATCGCCTGTCGCACCGTTGATTGTGGATGCCCTGAAGCGGCTCGAATATCGCGGCTATGACTCGGCAGGCGTGGCGACCATCGAGCAGGGCAAACTCTCCCGCCGGCGCGCCGAAGGCAAGCTGATCAACCTGCAGCGGCTCATCGAGGCTGATCCTCTCGACGGGACGATCGGCATCGGCCACACAAGGTGGGCCACCCACGGTGTGCCCAATGAGACCAACGCGCATCCGCATTTCTCGAACGGGGTGGCGATCGTCCACAACGGGATCATCGAGAATTTCGCGGAACTGCGCGCCGAACTCGCTGCAGACGGGTACGAGTTCACCTCGCAGACCGACACGGAAGTGGTCGCGCATCTCGTCTCGCGCGAGCTGTCGCGTGGACTCGATCCCGTGAAGGCTGCTCACAATGCGTTGAAGCGGCTCGAAGGCGCCTTCGCGCTCGCCATCATGTTCAAGGGTGACGAGGACCTGATCATCGGCGCGCGCAACGGTCCGCCGCTCGCGGTCGGCTACGGCGAGGGGGAGATGTTCCTCGGCTCCGATGCCATTGCGCTGGCGCCTTTCACGAATGCGATCACCTATCTTGAGGACGGCGACTGGGCCGTCGTGCGCCGCAGCCGGCTGCAGATCTATGACATGGCCGGCGAGCCGGTCGAGCGCAAGCGCCAGCAGTCGATCGGCATCAGTCTGCTGGTCGACAAGGGCAACTACCGGCATTTCATGGAGAAGGAGATCCATGAGCAGCCCGAGGTGATCTCGCACACGCTGGCGCATTATCTCGACTTCGCCAACGGCACCTCAAAACCGATCGAGATGCCATTCGACTTTGCCAAGATCGATCGGCTGGCGATCTCAGCCTGCGGCACAGCGTATCTCGCAGGGCTGATCGGCAAATACTGGTTCGAGCGCCATGCGCGGCTGCCGGTCGACATCGACATCGCCTCGGAGTTCCGCTACCGCGAGATGCCGCTTTCGAAGGCAAGCGGGGCGCTATTCGTCTCGCAGTCGGGAGAGACGGCCGACACGCTCGCTTCGCTGCGCTACTGCCGCGCTGGCGGCCTGCCTATCGGCGCGATCGTCAACGTGCGGGAATCGACCATCGCGCGCGAGTCTGACGCGATATTGCCGACGCTTGCCGGCCCGGAGATCGGGGTGGCCTCTACCAAGGCCTTCACCTGCCAGCTCGCTGTGCTCGCTTCGCTTGCCGTACGTGCAGCCGCGGCGCGCGGAACCATCTCGCGCGACAAGGAGAAGGCGCTGGTTCGCCAACTTTCCGAGACCCCGCGTTTCGCCAGCCAGGTGCTGAAGCTCCAGGACCAGATCGAGAAGGTCGCGCGCGAGCTCGCGCAGGTGAAGCACGTGCTCTATCTTGGCCGTGACACCAACTACCCGCTCGCCATGGAAGGCGCGCTGAAGCTCAAGGAAATCTCCTATATTCACGCCGAAGGCTACGCCGCGGGCGAGTTGAAGCACGGGCCGATCGCGCTTATTGACGAGAACATGCCGGTGATCGTGATCGCCCCTCATGACCGCATCTATGAAAAGACGGTCTCCAATATGCAGGAGGTCGCGGCGCGCGGCGGCAAGATCATCTTGATCACCGACAAAAAAGGCGCTGAGGCAGCAAGCGTCAAGACGCTTGAGACGATCGTGATGCCGGACGTGCCGGAGCTTGTCGCGCCCATACTCTATGCGCTGCCGGTACAGCTCCTTGCCTACTACACTGCCGTGTTCATGGGCACCGACGTCGACCAGCCGCGCAATCTCGCCAAGTCGGTCACGGTCGAGTAGCAAAAGCGTAATCCACAACAGGCCGGCCGGGGCTTTCTTCCCGCTTCCTTTGCGCTCGGGGCTGCATTATTCATTGTGCAGCGGCGGAAGAGGCTCATGAGCGACGGTCATACGTTGTCTGGAATGACGCGGCTCAGGAATTATTTCCTGACCGGCTTCATCGTGTGCGCGCCGCTGGCGATCACGGCCTATATCGCGTGGTCCTTCATCGGCTGGGTTGATTCGTGGGTGAAGCCCTACATCCCCTACCGCTACAATCCGGACACATATCTGCCATTCCCGGTGCCCGGCTTCGGGCTGATCGTGGCACTAGTGCTCATTACTCTGATCGGCTTCCTGACGGCCAATTTCATCGGCCGCTCGATCATCCGTTATGGCGAATCCTTGCTTTCGCGCATGCCGTTCGTGCGCTCGATATACAGCGCGCTGAAGCAGATTTTCGAGACGGTGCTTTCGCACAAGTCCGACATGTTCTCGAAAGTCGGCATCGTCGAATATCCGCGCAAGGGCGTCTGGTCGATCGTCTTCGTCGCGAGCGAGAAGGACACCGAGATCAACGAGAAGCTGAACAGCCGTGACGATCCCATGATCGCCGTGTTCATGCCTTGCACGCCGAACCCGACGACCGGGTTCCTCATGTACGTGCGGAAATCGGAGATCGTCGAGCTGGACATGACGATCGAGGAGGCGGCCAAGCTGGTCATCTCGGCCGGCCTTGTAGCCCCTGAATATCAGGTTCCCGGAGCGGCCCAGCCGGTAAGCGTGCCTCTTCCGGCGACGCTTGCCATGGCAGCGCCTCAGCCGGCACGCAGGAGGCGTACGGCCTCGTCGCGCCCGAAGAGATAGAGCAGCAGGCGGATTGCTTCGCCGCGCGGGGATTGCAGCTCCGGATCGCGGGACAACAGCAGCCGCGCGTCATCCCGCGCAACTTCCAGGAGATCGGCATGCGCCTCGATGTGGGCGACCTGGAAGCCCGGCGTGCCGGACTGGCGTGTGCCCAAAAGTTCGCCTTCGCCGCGCAGCTTCAGGTCCTCCTCGGCGATGCGAAAGCCGTCCTCGGTCTCGCGCATGATCGACAGCCGCCTTTTTGCGGTTTCGCCGAGCGGCGCCTTGTAGAGGAGCACGCAGGTCGACGCCTTGTCACCACGCCCGACGCGGCCGCGCAGCTGGTGGAGCTGGGCAAGCCCGAAACGCTCGGCATGCTCGATCACGATGATCGTTGCGTCAGGAACGTCGACGCCGACCTCGATCACGGTCGTTCCGACGAGGATGCGCGTTTCGCCAGCCTTGAAGGCGGCCATCGCCTCGTCCTTCTCGCGCCCGCTCATGCGGCCGTGGACAAGGCCGACCGCCGTGCCGAAGATGGGCTTCAGCATGGCAAAGCGGTCCTCTGCCGACATCAGCTTGATCTCGTCGGACTCTTCGACCAGAGGGCAGATCCAGTAGACTTTCTGGCCCTCTCCAATTGCGCTCTCGATGCGGTCCATCAGTTCGTCGAGCCGCTCGAGCGGCAGCGTGACGGTGTGGATCGGCCGGCGGCCGGCGGGCTTCTCGGTAAGCCGCGATACATCCATATCGCCGAACGCGGTCAGCACCAGCGTCCGCGGGATCGGGGTCGCGGTCATGACGAGCATGTCGGGGGCATTGCCTTTGGCGGTCATCGCGAGCCGCTGGTGCACTCCAAATCGGTGCTGCTCGTCGACGATCGCCAGGACAAGGTCATGGAACGTGACGGCCTCCTGGAAGAGCGCGTGTGTGCCGACGACGATATCGATCTCTCCGCAAGCAAGCCGTTCCAGGATTTGCGTGCGCTCGCGGCCCTTTTCTCGGCCCGTCAGGATCGCGGCCTCCAAGCCGGCCTCCGCGGCAAGCGGCGCGATCGTCGAAAAATGCTGGCGTGCCAGGATCTCGGTGGGCGCCATGAGCGCCGACTGCCCGCCGGCCTCGGCCGCGCGCGCCATCGCGAGCAGGCCGACCACGGTCTTGCCGGAGCCGACATCGCCTTGGAGCAGCCGAAGCATGCGCTCGGGCCTGGCAAGGTCGGCGTGAATTTCATTGAGAGCGGTCTCCTGTGCGCCGGTCAGCGAATAGGGCAAAGCTGCCCGTATCTTCGCCTCGATCGCGCCGTCGCCGGTAAGCGGCCGACCGGAGAGGCGGCGGACGCGCGCACGCACCAGCGCGAGCGCGATTTGTCCGGCGAGGAACTCGTCATAGGCGAGCCGCCGCCAGGCCGCGCCATCTGTGGCAGCATCGATCGTCTGCAAAGGATTGTGGATGCGCGTCAGCGCATCGGCAAAACCCGGAAAGGTCTGGGGCCGCATGACCTTTTCGTCCTGCCATTCCGGCAGGTCTGGCAGCCGGGCCAGTGCCTGGCCGATTGCCCGGCGCAACACCTTGGACGAGAGGCCGGCTGTCAGCGGGTAGACCGGCTCGATCAAAGGCAGGCCCGCGGCATCGCTCGCCAGCGCCATGTGATCCGGATGCACCATGCTCGGACGGCCGTTGAACCATTCCATGCGGCCGCTGACGACCACCGCCGCGCCGATCGGCAGCGCCTTCTGCAGCCAGTCGCCTTTCACGTGGAAAAAGGTAAGCGCGATCTGGCCGGTGTCGTCGAAGGCGAAGACGCGGTAGGGCACATTGCTCTTGCCGCGGGGCGGCGGCTGGTGCCGGTCGACAGTCACCTCGAGCGTGACGATCTGGCCTTCGGCTGCGTAAGCGATTTCCGGTCGGCTGCGGCGGTCGATCACCGAATAGGGCAAGGTGAAGAGCAGGTCGGCGACGCGCGCCGCGCGGTCGGTCACATCGGCCGGCACGACACGGCCGATCATGTCGGCGACCTTCGGGCCGATACCTTCCAGCGCAGTGACAGGCGCAAACAGCGGGTCGAGGAGGGAAGGGCGCATCACGCTTTGCCTGTCTGCCCGGCAAACCTGGCGCCCGGTCGCGCCCCCCTCTGTCCTGCCGGACATCTCCCCCGCAAGGGGGGAGATTGGCTGTCATTTTTGCCGGCTCCCCTTTGTACGACGATGAAGATTGGCGAAAGCCGAGCGGCAGGCCAATCTCCCCCCTTGCGGGGGAGATGTCCGGCAGGACAGAGGGGGGCAACGTGGGGCGCGACGATCACAGAGCTATCGTAGGTCGCAACGTAGGCGTTGCAAGGCTGACAGTACCGCCTATCCACGCTATATGCGCCGCTCAATCGAAAGGACATGAGAATGAGCGAGCCTGAAGGCGCCGGCGCCACGTCCATCCGCCGCAAGAAGCTGCGCTTTCGCTCATGGCATCGCGGCACGCGCGAGCTCGATCTCATCTTCGGCCCTTTCGCCGATGCGACTATCGAAGCGCTGGACGAAGCAGAGCTTGAGGATTATGAGCGGCTCCTCAACCTGCAGGACAGCGACCTGATGGACTGGGTGCTAGGGGCAAAACCCTTGCCGCCCGAGATCGACAGCCCGCTTCTGCAACGGATTCTTGCATTCCGCCAGTCCCTCTGACCATGCCTTTGATCGATCGTATCGGATTCCCGAAGAGTTTCGCCGGGCTCGCCATCGTAGACGGCGTGCCGGACGGCTACGAGGCGTTCGCCCTTGCCGCGGCCGCGCGCGAGCTTGCGCCCGACGGTCCGATTGTCTTCGTCGCGCGCGACGGCCAACGATTGCCGGCCATCGAGGATGCGCTGGCTTTTGCCGCACCGGAACTGCCTGTCGTCGAATTGCCGGCCTGGGACTGCCTGCCTTACGACCGCGTGTCGCCTGGTGCGGACGCTGCCGGCCGTCGCCTGGATGCGATGGTCCAGATCGCCGCGCTTCGCAAGAAGCCGCACCGTGCCGTGGTGCTGACCACCGTCAACGCGCTCTTGCAGCGCCTGCCCGCGGCTGCCTTCGTCGACGCGCAGACCTTCACGGCACGGCCGGGCAATCAGGTCGACATGAAAGCGCTGATCGCGCGACTTGAGAATTCCGGGTTCGAGCGAGTCCCGACCGTACGCGACGTTGGCGAGTTTGCCGTGCGCGGCGGCATACTCGACCTTTTCGCGCCGGGCGCCGACGAAGCGCTGAGGCTCGACTTTTTCGGCGACACCTTGGAATCGATCCGGGTCTTCGATGTCGCCAGCCAGCGAACCACCGGGCAACGCAACGCGCTCACGCTTCAGCCGATGAGCGAGGTGGCGCTGACGCCCGATACGATCAGCAGGTTTCGCCGCAACTACATCGAGGCGTTCGGGGCTCCGTCGCGCGACGATGCACTCTACACGGCGGTGAGCGAGGGCAGGCGGTTCGCCGGCATGGAGCACTGGCTGCCCTTCTTCTACGAGAAGCTCGAAACGCTATTCGACTACCTTCCCGACGCGCCGCTGGTGTTCGACCACCTGGCGCGAGAGGCCATCGCCGAGCGGCACACGCTGATACTCGACCACTACGAGGCGCGCAGACGGCAAAGCGAGGGCAGCGCGCTGAAGGAGGCCGTGCCGTACAAGCCGATCAAGCCGGAACTGCTCTATGCTTCGCCGGACGAGGTCCAGGCGCGGGTCGCCGATCATGCCGCCCTGGAGTTCACGCCTTTCGATGCGCCCGATGCGGGCGGAAGACGATTGTTCCATGCTGGCGCCAAACCCGGCCGCAGTTTCGAGCAGGAGCGTGCCGATCCATCCGCCAACGTGTTCGAGGCGGCCGCTCGCCATATCGCGGAAAGCCGGACGAGCGATCGCAAGGTGGTCGTCGCCGGCTGGACCGAAGGGTCGCTCGATCGGCTGACGCAGATTCTCACCGAGCATGGCGTCGAGAGGCTGAAACGCGCGGAGACTCTGGCCGACGTCGATAAGCTGAAGGCGGGCGAGGGAGCTCTGGCGGTGCTGCCGATCGAAGCCGGCTTCGAATCGAGCCGGTTCATCGTCGTCGCCGAGCAGGACATTCTCGGCGACCGTCTCGTTCGCCGCGCGAAGAAGAGGCGGCGACCCTCTGATTTCATTGCGGAAGTTTCTGCTCTCTCTGCCGGCGATATCGTCGTCCACACGGATCACGGCATCGGTCGCTTCGTGGGTTTGAGGACAATCGAAGCGGCCGGCGCGCCGCATGACTGCCTGGAAATCCACTATGCCGGCGACGACCGGCTGTTCCTGCCGGTCGAGAATATCGAGCTGCTGTCACGCTACGGGTCGGACTCAGCCGAAGCGGCGCTCGACAAGCTGGGCGGTGGCGCCTGGCAGTCGCGCAAGGCGAAGCTGAAGCGGCGTCTGCTCGAGATGGCCGGCCAGCTCATTCGCATCGCCGCCGAACGGCAGATGCGCTCCGCGCCGGTCTTCATTCCGCCAGAAGGGCTCTATGGCGAGTTTGCCGCTCGTTTCCCCTATGAGGAAACCGACGACCAGCAGAATGCGATCGACGCGGTCAAAGGTGATCTGTCGGCAGGCAAGCCCATGGACCGGCTGGTGTGCGGTGACGTCGGCTTCGGCAAGACGGAGGTAGCGCTGCGCGCCGCCTTCATTGCGGGGATGGAAGGCTTCCAGGTCGCAGTGGTGGTGCCGACCACGCTTCTCGCGCGCCAGCATTTCAAGACGTTCGCGCAGCGTTTCGCAGGCCTGCCATTGCAGGTGCGGCAGGCCTCACGCCTCGTCGGCTCCAAGGAACTTGCCGAAACCAAAAAGGGCCTTGCAGACGGCAGCGTCGACATCGTGGTCGGCACGCATGCGCTTCTCGGCAGCTCGATCTCGTTTAAGAATCTCGGCCTGCTGATCGTCGACGAGGAGCAGCATTTCGGCGTCAAGCACAAGGAGCGGCTGAAGGACCTCAAGAACGACGTGCATGTGCTGACGCTCTCGGCAACCCCGATCCCCCGCACATTGCAGCTCGCGCTGACCGGCGTGCGCGAGCTGTCGCTGATCGCCACGCCGCCCGTCGACCGCATGGCGGTGCGCACCTTCATCTCGCCCTTCGACCCGCTCGTCATTCGCGAGACGCTGTTGCGCGAGCGCTATCGCGGCGGCCATAGCTTCTACGTCGTGCCGCGCATCGCCGACCTGCCGGAAATCCAGGAATTCCTGCACAGCCATGTACCGGAATTGAAGGTCGGCGTGGCGCATGGCCAGATGGCCCCCAGCCAGCTCGAAGACATCATGAATGCCTTTTATGATGGCCAGTACGACGTGCTGCTGTCGACCTCCATCGTCGAATCCGGCCTCGACATCCCAACCGCCAACACGATGATCGTGCACCGGGCGGACATGTTCGGCCTGGCGCAGCTCTACCAGCTGCGCGGCCGGGTGGGACGTTCGAAGGTGCGGGCCTATGCGCTCTTCACGCTGCCGGCGAACCGCAAGCTCACCGACACGGCGGACCGTCGCCTCAAGGTGCTGCAGTCGCTCGACACGCTCGGCGCCGGCTTCCAGCTCGCCAGCCACGACCTCGACATACGCGGAGCCGGCAACCTGCTCGGCGAAGAGCAATCCGGCCATATCAAGGAGGTCGGCTTCGAGCTCTACCAGCAGATGCTGGAAGAGGCGGTCGCCGAGATCCGCGGCGAGCCGGAAGCAGCCGATACGGGCTGGTCGCCGCAGATCACGATCGGCACGGCGGTGATGATCCCGGAAAGCTACGTGCCTGACCTGCAGCTCAGGCTTGCGCTCTACCGGCGACTGGCCGAACTGGAAAATCCGCAGGAGATCGACGCTTTCGGCGCCGAGCTGATCGACCGCTTCGGACCTCTTCCGCAAGAGGTGCAGCACCTCTTGAAGATCGTCTACATCAAGGCGCTATGTCGGCAGGCGAATGTCGAGAAGCTCGACGCGGGGCCGAAGGGCGTCGTCATCCAGTTCCGCAACAAGGAGTTCGCCGATCCGGTGGCGCTGGTTCGCTTCATCGGCGAGCAGGGATCGCTCGCGAAGATCAGGCCCGACCAGAGCATCGTCTTCACGCGCGACTGGGCGACGCCCGAGAAGCGCCTGCAAGGCTCGGCCGTGGTGATGACGCAACTGGCGAGGCTGGCGACGAAGGCGGCGGCTTAGCCCGGCTCGTCCAACTCGCCCTTGGCCTTTGCCGTCGCGACCTGGCGGATAGCGTCGGCGAGGGTGGCGCTGTCCTGTGCACCCATTACGGCATATCTGCCTTCGAGCAGGAAACAGGGCACACCTGTGATGCCCATGCGTTGCGCAGTCGCGATCTCGTTGCGGACATTGTCGACGTCGGCGTCGGTCGGGAGGAGCGTCTCGACCACCGCGGCGTCCATGCCGGCCTCGCGCGCGGCCTCGATCAGCACCGCGTGATCGCCGATATTCCGGCCTTCCTCGAAATTGAGCTTGAACAGGCGGCGCACCAGCCGGTTCTGTGTATCAGTGTCGGCAGCGCCGGCCCAGCGGATGACGCGGTGCGCGTCGAGTGTGTTGGGCGCAACCTTGATGGCATCGAAAGCGAAGTTGATGCCCTCTGCCTCGCCGACTGCCTCGACACGCGCGTGGATCTGGCGGATGCGCTCCTCGCTGCCGAACTTCTCCAGCATGTAGCGCTTGCGATCCTTGCCTTCGGCCGGGATGGTCGGATCGAGCTGGAAGGGCCGCCAGCGCACTTCGACCGTCACATCCGGAACTTCGCCGATCGCCGTGTCGAGCCGCTTCTGGCCGATGAAGCACCAGGGGCAGACCACGTCGGACACAACATCGACCGTTATTGCCTCGCGTTCCGCCATGGCAGACGTCCTTCCGTCGCTCATTTGTCGCCGCGCCACCAGGCCGGCAGCTGATAACCGTATATAGGCGTGTTCTCGGGATGTTTGATACGGGTCCAACGCCCGACCCATTGATCGGGCTGGTAATAGAGCGGCACGACATAGGCGCCCGAAAGCAGCAGCCGGTCATAGGCGCGCACTGCCGTAACGAATTCGTCCTCGGTGCGAGCCTTGAGAAGCTGGTCGATCATTGCATCGATCGCCGGATCGGCGACGCCGGCAAAATTGTAGGTGCCGTCGGAATCGCGCGAAGCAGATCCCCAGCGGAAGAGCTGCTCGGTGCCCGGCGACAATGACGACGTGTAGGTCATCAACATCGCGTCGAAATCATAGACGCGCTGCCGCTGCAGATATTGCGCGCTGTCGACCGGGCGGAGCGTGACCCGGATGCCAAGCTTCGCAAGCGTGCGCTGCCATGCAGCGGCCACGGCCTCGCCTCCCTTGCCGTTCAGCAGGATCTCGAAACCGAGCGGCTTACCGTCCGGGCCGACCATCGTCTCGCCGTTCAGTTTGTAGCCGGCCTTCACCAGCGCATCGAAGCCCTTCTTCAGGAAAGTGCGGTCGCGGCCGCTGCCGTCCGAGATCGGCGGCGTCCAGGTGCCGGCCATGATTTCAGGCAAGACCTTTTCTGCGTGCGGTCCGAGCAGCGCCTTCTCGGCATCGGACGCCGGATGGCCGTATGACGAGAGATCTGAGCCGTCATAATAGCTCTTGATGCGCTGATAGGCGCCGGAGAAGAGATTCTTGTTCGCCCATTCGAAATCGAACAATCCGGCAAGCGCCACTCGCACGTCGCGGTTCTTGAAGACGTCGCGCCGGGTGTTGAGGACGAAGCCGTACATGCCGGACGGCAGGCCGTCCTTGAACGTCTCCTTGGCGATGCGCCCGTCGGTTGCCGCCGGAAAATTGTAGCCGGACGTCCAGCGGCCGGTGTCTGTCTCGAGCTGGATATCGACGGCGCCCTTCTTGAAGGCCTCGAACATCGTGTTCTCGTCGCGGAAATAGTTCATGCGGATTTCATCGAAATTGTCGAAGCCGCGCTTGGAGGGGATGTCATTGCCCCAGTAGTCGGGGTTGCGCTTGAGCACCACCACCTCGCCGGGCCGCACGCTGTCGATCCTGTAGGGGCCCGAGCCGATCATCGGCTTCAGCGTCGATTTGTCGAAATTTTCCGCGTCGGTGGCATGCTTGGGCAGGATCGGCAGCTGCGCGAGGAGCAGCGCCGATTCGCGTCCCGCCTTTTCGTTGAAGGTGAGGCGAACGCCGCGCTCGCCGACCTTCTCCATCTTCGCCACCACGTCGACCCAGTTCTTGTAGAGCGGCCGGCCCTTGTCACGGAGCAGCTCGAGCGAGAAGATCACGTCGTCGGGCGTAACCGGCGCGCCGTCGGAAAATTTGGCGCGTGGATTCAGCGTGAACTCGACGAAGGTTCGGTCATCGTCCGTTTCGACCGACTGCGCGAGCAGCGGATAGAGCGTAAAGGCCTCGTCGCGCGAGCGCTGCATCAACGGCTCGAAGACATTGTTGCCGAAGGTCATGTCCCACATGCCTCGGGGGGCGTCGCCTTGCACGATGAAAGGGTTGAGGCTGTCAAACGTGCCGACCCAGGCGTAGTCGATCCGCCCGCCCTTCGGTGCATTCGGGTCGGCATAGGGGAAGTGATCGAAGTCGGCGGGCAGCGCCGGCTCACCATGCATGGCAATGGCGTGCGAAGAAGCTGCATCCGCAGGAAGCGTAATAAGCAGGGTGGACAAGGCCGCGAGACAGGCCGAAATCAAGCAGCGCAACGCGCCCTCCAATTGCATGCTGACGATGCCGCGAATCAATCGCGACCGTATCACGACCAAGCAGGCATCCATGGGGCAACCCACGAAATACTAGCCCGGTTCCCTTTGTCCAAAGCAGGTCCGTTTCGCAAAACCATGGGACAGTTTCACGGAACCCGTTAACTGTATTTGCCTGCAATCAAGGTGAAAAAGCCATTTCGAAGCGTCCGGGCAGGCTGGATTCGGCGTCTGCTCCCGTGTAACACGCCACCGGGCCATGCTGTTGCCTCAATTCGGCAACACCAAGCGACAAAGGGAAAGGGGCTGGGGCCCCGCGGAAGGGACTTCAGAAAGGATAATCGGACGATGACGAGCTCGGACATCAACGCTTCACGTCTATCGATCATAGCTGCAGGCGTTGTCGGGCTGCTTGCCGCCGGTCTGGCGCCGGCCTTCGCCCAGCAGCAACCGCAACTTCCGCAAGGCTGGTTCAAGGCCTGCACCAAACAGCAGGAGGTCGATGTCTGCAACGTGCAGAACATCGTGACCGCCCAGACCGGACAGCTCGTGACCGGCATCAGCCTCATCGAGCTCAAGGGCAAGATAAACCGCAAGGTGTTCCAGGTCTCGGTGCCGAGCGGCCGCATGGTGGCTCCCGGGATCGGCATGCAGATCGACAACGGCAAGGCGCAGAAGCTCGATTACGCGATCTGTTTCCCCGACCGCTGCATCGCCGAGGCGCAGCTTTCCGACCAGATGATCGCCTCCTTCAAGAAGGGCTCGACGCTCACCTTCACGTCGGTCAACTTCCAGAACCAACCGAACCCGGTGAAGGTGTCGCTCGAGGGCTTCACCGGTGCCTATGAGGGCGCGCCGCTCCAGCAGTCAGATATCGAGGACCGCCAGAAGAAGCTGCAGGACTTCGTGGCCAAGAACAACGAGGACTTCGCCAAGAAGCTCAAGCAGGAGCAGGACAAGGCGAAGACTGCGAATTGATCGGCCGGTAACGCATAGCATGTGAGCGGCGCCTTCGGGCGCCGCTTTGTTTTTCTCCTGCCAAGCCTTGCGTTGCTCTTACGGGGTCAGATGCTGGCGTCGATGCCGCTCAAGCTCCCCGGCACGACTGTCGCCGGGGTCGCAGCCGCATTCGGCTATCGCGGCAGCCTCGAGGTCGTCAATCAGATCGCCCCGGCCGACCGTCGTACCGGCACTGCCTCAAGCTAACTTGTCGTCTGCTAGTGCTGCGCGCGCCCCTTCAACTCGAAGCGACCGTCGGGCGTCGTCTCGAACAGGTCGCGGATCTGTGGATGCTGCAGGGGCTCTCCGTCGCTGTCGTCGAGCAGGTTCTGCTCGGAGACGTAAGCGATGTACTGAGACTCAGAATTCTCGGCGAGCAGATGATAGAAAGGCTGGTCTTTGCGCGGACGCACTTCGGCGGGGATCGCCTCGTACCATTCCTCAGTGTTGTTGAACTCGGGGTCGACGTCAAAGATGACGCCACGGAAGGGAAATATCCGGTGGCGGACGATCTGGCCAATGCTGAATCTGGCAGTTTTTACAGCGCCCATAGCCGCTATTTGGCGTAGCTGCCGGCTAAATTCAATCCTGCTAAAGGTTTCATCGCCACATCTGTTCCCTGAGCGAGGAGACGATGCGTGCAAAGCCGCTCCCCGGCTGCATGCCTTCGCGCATGAAGAAGGCGCGTACGGGCGAGAGCGCCTTGAGCGCGCCAAGCCCTGCGCTGCGCGCCATCTGCGCCGGCAGCAGGTCCGACAGGAGCGAGAGGTTGAGCAGGTTCACGGCGGTCGAGCGCGCCAGGATGTCGGGCCGCCGGCGCCCGTCATAGGCAGCAAGGGCGGTGACGCTGCCCGGGTCGAGGCGATCGTCGCTTGCCGTGCGCACGATGTCCTCGACGTCGCGTATTCCGAGATTAAGGCCTTGCGCGCCGATCGGCGGGAAGACATGCGCAGCCTCGCCGACCAGAGCAACGCGGTTCTTGGCAAAGCACGTCGGGAGCAGCGAGGAAAGGGGATAGATCTGCCGGCCGGGCTCGACCGTGACGCGGCCGAGCATAGACTGCATCTTCTCCTCGATTCGCATCGAGAGCGCTGCATCGTCAAGCAAGGCAAGTTCGGCAGCCGTCTCCGGCCGCACGACCCACACCAGGCTCGACCGGTTGCCGGGAAGCGGCACCTGGGTGAAAGGTCCGGTCTCCGTGTGGAATTCCGTCGAGGTCGAGCCGTGCTCGCGGGTGTGGGCGAAATTGAGCACCAGCGCCGACTGTCGGTAGGAGCGCCCGGCGGTCTTGATGCCGGCCGCCTCGCGTGCTCTGGAATCGCGGCCATCGGCTGCAATGGCGAGCGGCGCTTCGATGCGTGTCCTGTCATCCAGTGTCGCGACTGCCGATTTGTCTCCGATTTCCCAGTGCGCAACGGTGGCCTGCCGCCACTCGATCGTCTTTTGTTCGGCAATCGCTGTCTCGAGCGCTTCATTGAGCACTGTGTTCGGCGTGTTGAGGCCGAAAGATTCCTCGCCGATCTCGCTGGCACGGAAAGTGACGATCGGGCTTCGGATCAGGCGCGACGTCGCGTCGACGATGCGCATGACGCTGAGCGGCGCCGCCTCGCCGGCTACCCGCTGCAGGATTCCCAGGCTGTCCAGATAGGTCAGCGCCGGGCGCATCAGGGCGGTCGTGCGCCGGTCGTCACCGCGCGGCCGAGGGCCAGCAAGCGCGACGAAAAAACCGGCATGTGCAAGACCTAGCGCGGCGATCATGCCGGTTGGTCCGGTTCCGGCGACCACGATCTCGGCGTTCAGCGTCTTCACCATTTCATTCTCCGACAAACCGCGTCACTAGTGCGGCTAAGGCCGACTGCCTAGAGTGCTCACGAACAGGCAAGCGGCGCCTTCCTTAACAATGAGCATAGTGTCCGTCATGGCCGAGGAAAACTCAGATTTCGCCCACCTCGACAGACCGGGACAGTTAACGGCGTTCGCGGTGCTCAGGATGAGTGCAGTCGTCAATGCCGTTGTTGGTGCGGCCATCCTGCTGTCATGGCTTGCTCTCGTGGGGCTTTCCGCAGGCGCGGCGCGGCTTGCGATCCCGGCCGAAGACGCGCCAGGCAATTCGCTGCTGCGCCTCTTGCCCGACGTGACGCTTCCCGACTGGGCCGCGCAGTTGGTCGCCTTGTGCGCGGGGCCCGCCGGGCCAGGCGGCGGAGTGCTGGGCTTTGTCTTGCTCTGGACGATGTGGATGCTGATGGCCGTCGCGATGATGCTGCCCTCCGCCGCGCCCCTGATTCGCACTTATTGCGAGATTGCCGATACGGCCCACGCAAAGGACGAGGCTGTAGTGCACCCCTTGGTGCTGGTCGCCGGCTATCTATCCGCCTGGGCCGCGGCTTCGCTTCTCTTTGCCGCGATTACATTGTTCCTGACCAATGCCGCCGCTCCCGTGAGCGGGGTTGCCGGTGCAGCGGCGCTGGGGATCGCCGGGATCTATCAGTTCAGCAACTTGAAAAAGGCCTGCCTCGAGAAATGCCGCAACCCATTCGCGATACTGTTCTCGCGCTGGTCGAGCCGAACCTCGCGCATATTCCGGCTCGGGGTCGAGCAGGGCGTCTGGTGCCTTGGCTGCTGCTGGGCGCTGATGCTGGTGATGTTTGCCGTCGGCGTGATGAACATCTTCTGGATGGCGCTCATCGGCCTGTTTGCCATCGTGGAAAAACAGTGGGATAGGCGGCTGCCGGGCAGCGTTGCCGGCGCTATATTGCTTGTGTGGGCGGTGGCGCTGCTAGTAGTTTCGCGTTGAGAGACTGGGGAGGGCCATGGCCGATCGAAGTTGGGCGATGCAGGGAGAGCTGGTCCTCTCCTGTAATTGCACAGTATTCTGCCCCTGCGTTCTCTCGCTCGGCAGCCACCCGCCTACCGAAGGCTATTGCCAGACCTGGGCTGGCTTGCGCATCGACAGCGGACATTTCGGAGATGTTGACCTCTCGGGCTTGAACCTCGGCCTTGTCATGGAGATTCCCGGCTATATGAGCCGCGGCAACTGGTCTGCCGGGCTTTTCATCGACCAACGGGCTTCCATCTATGCGGTGAAGGCGCTGACCAAGATTTTCATGGGCAAGGCCGGCGGCACGACATCGCTTCTCTCGATCCTCGTCGGCAGGTTCCTGGGCGTCGAGCAGGCGCCGATCAGCTATGAAATCGAGGGCAGGACGCGAAAATTCCAGATCCCGAAGATCATCGAGGGCGCCGTCACCCCCATTCCCGGCAAGGACCGTGAGCGTGACACGGTGATTCAGAACTCCGAATACTGGATCGCGCCGGAGATCACGGTCGCCAGGGCCGAGAAAAGCAGGATGCGCGCCTTCGGCCGCAACTGGAATTTCGCCGGACGGTCGGCCGAGATATGCAAACTGGATTGGCGCGGACCGTGACAAGCAAGCCGCTTTCTGCTCGCATTCCCAAGCCCAAGAAGAAGGTGACATGGCCGCAGGCGCGCGCTTTTTCGGTCCACCTGCTTACAGCATCAGGCTCTTTCCTCGCCTTCCTCTCTCTGGTGGCGGCCAGCGAGGAAAGCTGGACCCTGATGTTCTGGTGGCTGGGGCTGGCGCTCCTGGTCGATGGCATTGACGGGCCGATCGCCCGCCGGCTGCAGGTCAAGGAAATCCTGCCGACATGGTCCGGCGACATGCTCGACAACATCATCGACTATGTCACCTATGTCCTGATCCCGGCTTTTGCGCTCTACCAGCGCGGCTTCATGGGCGAGAGGCTCTCCTTCCTCTCTGCCGCGATCATCGTGGTATCGAGCGCCATCTATTATGCCGATACCGGGATGAAGACGAAGGAGAACTTCTTCAAGGGCTTCCCGGTCGTATGGAACATGATCGTGTTCACGCTGTTCGTCATCGAGCCGGGGGAGTGGGTGTCGTTCGGCGTTGTCGTGATTGCCGGCATACTCACCTTCGTGCCGATGTATTTCCTGCACCCGGTTCGGGTCGAGCGGTTGCGCAGCATCAACCTGCCGATCTTTCTTGCATGGTGCGGTTTCGGGGCGATCGCGCTCCTGCAGTCGATGAACGCCCATGTGTTCGTCAAATACGGGATCGCTGCGACCAGCCTTTATTTGTTCGTGATCGGCGGCATCATGCAATTGTTCCCCAATCTCGGTGCAAAGAGGAGCTGATATGCCGAAGGCAGTAAGGATCCATGAGCAGGGCGGCGTCGATGTGCTTCGCTATGAAGAGGTGGAGATCGGCAAGCCCGGCGCCGGGGAGGCGCTGATCAGGCATACTGCGATCGGCCTGAACTTTCTCGACGTCTACTATCGCAGCGGAACCTATTCGCCGCCGGCCGGGCTGCCGCTGACGCTCGGCAATGAGGCAGCCGGCGTCGTGCTCGCGGTGGGCGAGGGGGTCGACGTCGTAAAAGAGGGCGACCGCGTCGCCTATGTCGGCCCGCTCGGCGCCTATGCCGAGGAGCGGTTGATTGCCGCCGACCGGCTGGTCAGGATTCCCGACGGGGTGACGGACGAGCAGGCCGCTGCGATGATGCTCAAGGGGATGACGGCCGAATACCTCCTGCGCCGGACCTATGCCGTGAAGCCAGGCGATATCGTGCTCTATCACGCCGCAGCCGGCGGTGTCGGCCTGATCTTCGGTCAATGGGCCAAGCATCTCGGCGCCACGGTGATCGGCACGACAAGCTCGCCGGAGAAGGCAGCGCTCGCCGGGAGCCATGGCTTCGATCACGTCATCAATTACCGCGAGGTCGATTTCGTTTCGGCGGTGCGGGAGATCACCGGCGGCCAGATGTGCGACGTGGTCTACGATTCCGTCGGCAAGGACACGTTTCCAGCCTCGCTTGACTGCCTGAAGCCGCGCCATCTGTTCGTGAGCTTCGGCCAGTCGTCCGGTTCGATCCCGCCCTTCAATCTGGCGATCCTGTCGCAGAAGGGTTCGCTCTACCTGACGCGGCCGACGATCTTCTCATATATCGGCAAGCGCAGCGACCTGGAGGAATCGGCGAGCGCACTCTTCGATGCCGTGCGGCAGGGCTTCGTGAAGATCGCAATCAACCAGCGCTATCTGCTTGCGGATGTGGCGAAGGCGCACGCCGATCTCGAAGGTCGCAAGACCACCGGAACCAGCGTGCTCATACCGTAAGAAGGGAAGGGCGGCTGCTGAACGATCGCCCTTCACCGAGGTGGGCGAAGGCAGCCCTGACGCTTTTGGCCGGGCTGCATCGAACGGCCTCAGTACGATATTACGCACATCGTATAGGAACTTGACCGCGAACCGGCAAACTGTCCTGTGGGATCAATGCTTGGTTTCGGAGCAGGTCGAGAATCGATCGTCAGCTTCTCTTCGCCGACAGCAGAAACGGCGGGCGCACTTGCGGCAGGCCCAGGAAACCGCTCATGGCAATAGCGCCGCCACCCGCGATCATCCACGTGTCGGGTTGCTCGTCCAGGAGCAGCAGGCCCGCGAATAAGGCGAATAGAATCGCTGTGTAGCGATACGGCGCTATGGCCGGTAGTGGTGAATAGCGTACGGCGATGACCATCAGCAAATTGCCTACAGCCACGAGGAGGCTGATCAGGCCAATCAACATGGCTGCCTTAACCTCGAGGGGCTGCCACGCTTGGAACGCGACCTCTGGAATGGACAGCATCGGCACGGCGAAGGTGGTCATGGTCGCAACCACCAGTGACGGTGTTCCCGGTGCTGTGCAGCGTGTCAGCACGTCCCTGCCGGCCAAAAGGGCGACCGCGGCGATGCCGAAGAGCAAGTGAGCCCCAACTGACCCGGAGGGGCGGGTGATCACAAGGACTCCTGCCAAGCCGAGCACGACGGCAGCAAGTTGCCTCCGCGTCATCCGATCACGGAAAATCAGCACGCCGGCGATGCTGGTGACGACTGGGACGAGTTGGATCAAGGCGGTGACGGTCGCAACGGGAAGTCCCATCAGGGCCATTACGAACATGACGCTTGCCAGTGCGTCGCACAGCGTGCGCAGCAGAACTGCCGGCCGGAATCCGCTCCCCAGTCGGGGCCCGGCGCCCGTAACAAGGACGAGGCCGAGCAGAAGGACGCCACCAACAATGCCGCGCAGCACCATGACCTGCGCTGGGGGGATTTGTTCGGAAAGAAGCTTGAGGACCGCGTCGTTTGCAGCGAACAGCGCCATTGCGGCGCACACGGCAGCAATCCCTATGCGAGGGGAGCCGCTGAGCTCTGTGCTCTCGCTCATGAAATGCCCGTATTGGTCGCGGACGTCAGCCCGCTGCTATGCACGGCGGCTCATCCAATTGGCGAAGCGTGCACAAGCCTCCGACAGATCGTCAGGGTTTCGGGCGAAACATAGCCGGAAGAAGCCTTCACCGCCGGCTCCGAAAGCCGAACCAGGCGCCAGGCCGACATCGGCTTCCTTGATCAGGGTCGCCGCAAATTCGGTGGAGTTGCTCACGCCATCGACGCGGAAGAATAGGTAGAATCCCCCTGGAGGGGCGAAGCTGACTCCAGGGATCGCGGCGAGCGCCGTCGAGACGATGTCGCGGCCGATCCTTGCCCGATCTATTAGCGACGATAGCGCCGACTCGCCCTCGCTCAGCGCCCTGGCGGCGGCGCGCTGCATGAACACCGCGACACCGGAGGTCGCATACTGGATGAGGTTCTCGATTGCGGGCCCAATTGCTTCGGGCGCCTCTATCCACCCGACGCGCCAGCCGGTCATAGCCCAGTTCTTGGAAAAGGTGTTGACGAAGAGCACGCGGTCGTCGGGCACGATGTGATCGTGCAGGGAGGGCGTGGTAGGGCGGTCGGAACCGTAAGTGAAGCGCGAATAGACCTCGTCGGCGATGATCCAGAGGTCGCGTCGTCGGCACAGTTCGACAATAGCCGCTAGATCCGCCTCGGTCGCCGTCCAGCCGGTCGGATTTGACGGCGAATTGATGAAAAGTGCCTTCGTGCGTGGTCCTATCGCAGCCGCTATGTCATCGAGATCGAGCCGCCATCCTGCGGGATCGAAGCGCAGCGGCACCTGGCAAGCCTTGGCGCCTGCAACTCCGACCGCCGCGGGAAAGTTGGGCCACGCAGGCGTCGGCACGATCACTTCGTCACCGGGGTCGGCGACAAGGCGGATCGCGATCTGAATCGCCTGCATGCCGGATCCCGTCACGTAAAACCTGTCGGCCGGGAAGGGCTCGCCGAAGAGCCCGCCATAGAGCCGATCATGGTAGGCGGCCAGCCCATCGCGCAACTGCTGAATGCCGGGTTGCGGCATGTAGAAGGTTTCCCCCCGTGCCATGGATTCGGCCGCGGTTTCGCAAATGAAGGCCGGCGTTGGCTCGTCGCCCTCGCCGACCCATAGCGGAATGATGCCGTTGCGACCGAAACCGTGGCGCATCACTTCGGCGATGCCGCTTGCCGGGGCGGACGCCGCCGCGGAACCCAGCCGCTCACACCAAGCGACTGCCGATGCAGAACTGTTCATCCCCGGAAGCTTTCCAGTATCTTCGATAGAAGCGCGCCGATGCTATTGATGATCGTACGGGTTCCCGCGCGTGACGAAGGGAAGAATCGAGATCCGGCCTTGCTCGTCGGCTGTATAACCCCGCACGCCCGCGTATTGGATGCCGCTGTCATCAAGGATTTGCTGCGCCTCGCTCTCCTTGCCCGCGGGCACGTAGAGGAAAAAGATGCGTGTGCCGTAGTCGGGCAACTCGTCACCCGCCGCAGAAGCCGCTTTCCAAAATTTCACCTTGCCCGGATCGAGCGTCTCTTCAACGTCGCCGATCTCTCGCGTCTTGCCGGATCCGTCGACGACGACGATGTCGGGGAAATATTCGCCACCGTCCACGGGTACTGATCGCCGGCGCGTCGGTGCATTGGTCAATGTCACATAGTCCGCCGGCCAAGTCGTCTGGCCGGGAAAGGGGAAGCGGTTCGACGCAACATATTGCACGACGTCGTCGTGGCTCGGCTGTGTCATTTCAATCTCCTGTGCTGGTGAAAAGGCCGGGTCAAAGGATTGACCACTCGCGCCCGCGCGGTGTCTCGACCCATTCGGGCCAATTGTACCCGATAGGCGCTTGGAAATCGGGCGGCAGCAGTGGCGCTACCCATTTGGTTCCTCCGATTCCGCCCCCGGTTCGCTCGCGGAACTCGGCCTGCGCCCGCTCCAGAATCGAAGGGTCTGTCATCAGGTCTATGATTGTGGTCGAGATGACCTCGGCGGCCTTGCTCCACATTGGATCGATGCAGGCCGGGTCACCGTTCATGGCATGGCGGAGCCACTCCGGGTAACGCGCTCCAGACGGCGGCGCTTTGGGGGTCGGCCGGGCGACGTAAAGGCGCACTGTCGGCGCGTGCCAGGTATAATCGACGTAGTCGTCGGCGGCGTAGTTGAGCTGCCATTCGGGCAATTGCCGACGAAACGCGGCTTCCGCTTCGGCGGGCGGCGTAAGACGGGTCATATTGGCGATGAAAGGTTCGTCGAGAGGCTCGAAGCCGAGATATCGCTGGCCCTGCCGCGCGAACTCCTTGGCCTTCTCGCCCCACTGAGGTGGCCCGACTCGTTCAAAGTTGCGGAAGGTCGCTTCTGCCAGCGCATGATTGGGCAATCCAGCTCGCGTCTTGGTGATCCAAACGGAGGTCATCGTGCAATGCGTCATTGCCGCAATGTGTTCGGCGTTGCGATCGAGCACTGCGAAAGCAGCCGCGCACATGTCGAGCGTGGGCGCACGCATGGAATACTGTATCTGCGAGTAAGCCGGTGCGAGATTGTCTGCAGCCGCCTGGCCTGCCACAGGAATGAACTCATTCAGCGTCCACGTGCCGGTGTGCGGCAGCATGGATTCCTTCATCATCTTGGAATTGGTGTACATGAGGCACACGGCGTCGATCGCACCCGGCGCGCGTGCCGAGGCATGCGCATGCGCCACGCTGCCGCCATGCGCTTCGTTCTGCCAGGTCTCGGGCGCTTCGCATTCGAACGTATAGAGCTTACTCCAGTACGGAGCGCTGGTCGTCTCCCAGAATACCCCGTTGGTCAGTGCGTTGAAGGAATGGGGGTGAAATGAAATTGCGGCATCCAGCCCGTCATAGTAGCCATGCGCGGCATGCACCGGCTTCGCCCCGCACATCTTCTCTGCAGGTTCGCCGAAGAAGACCAGCGTGCCGGCAATGCCGTGTTGTTCCATGGCGTGTTTGGCGGCAAGGAATCCGGCGAAGGATCCTATGCCGAGGGCTGAGTGGGGATCAGTGTGCCCGGCGGCATGTTTCGTCGTGCCCGGCCGGGGCGCCCGGTAAGGTGCGGCGACTTGGGACTGACCAGGCACTGCGTCGTATTCGGCATAGCCGGCGATGACTGGCCCGCGATCAGGGCCGGCCGGATTTGTCCAGCGCGCACAAAACGCCGTCGGCATGCCAGCCGATCCCTGCTCAACTTGAAAACCCTCCGCACGCAGCCGATCCACGTACCATTGCGAGGAGCGGTACTCTCGCCATGACGGTTCGTGAAATGACCAGATCGTCTGGTGGTCACGGGACAGGGCCGCATGTGACGTCGACAAAAACGTCAACGCTGATTTCTGTGCTTCGGAGAGCGGGCTGGTGGACATCATTCACCCTTTGACGTGGTGGCTGGCAAGCAGTTGCCCGGAGTCGGCGCAGCTGCCATCCGGATCAGCCGGCCCGGCCAGTTCAGGTGGGCTGCTCCGCGAAGTTGCGTGCTAACCGTGCGCAGCTAGAATTTAGAGTCAAGTCCAAAATTGGAGTCGCCACTACTTTTTGGCAGTGAGTACGCCCGACAGGACCAGTCGGAGATGCGGCAGGCCAATCTCTCGCATCATCTCGACGCTCATCGAAGGCGTAGTGACGAGGCGGGCAAGCGCGGCATTGCCAATGCCGATCAGTATGTCGCACAGCACGTTGATATCGACATCGGCACGGATGCGACCCTTTTCCTGGTAGTTGGTCAGGAGGGCCACGTATTGCCGGCGTATGATGAGGTCGAGGCGCTTTGCCGTTCGGTGTGCCACCCCATCTGTGTCGACGAACTGCGCCGACATGACGACGCGCCAACACTCAGGGGTCAGGTGCCGCACAGCTTGGTCGGCAAGCAGCTTTTCGAACCCGATGATGCCTTCCATAGGGTCGTCGGGTAAGCCTTCTATGAACTTCCGCCGCTCCGGAACCGCGGCCCGGATGTGGCGCAAAGCGATTTCCATCAGGAGATTGGGTTTGTTCTTGAAGTAATTGTAAACGGTGGCCGAGGCGACGGAGGCCAGCTCCGCGATCTCCTCGATCTTCGTCTCTTCATAGCCGCGGTCACGGAACAAGGCGTCTGCTGCATCTAAGACCTGCTCGGTGCGCTGGATGCGGTGTCTTTCCCTCAGGCCTTTGACCATGCTGCTTCCTTCAATTGCGTCGAAACTCGGCCCAGACTTAGACCGGTTCTGGCGTTAATTTCTAGTGGCGACTAAAAAAATGGAGTTGACACTAAATTTATAGTCGGCAATAGCTGACGGACGCTCGGCGAGCAACTCCGAAATGCGAGGGGTCCGAATGTTGAAGCTGATTGACAATCCACCCGAGTGGCCCAATGGAGCCCGCTGTGCGGTGTGCTTTGCATTTGATCTCGATGCGGAAAGTCTGCTGCACCTCTACTACCCGGAAGATTCCCGGCGGCGGATCACGCTTTCCTCTGCCCTGCGTTATGGTCCCAATGTGGCGGTTCCCCGCCTGGTCCGGATCTGGAACCACTTTGGCATACGTCAGACCGTGTTTGTGCCCGGTTGGTGCGTAGAGACCTATCCGCACGCAATCGAGCATCTTGCAGAAGCCGGGCACGAAATCGGCCACCATGGTTGGCTTCATGAGCGCGTCAACAGCCTGGCGCCCGCCGACGAGGCGAAGGTGATGCGTGCCGGCATCAAGGCGATCGAGAAGGTGACGGGTAAGCGCCCGGCCGGCTACCGCTGTCCTTCCGGCGCTTTTTCGCCAGCCACCCTTGATCTCCTGCTGGATGAGGGCTTCAGCTATGATGCCTCGCTTGCGGGCGATGACGTTCCGTACTTGATCGAGAACGACCGCGGCTCCATCATCGAGTTGCCGTCGGACCATGCGCTGGACGACTGGCCCCAATACATGAACAGCCGCGACTTCAATCACATGCTGCCGATCCAGTCGCCGGCGCAGGCAATGGCTGTGTTCCGCGCCGAGTTTGATGCGGCATGGTCCGGAGGGGGCCTTTGGTCGTCGGTCTGGCACCCGTTCCTGTCCGGCCGTCCAGCGCGGGCGCAGGCAATGGTGGACCTGCTGGAATACATGACCAGCAAGGGCGGGGTCTGGTTCGCAACGATGGAAGAGATCGGAAATCACATCCGCGGTCTGATGGATCGGGGAGAGTGGACGCCGCGCCGGGAGCGGTTGCCATTCTGGGAACAACCGGTGCCGCAGATCGCGCGTCCAATCGTGTGAAGTCTAAACGGCTCTCGCCGAGGCGGGATCGGCAAGTAGCGTAAAATCATCTCCCGCATCGCAAAAAGAATTGGAACACATGATCAACCGTCTTCTGGGCATATCTGCCGCAATCCTGCTTTCCACCGCCGCGGCCGGGGCTCAACAGCTTCCCGAACGCATCACCGGTGCAGGCCTGATCAATGTCGGCATCGAACGGGATCATCCTCCGATGGAGTTCGTGGATCCCAAGACGGGCGAGTTGGTCGGGTTCGATGTCGATCTGATCAACGCCATTGCTCAAGAGCTTGGCGTCAAACTCGCCTATGTACATTCGCGTTTCGAAGGGCTGACGCCGAACCTTCAATCCAAGCGTATCGACCTGATCATCAGCGGCATGTACGATACACCGGCTCGCCGTGAGAACTTCGATTTCGTCGATTATCTGAGCGCCGGTGCCGTCTTTTTCACGCTGGACAGAAATTCCGATATCCAGAAGCCAATCGATCTCTGCGGTAAGGTGGTCACCGCCAATCGCGGCACGTCTTATCCGGCCTCGGTCGAGAAGTGGAGCTCCGAGAACTGCGTGTCCGCCGGACTTCCGCCGATCGAAGTAATCACCGACACGGACATGGCGTCAGAGTTTCTCTATCTGAATCAAGGACGTGCTCAGGGCTCCCTGCAAGGGACCGAAGCAATTCCGACCGTTCTGGCAAGCAAGGAGGGTCCGTTTCGGACCTTGGGCGGTCCCTTCACAGACGTGAAGGTCGGAATAGGTTTCCGCAAGGATGACCCGGAGTTGCGCGATGCAGTGCTTGCGGCTCTGGAAAAGGTATTCACGAGCGGCAAATATTCCGAACTGATCGCGAAATGGGGCATTCAGGCGAGTGCGCTGGATAAGCCCACGGTCAATCAGGGGGCAGCGCCGTAAGGCGCATCGCTCTCTCGAGCCAGCGAGGGCCGGCCCTTGGTCAATATCGACATCTCAGCGCTTCCGCATGCCCGGCCGCGCCACTATGGCCGATGGTTCGGTGCGACGGTTCTGCTCGTCGTACTGGGCTACATCGGCTGGGCGTTCGCAGTCGGCAACATCGACTGGAATACGGTGCGGGAATACCTGTTCAACCCTCGCGTGTTGCGGGGTGTTGCAATGACTATCGTCCTGTCCGTCATCTCGATGGTCGTCGGCGTGCTGATCGGCACGCTGACCGCCATCGGCAGAACATCGGCCAACCCGGTCATATCCGCGGCCGCAGCGTTCTACACCTGGCTGTTCCGCGGTGCGCCGATCCTCCTGCAATTGCTGATGTGGTATAACCTCGCCCTGATCTTCCCAATCATTGGTATTCCCGGCGTTTGGGAGGCACCGACCGTCGCTGTCATGACACCTTTCGCTGCGGCGCTTATTGCGTTCAGCCTGCACGAGGGTGCCTATACGTCCGAAGTCATCCGCTCCGGTCTGCTGGCGATCGACGTCGGACAACACGAAGCAGCGAAATCGATAGGAATGGGCTATGCGCTCACCTTCCGGCGGATCGTTTTGCCGCAAGCGTTGCGCGTGGTGATCCCGCCGCTTGGAAACGAATTTATCGGCCTGCTCAAGATGAGCTCGCTCGCCAGCGTTGTCGGGTTCCTTGAACTGACCGGTACCGCGCAGGACATATACTATGTCAACACGAAGATCATGGAGATGCTGTTTGTCGCGGCGGTCTGGTATCTTGTGATCGTCTCGTTGTTTTCGATGCTTCAACTATGGGTCGAGCGGCGGGTGTCCCGCGGCATCTCGAGTGGAGTCAAGTCGTGCTGAGCACCCGCAGAGAGCTTCCGATTGTCCGCGCTCACCAGGTAGGCAAGTGGTTCAGCAACTTTCAAGCGCTGTCGGGCGTCACACTGGATGTCTTGCCGGGCGAAGTCGTCTGCATCGTGGGACCGTCCGGCTCCGGAAAGACCACATTCCTGCGCTGCATCAATCAGCTCGAACGAATTGATGCCGGCAGTCTCTATCTAGATGGTGAACTGGTGGGCTACCGGGTCGAAGGCGGCGTCGTCCACCGACTGAGCGAGCATGAGATTGCACGCCAGCGTCGGGCAACCGGCATGGTGTTCCAGCGATTCAACCTGTTCCCGCACATGACGGCGTTGGAGAACGTCATCGAGGGACCGGTACACGTGCTGCGGCGGACACGAGAGGAGTCGGTGGCGGAAGCCCAGGCGCTGCTCGACCGCGTGGGCATGGAACTCAAGGCAGGCAGTTACCCGGCGCAGCTCTCGGGGGGACAGCAGCAGCGTGTCGCGATCGCGCGGGCGCTAGCCATGCATCCCAAGCTCATGCTGTTCGACGAACCCACCTCGGCTCTCGACGCAGAACTGGTCGGCGAAGTGCTGACGGTCATGCGTGATCTGGCTGCAACCGGTATGACGATGGTGGTCGTCACGCATGAACTGAACTTTGCGCGTGAAGTGGCAGACAAGGTCGTCTTTATGGCTGAAGGCAAGGTGGTCGAAGTCGGGACGCCGCGCGAGGTATTGGATCGTCCTTCCGAGCCGCGTACACGGGCCTTCCTTTCCGCCGTCCTTTCGGGAAACACAGAAGCGGCAGCTTAAGACGCCCTAAAGGCCTCAGAAGAGGTTTATCTTGCAGACCAAACTCGAGATCGATCCCGATCGCCTGCTGTCGAATTTGCGCTGCCTGGCGACGTTCGGTGCCCACCTGACAGGTGTGCACCGGCCGACATTTTCGCCGCAGGACATGGCTGCTCGAGCGTGGCTCATGGATCGCATGCGCGAAGCGCGCCTGGAGCCGGAGCTAGATGGCATTGGAAATATCCTCGGTCGTGCGCCGCATGCCCGCAGGCGGCTCCTCGTCGGCTCGCATTCGGATTCGCAGAATCATGCAGGCTGGCTGGACGGCGCATTGGGTGTGGTCTTCGCCTTGGAGATTGCGCTGGCGATTGCAAAGCTCGGCGATCCTGACGTCGCCGTCGAGCCAGTGGACTGGGCGGACGAGGAGGCGCATTTCGCCAGCTTTCTCGGGAGCCGGTCAGCAATAGGCGAGCTGTCCGAGGCCGAGATTGATCAGTCGCGCTGCGCCACCACCGGTACTCCGCTCCGGCAGGCGCTTGCATCGGCAGGACTTGAGGGACGGCCGCGCTTTCGCATCGATCCGTCGTGCTATCTCGGCTATCTCGAAGCCCATATCGAGCAGGGCGACTATTTGGATGCCCACGACCTTTCGCTGGGGGTAGTGAGCAGCATCGTAGGCATCGTGCAGTATCGCCTCAGTTTTCGGGGACAGCGAAACCACGCCGGGACCACTCGCATGGCGATCCGCAAGGACGCTGGCGCCGCCGCTGTTGCGCTTCTTCATCGAATCCATGAGCGGTTTCGCGCGATCGCTGCTGAGCGGACAGTCTGGACGGTTGGCAGCATCCGTCTCGAGCCCGGGCAGGTCAGCATCATCCCGGACCTGGCCGAAGTCATGCTGCAAGTCCGTGACGCCGATGACGCCGTACTCGCCCGACTGGATTCAGCCTTGCGCGACATGGTCGCCGAGGCGGGTGCCGCAAGTCGATGTGAGATTGGGTTGCAAGTGGAGAGCCGGACAAACCCGCAATCTATGGACGCCCGCCTGCAGAAGGCCTTGGAACTCTCCGCGGAGCAAGCTTCACCCGGCCGGGTGATGCGAATGCCGAGCGGCGCCGGCCACGACGCACAGATCCTCGCGCAGGTGATGCCGGCCGGCATGCTGTTCGTCCCATCGATTGGCGGCATCAGCCATCATTGGGACGAGAACACGCGAGACGAGGATATCGTCCTCGGCTGCCAGGCCCTTGCCGGAGCGTGCGCGCGATTGCTCTGGGGGGACATGCGGTGACGAATCTTGCTACCTGGATTGTCCAAACGCTTGCGGCGAACGGGGTCGACACCGTCTTCGGCATACCGGGCGTCCATACGATTGAGCTCTATCGCGCCCTGGATGGCAGCGGGATCACCCATATCACGCCCCGGCACGAGCAGGGGGCCGGGTTCATGGCCGACGGCTACGCACGCGTAACTGGCCGACCGGGAGTTTGCTTTGCGATCACCGGGCCCGGTTTGACCAACATTGCAACGGCGATGGGCCAGGCTTACGGCGATTCAATCGCGATGCTGGTGATTTCGACCGTGAATTCGGCAGGAGCCATGGGTTCGGGGGCGGGACATCTGCACGAGCTTCCCGATCAGCAGCAACTGATGTCCCAGGTCTCGGCGTTCAGTCATACGGTGCTAACGGTCGAGGAGTTCCCGATGGTACTGTCGCGCGCCCTGGCGATTTTCGCGTCGGCGCGGCCGAGGCCAATTCATATCGAAATTCCCGTTGATCTCTTGACGGCTGATGCCACCCGGCTCGGCCCGGCGCGCAAGCTGGCAGTTCCGTCGCGACCGTCCGCGCCGGAAACCGTACTTTCTACGGCTGCGGGTCTGTGCGAGCGATCGGCTCGTCCACTGATCATAGCAGGCGGCGGCGCCGTTAGAGCGGCTGAAGCGATCAGGGAACTCGCGGAGCGGTTGGATGCGCCGGTCCTGATGACCGTCAACGGCCGAGGGATCCTCGCCGGAGACCATCCCCTGGCGCTTCCCGTTTGGCCCGGTGGCCAGGTCGGTGGAGCGGCTATGCAGGAAGCGGACCTGATCCTCGCCATTGGAACTGAACTCGGCCCAACCGATTTCGAAGATCGATTGGTCGAGCATCAATCGCTTTCCGCGCCTCTTATCAGATGCGACGTTGACGCAGAACAGTCCGTCCGCGGGCGCTTGCCCGACCTGCCCGTTGTTGCCGATGCGAGTGACTTCGCCGGGAGGCTAGCCGCCAGGCTGCCAATTCGCGGGACCGGCCAGGGCACCTGTCGTGCCGCCCGTTTTCGCGACGCCCTCAACGCCGATCTGACGCCGAGGCAGCGGACCTCGATTCGGGTGATCGAATATCTGCGCGACAGCGCCTCGGGCGCGGTGATTGTCGGAGACTCGACCCAGCCCATCTATGCGGCGTGCACGGCATTTGCCGCTTCGGCACCAGCACAATTCTTCTGCTCTGCGACAGGCTATGGAACCCTGGGCTACGCGCTTCCTGCCGCGATCGGCGCGGCGCTTGGCAAACCCGGCTCTAGTCCCGTTTTTGCAGTGGTTGGCGATGGCGGGCTGCAGTTTTCGCTCTCGGAGATGGGCACGGCCGTCGAGGCCGGCACGAACGTTATCATGATCCTCTGGAACAATCGGGGATATGGCGAAATCAAAGCCCACATGGAACGAGCATCGGTTACTCCCATCGGAGTCGACATCCACACGCCGGACTTTCGGCTGCTCGCCAACGGCTATGGCTGGGCCTATGCCAAGGCTGACAATTTGCGGAGCCTGGGAGCTGCGATCAGCGATGCGATGGCCTTGAACCGTCCGGCTGTCGTCGAGCTGGACGAAACGTCGCTGAATGAGGCTGAAGAGGCGGACTCGCCAGGGTTGGGCTGACGCCGAGCGCTGGCGCCGATCGTTGTCGATCCGCTTGATGCCGCCGATGGCGTTGCCGATTCCATGTGCACTCAATAGGACCGACTGGGCGTGGTCGGAGTTCCGGCACCATCCAGCGAATGCAGGAGCTTGACCTGTCGCATCCCGCTGCCGCCTGCAGGTTGCGTATCGAATCGTCCTCGCAGCGGAATTGGAGCATGGTATGCGCCGGGTGTGTGCAGTGAGGCTGGCGCGGAGAAATCAGCTCCACCCTGGGCCTTCTCCCGCCGCGGTGACGCAACATAGGAGGGGGCTGGAAGGGTACAGGAAATTCGCCTAACAGAACGGCGAAATCGCTTACCTGAACAGTCCCTATGCCTTGAAATTACCCGTCCTGAACTTTAAGCACTTTCAAGGTTGCCTGTACTTTGCCCGGAGTGGTGCGCGCGCCTACGATGTGGGCGGGAACGATAGAACACATCTGGCAACAGATTGGGAGGCACCGTGGGTGCTGCGAACGGCTCCGAGGCCGCGAACCTGCTTGAGGTCGTCGGCCTCACGAAAATATTCGGTACGCTGACGGCCTGCGATCACATCAACCTGACCATCGGGCGCGGCGAGATCCATGCGCTGCTCGGCGAAAACGGCGCCGGCAAATCGACCCTCGTGAAGATGCTGTTCGGCTCGCTCGAACCGAACGAAGGCGAGATCCGCTGGAAGGGCGAGCCGGTCAGGATCGCGAGCCCCGGTGCCGCGCGCAAGCTCGGCATCGGCATGGTGTTCCAGCATTTCTCGCTATTCGAAGCGCTGACGGCCGCAGAGAACATCGCGCTCTCGCTCGACCACAAGACGCCGATCGGCACGATCGCCGCTAAGGCGCAGGCGCTCTCCTACGGCTATGGCCTGCCGCTCGACCCCAACTCGCTGGTCGGGGATCTTTCCGTCGGTGAGCGCCAGCGCATCGAGATCATCCGCTGCCTGCTGCAGGTACCCGAGCTCATCATTCTTGACGAGCCGACTTCAGTGCTGACCCCGCAAGAGGCCGACAAGCTGTTCGAGACGCTGGAGCGCCTGAGGAGCGAGGGCAAGTCGATCCTCTACATTTCGCATCGCCTCGAAGAGGTGAAGCGCATGTGCGACCGTGCCACTGTGCTTCGCCACGGCAAGGTGGTCGGCCACTGCGATCCACGCAAGGAAACGGCAGCCTCTCTCGCCCGCATGATGGTCGGCAACGAGGTGCTGCAGGTCGTTCGTCCGCCGGTCGAGGAGTCGGCTCCGCACCCGGCATTGCTCGAGATCCGCGGCCTTGACCGCAAGCCGGCGACGCCGTTCTCCATTCCGCTCAAGAATATCAATCTCGAGGTGAAAGCCGGGGAGGTGGTCGGCATTGCCGGCGTGGCCGGTAACGGCCAGGGCGAGCTGTTCGAGGCCGTCTCCGGAGAGGTTCGGCAACAGGACGGCGGCTCCATCCGTATCCGCGGCAGGGACGCGGGTCACCTCGCGATTTCCGGTAGACGCCTCCTGGGCGCTGCCTTCGTGCCGGAAGAGCGGCTCGGCCACGGCGCTGCGCCGCGCATGACTCTTTCAGAGAACCTTTTGCTGTCGCGCCACAAGACCGACCGCAAAGCCTTCCTGGGTGCAGCGGGTTTCGTGCATTCGGGTGCGATCGCTGCCGCCGCCCAGCGCATCATAAAGGCGATGGACGTCCGGAAGAGCGCGCCGGATCCGGAGGCCGCCGCACTTTCGGGCGGCAATCTCCAGAAATTCATCATCGGGCGCGAGCTCGATCGCCGGCCGAGCGTGATGGTCGTCAACCAGCCGACCTGGGGCGTCGACGCAGGTGCAGCCGCGCGCATCCGGCAGGCCCTGATCGAGCTTGCGCGCAGCGGCTCGGCGGTGCTCGTCATCAGCCAGGACCTCGACGAGCTGTTCGAGATCTCCGACGCGATCGCCGTCATGCACAATGGCACGCTGTCGAGACCGCTGCCGATCGCGCAGGCGACGTTCGAGAAAATCGGCCTTCTGATGGGCGGTGCCGAGCCCGGCCATGTCGAACATGACGTGAAAGAGGTGGCGTGATGCGCGTCGAGCTGATCAAGCGGCCGCAGCGCTCGGCGCTGTTCAGCGTGCTGTCGCCCTTCATCGCGCTCGGTCTGACGCTGGTCGCCGGCGCCGTCATGTTCTCGCTCCTCGGCAAGAACCCGATCGAGGCGCTCTACTACTATTTCGTCGCGCCACTCAGCGGCCTCTGGAACCCCGATGACTTCTGGCAACTGCACGAGCTTGCGATCAAGGCTGCGCCGCTCATCCTGATCGCCGTTGGCTTATCGATCTGCTACCTCTCAAACAACTGGAACATTGGCGCCGAGGGCCAGTTCATCGTCGGCGGGATCGTCGGCTCGATCCTGCCGGTGGTGTTCCCGACGTTCGAATCGTGGATCGTGCTGCCGTTGATGCTGTTGATGGGCATTGTCGGCGGCGCCGCCTATGCCGCTATCCCTGCCTTCCTCAAGACGCGCTTCAACACCAACGAGATCCTGACCAGCCTGATGCTGGTCTATGTCGCGCAGCTCCTGCTCGACTGGATCGTGCGCGGGCCGTGGCGCGACCCGAAGGGTTTCAACTTCCCGCAGACCGTGCAGTTCAACGACAGCGCCGTGCTGCCGGAGATTTTCCCGGCGTCGGGCCGCGCGAACTGGGGCTTCGTGTTCGCGCTGGTCGCTGCGTTGGTGATGTGGTTCCTCGTTTCAAAGACGCTTAAGGGGTTCGAGGTGAAGGTGCTCGGTCAAAGCCCCAGGGCAGGGCGCTTTGCCGGCTTCTCATCCTCGCGCATGGTGTTCTTCGGGTTTCTCGTCTCTGGTGGGCTCGCCGGGCTTGCCGGCATTTCGGAAGTCTCCGGTGCGATCGGGCAGTTGCAGCCGACGATCTCGCCCGGCTACGGCTTCACGGCAATCATCGTCGCTTTCCTCGGACGGCTGAACCCGCTTGGGATCGTAGCCGCCGGGCTCGTTCTTGGCCTCTCCTATCTCGGCGGCGAGGCCGCGCAGGTCTCGATCGGACTTTCCGACAAGGCCGTGCGCGCCTTCCAGGGCATGCTGCTCTTCTTCGTGCTCGCCTGCGACACGCTGATCCTTTACCGCATCCGCCTTGTCAGGACCTCTCCTGCCAAAGCCCTGGAGCCTGCGCATGGGAACGCTTGAAGCCATCCTGTTGACGATAGCGACAGCCTCGACGCCGCTGCTGATCGCGGCGATCGGCGAACTCGTCGTGGAACGCTCGGGCGTACTCAACCTCGGCGTCGAGGGTATGATGTTGATGGGCGCCGTCACCGGCTTCGGCGTCGCGCTGACGACGGGCTCGCCCTGGCTCGGGGTAATTGCCGCGATCATCGTCGGCGCACTGTTTTCGCTGCTGTTCGGCTTTCTGACGCTGACGCTGGTCACCAACCAGGTCGCGACCGGCCTCGCGCTGACGCTGCTTGGCATGGGCTTTTCCGGAATGCTCGGCGTAGGCTTCGTCGGCCTGCCCGGCATGCGGCTCGGCAACCTGTCGATTCCCATCCTTTCGGACCTGCCCGTGATCGGCAAGTTCATCTTCGGGGAAGACCCGCTCTTCTACATTTCGATCCTGCTTACCGCCGGTGTCGCCTGGTTCCTGTTCCGCACGCGAGCAGGGCTTACACTGCGCTCGATCGGCGACAACCACAGTTCCGCGCATGCGCTCGGCATCGACGTCATCGGCATCCGTTACCTGGCGGTGATGTTCGGAGGTGCCTGTGCCGGGCTGGCGGGCGCGCATCTGTCGCTCGTCTATACACCGCAATGGGTTGAGAACATGACCGCCGGCCGAGGGTGGATTGCGCTGGCGCTGGTCGTCTTTTCATCGTGGCGGCCCTGGCGGGTGCTTGCCGGCGCGTATCTCTTCGGCGCGATCACGATCGCACAGCTGCACATCCAGGCGACAAACCTCGCGGACCTCGCTTTCCTGCCGGGACCACTCTATTGGCTGGCGAGCGTCATAAAATCGGTGCCCGCGCAGTTCCTTTCTTCGCTTCCCTATCTGGCAACGATCCTCGTTCTCGTTCTAATCTCGCGCAACAGGCGGCTGACGATGATGAACACACCCGCCTCGCTCGGCCGGGCGTTCGTGCCAGACCGTTGATAGAAAGGCCGTTGACAACGAGGCCGTTGACAGGGCCGGTGCCGACAAAACAAGAAGAACCAACTCGCAAAACCTACAGAGAGGTGTGACTGAAATGAGAAAATTCATGCTCGCAGCGATGACGACGGGAGCGGTCTTGGCGCTCGCCGCGTCTGCGCAAGCCCAGGAGAAGCTCAAAGCCTGCTGGGTATATGTCGGTCCGATCGGCGACTTCGGCTATTCCTACCAGCACGACCAAGGTCGCCTTGAGGTCGAAAAGGAGCTCGGCGATAAGGTCACGACCTCCTATCTTGAGAATGTTGCCGAGGGCCCCGACGCCGATCGCGCCTTCGAGCGGCTTGCGCGCGAAGGCTGCAAAATCATCTTCGGCACTTCCTTCGGCTTCATGGATTCGATGGTGAAGGTCGCCAAGAAATTTCCGAACGTGAAGTTCGAGCACGCCACCGGTTACAAAACAGCTGACAATCTCAGCATCTACAACGCCCGCTTCTACGAAGGGCGCTACGTGATGGGCCAGATTGCGGCGAAGGTGTCGAAATCCGGGACGGCCGGCTATATCGTCTCCTTCCCGATCCCTGAAGTGGTGATGGGCATCAACTCCTTCATGCTCGGCGCGCAGTCGATCAATCCGAACTTCAAGGCCAAGATCGTCTGGGTGAACTCCTGGTTCGATCCCGGCAAGGAAGCCGACGCCGCCAAGGCGCTGTTCGACCAGGGCGCCGACATCATCGTCCAGCATACCGATTCGACCGCACCGCTGCAGGTCGCAGAGGAGCGCAAGCTGCATGGCTTCGGTCAGTCGTCGGACATGCTCAAATTCGCGCCGCAGGCGCAGTTGACCGCCAACACCGACAATTGGGGCCCCTATTACGTCGAGCGCGTCAAAGCCGTTCTCGACGGCACCTGGAAGGCGGGCGATGTCTGGCTCGGCATCAAGGATGGTGCGGTCAAGCTTTCGCCTTTCACCAACATGCCCGACGATGTGAAGGCCATGGCCGAGGCGACAGAGAAGAAGATTGCCGACGGCTGGAATCCCTTTACCGGACCGATCGCCAAGCAAGACGGCTCGGAATGGCTGAAGGACGGCCAGGTCGCTACGGATGCCGAGCTGCTCGGCATGAACTTCTACGTGAAAGGCGTGGACGACAAGCTGCCGCAGTAAGCTTTTACCCTCGTGGGTTGAGAGAGGGCGCCTATGGCGCCCTTTCTTTTTGACGGGCGTTTCGCAGCATTCGGCAGTTCACAAATTTCCTCGGACTCCTGCCAAGCTTCCTGACAAAATGTTGTCAGGAGCGCTTTGCTATAAAGACGTGAAAAGCAGCGAGGAAAGCCGCAATGTTGAAGTTCTACTGCGCGCCCTGGTCGCGAGCGTCGACCGTGTTCTGGCTGCTCGAAGAGCTCGCCCAGCCGTATGAGATTGAAATCGTCGATATCCGCGCACCTGGCGGCGTGCCCGAGAGCTATCGCGAGATCCAGCCGAACAAGAAGGTCCCGGCGATCGAGCATGATGGCACGATCGTGACGGAGCGCGCGGCGATCTGCATCTATCTCGCCGACACTTTCCCCGAGGCGGGGCTCGCTCCGCCGATCGGTGACGGTCGCCGGGCCGCCTATCTCACCCGGCTGGTCTATTGCGATTCCGTCTTCGACCCAGCGGTCGCTGCCAGGGCGCAAGGATGGCAGTATGTCAGCAACAACTTCTCCTTCGGCCTGTTCGATGACATGGTCACGAACCTCGAGAAGCTGTTGTCGAGACAGCCCTATGCCGTAGGCGAGAGCTTCACCGCAGCCGACACGCAGCTCGCCGGCGGCATCAACTTCACGATGAACATCCTGAAGGTGCTTCCGGCGCTTGCTGTCTTCAAGGATTACGTCGCACGTGCCACCGACCGGCCGGCTTACCGGCGCTACGCCGCCAAAGAAGCTGAACTGGCGCAGCATGTGACTCCGCCGCCATTCGCGGGGAGGGGCTAGGCTGCGCCCGGATTTCGACGGTATGATGCTACAGGAGGTTCAATTGCTCGAACATCCTCACGTCTTGGCTACCCGCCCGACAATGCGGTGGGATTCGATCGACCTGAGGTCGATCTATGTCGTAGAGACCGACCTCGCCCTCTCAAAGGACGATCCGTTCTATGACGAGGACGCTGTCCAGGACCTGTTTTTCGCTGCCAAGGATTATCTGGAGGCCAATCCGGGTTACGACAGCCTCAAGATCGTTCCTTACCGGAGGTGACGGTCAGCTAAACCGCCTGGCCATACAAATCATACGCATCGGCGCGATCGATCTTGACCGTCACAATGTCGCCGGTGCGCAGCGGCCGGCGCGCCTCGATATGGACGTTGCCGTCGATCTCGGGAGCGTCGTATTTGGAGCGGCCTTTGGCGACCGTGCCGTTTGCTTCGTCGATCAGGACCGGCAGCCGTTTGCCGACCTTCTTCTTGAGCAAGTCCGCCGAGATCTTCTGCTGTCGCGTCATGAAGCGCTTCCAGCGCGCCTCCTTGACCTCCTGAGGCACTTCGTCGAGCCCGAGGTCGTTTGAGCGCGCGCCTTTGACCGGCTCGTATTTGAAGCAGCCTGCGCGGTCGATCTTCGCCTCGTCGAGCCAGTCGAGCAGCAGTTCGAAATCCTCCTCCGTCTCGCCGGGGAACCCGACGATGAAGGTCGAGCGAACAGCAAGGTCCGGGCAGATCTCGCGCCAGCGGCGGATGCGCTCGAGTGTCTTCTCCTGATGCGCGGGCCGGCGCATGTTCTTGAGCACCGTTGGTGAAGCATGCTGGAACGGGATGTCGAGGTAGGGCAGCACCTTGCCCTCGGCCATCAGCGGGATCACCTCGTCGACATGCGGGTAGGGATAGACGTAGTGGAGTCGAACCCACACACCGAGCTCGCCGAGTTCCCGGGCGAGCTCGATGAATTTGGCGCGGATCTCCCGTTCGCCCCAGATGCTCGGCTGGTACTTGATGTCGACGCCATAGGCGCTGGTATCCTGCGAGATGGCGAGTATCTCCTTGACGCCTGCCTTTGCCAGCTTTTCGGCTTCGCGCAGCACGTCGGCTATGGGCCGCGAGACGAGGTCGCCGCGAAGCGAAGGGATGATGCAGAAGGAGCAACGGTTGTTGCAGCCCTCGGAGATCTTCAGATAGGCGTAATGGCGCGGCGTGAGCTTCACCCCCTGCGGCGGAAGCAGGTCGAGGAAGGGGTCGTGAACGGGCGGCGCGGCCTCGTGCACAGCCGACATCACGCTCTCATAGGCCTGAGGCCCGGTGATGGCGAGCACGTTCGGATGCTTGTCGCGGATCACCTCCGGCTCGGCGCCGAGGCAGCCCGTGACGATCACGCGGCCATTCTCGGACAGCGCGTCGCCAATCGCCTTCAGGGATTCGTCGCGAGCCGAATCCAGGAAGCCGCACGTGTTGACGACGACGAGGTCGGCGCCATCATGCTTCCGGGCGATCTCGTAGCCTTCGGCGCGCAGCCGGGTGATGATCCGCTCGGAATCGACGAGCGCCTTTGGGCAGCCCAGGCTAACGAAACTGACGCGTGGGGCGGACATGATCTCTGCTTCCGGTTTCGGTCTTTTCGAGAAAGACGGCCAACTAGCACAAGAGCTTGCCGCTGTAACCGCCCCGACAAGGACATGTTGCCGCGATGGTGCACGCGATCATGCTTACCTGGCGGCTCGCCCTGCTGCGAATTTCCTTCCGTCCGTTGAACGATCCGGCCGCCCGGATCAGCGCGGATGAATGGGTTGATCCCTGTTTCGGCGGCGGGGAACCTCTCTATGACGTCGTGTCCTGGACGACAGGCCAGACTTCAAGCGCACCGTGATAGATCATGTTGAGCGCGACATAGAGGATGATCGCAAGGCCGATATAGGCGATCCAAGGAACGCGGTTCAGCAGCCGCGCGATATAGTTGGCGGCAACGCCCATGAGCGCCACCGACAGAATGAGCCCGATGACGAGTACCGTCGGATGGTCCCGCGCCGCTCCGGCCACTGCGAGCACGTTGTCGAGCGACATCGAGACATCGGCAATCACGATCTGCGTGGCGGCCTGCATGAGGGTCTTCCGCCGTGCGCCGCCTTCAACCGAGCCGTCCTTGTCGTCGTCGACGTTGGTCAGGGCCGCATGCCTCTCCGCTGCCGTGGTCCGGATCTCCCGCCACATCTTCCAGCAGACCCAGAGCAGGAGCAGACCACCGACGAGCAGGAGACCGAGTATCTGCAAGAGCTGCAGTGTGATCGCCGCAAAGCATATGCGCAGTGCCGTCGCCGCGATGACGCCGATCATGATCGCCTTGCGGCGCCGTTCCTTCGGTAAGCCGGCAGCCGCCATGCCGATCACGACGGCATTGTCGCCAGCCAGGACCAGGTCGATGGCGACGACCTGAAGCAGGGCCGAAAGGCCGGCGGCGGTGAAGACTTCCATAAATACTCGCCTGTCTGGGGCACCGTCTCGGCCCTAACGTGGCACATTGGCAGGTTAACCCAAAGGCCAGTCCCGGAAATTCTCAACGAGACCAAAGGGGTGGGCCGCCGTCATTGCCGTCGACTGTGCCCGGGAGGCCCTGGAGATTTCGGATGGCCCTTGCGATTTCAACTCATATGTGAAAGTATCATTTACATAAGAAGAATTGAGGAGGAGGTGAGTTGGTGGCCGAATCGTCGCCAGATCAACCGGTGAGCGGAGGAGCCGCCGCGCCAACCGTCGGAGTATCTTCGACTTTTCCGGCCGACATGCCGGCCGAGCATGCCGCCATTCCGGTCTGGAATGCGGAGAACTGGTTCTACGAAGACTGGCCGGTCGGCCAGAAGATCCGTTCTCTGCGACGCACCATGGCCGAAGGGGATAGCCATCTTTTCAACGCGCTGGTGCTCGACATCCATCCCTATGTGCAGGACCAGATGTTCGCGGAACGGGAGGGTATCTTCGGCAAGCGGCTGATCGCCGGTGCCTTCGTCTTCTCGGCCGGGCTCGGGCTCGTCGCAACCAACTGCGTCAATGCCTTCTCCTACGGCTATGACAAGCTACGCTTCATCAAGCCGGTCTTCATCGGCGACACGATTTACACGATCCGCACCAACCTCGATAAGAAGCCTCGCTACCAGGAAATGGGGCTGATCCGCGCAAGCTACGAGGTATTCAAGGGCGAAGGCGAGCTCGTCCTCTACTGCGAGCATCTGCAGACCGTGAAGTACAAGAATCCCGCCGATTTTACCGGCAAGACCGAGAAATAATCTGTCATGAATAGTGGAGACGAACTGCCGCTAGCAGGCCTTATCGTGGTCGACATGAGCCAGTTCCTGTCGGGGCCGTACTGCTCGCTGAGGCTACTCGACCTGGGCGCTCGCGTCATCAAGATCGAGCGGCCCGACGGCGGCGACCTGTCGCGCCGGCTCTATCTGTCCGACACCGAGATCGGTGGTGATTCGACCATCTTCCACGCCATCAACCGCGGCAAGGAGAGCCTCGCCATCGATCTCAAGGATGCCGCCGACATGGCGCGGCTGAAGAAGCTGCTGTCACAGGTCGACGTGCTCATCCAGAATTTTCGGCCCGGCGTGATCGAGCGGCTCGGGCTCGATTATGAGACGGTGAGAAAAATCAACCCGAAGATCGTCTATGCCTCGATCAGCGGCTATGGCGAGGAAGGACCTTGGGTGGCTCGGCCGGGCCAGGATCTGCTCGCCCAGTCGCGCTCCGGCGTGATGTGGCTGAATGGCGACGAAGAGCAGGGCCCGGTGCCGTTCGGACTTGCCGTCGGCGATATGCTGGCCGGCGCGGCCGCCTGCCAGGGCATCCTCGCCGCGCTGGTGCGACGCGGCGTCACCGGCAAAGGCAGCCATGTCCAGACCAGCCTGCTCGAGGCGCTGGTCGACTTCCAGTTCGAGGTGCTCACCACCTATCTTAACGATGGCAGGCGGCCGCCGAAGCGCTCGTCTTTCCGCAGCGCGCATGCCTATCTGTCGGCGCCCTACGGCGTCTATCCGGCCAAGGACGGTTATCTCGCCGTCGCCATGATGCCGATCGGCAAGCTCGCCGACCTGCTCGGCCTGGCAAACGAGCTCGGCGCCTACCGCGACCAGCCATCGAGCTGGTTCAGTGAGCGCGACGACATCAAGAAGATCATCGCCGCCAGGATCGCCACCAGGACCATCGCCGAGTGGCTCTCCATCCTCGAGCCGGCCGACATCTGGTGCGCCAAGGTGCTGACCTGGCCGGAGCTTATGGAAAACGAAGGTTTCCGCGTGCTCGATATGCTGCAGACGGTGACGCGCGAGGATGCCGTCTCGATCCTCACCACACGGTCGCCGCTGCGTGTCAATGGCAAACGGATGAAGGTCGAGCGCGCCGCCCCGCGCATCGGCGAGCACAGCGACGACATCCGCAAGGAGTTCGGCTTGTGAGCACCATCACTTTGAAGGGCATGACCTGGAGCCATCCGCGCGGCTACGACCCGATGGTCGCCTGCTCGGCGCTTTGGAAAGAAAAAGCCGGCGTCGAAATCAACTGGGACAAACGCTCCTTGCAGGATTTCGAATCCTTCCCGGTCGAGGACCTTGCCCGCGCCTACGATCTGATCGTCATCGACCATCCGCATGTCGGCCAGATCACTGCCGAGGGCTGCCTCGCGCCTCTCGACGTGGCGGGCCGCGAGGCCGAACGCGAGGCGCTGGCCGCCGGCAGCGTGGGCAGATCCTATCCGAGCTATGAATGGCAAGGCCGGCAATGGGCCTTCCCGATCGATGCAGCCACGCAGGTGCAGGCCTGGCGGCCCGATCTATTGGCGGCAGCGCCGACCCGGTGGAGCGAGGTGCTGGAGCTGGCAGGGCAGGGCAGGGTGCTCCTGCCGCTCAAGCCTCCACATGTGCTGATGACTTTCTTCACGCTCGCCGCAAATCTCGGCACGCCCTGCGCTACCGACCGCGGCGATCTGATCGGTCGCGAAGCTGGCACCGCCATCTTCGAAATGATCCGCGAAATTGCTTCGCTGGTCGATCCGGTCTGCTTCGACATGGATCCGATCGCCGTGTCGGAGCGCATGGCGAAAGAGAGTTCCGAGGTCGCCTGCGCGCCGCTGATCTACGGCTATGTGAATTACGCGATCGACGGCTTCCGGCCGCACGGCATCGCCTTTGCCGACATCCCGGTCGCCGGAAAATCAGGCCCTATCGGCTCGGCGCTCGGCGGCACGGGCATCGCAGTCTCATCCTTCTCCAAGGCGCAGGACGCTGCCATCGACTTTGCCTACTGGGTTGCAAGCGCCGACGTGCAGCGTGGTCCCTATGCCGTGGCCGGCGGACAGCCCGGTCACGCCGCTGCCTGGGACGATGATGCGGTCAATTCAGCAACGGGCCAGTTCTATAGAGCAACGCGCGAGACGCTCGAAGGGGCGTGGGTCAGGCCACGCCACGACGGCTATATGGGCTTCCAGCAAGCTGGCTCCGACAGGATCAATGAGGGGCTGCTCGCCGGACATGACGCCGGCCGGGTCGTCGACGACCTCAACCTGCTGTTCCGGGAGAGCTTTGTCAGGTAAGTGCCGGGACGGATAAGTGCCCAGGACGGTTTACTTTTTTCCGCAGAGAAGCGGCGCCGGTTCAAGTGTAGCATAAGCGGAAAAAAGCAAACTGGCCCTGAGCTTACTTGCCTGAGCCTACTTCAGCTTCCAGATCCGCTTCGCATTGCCCGACAGCAGCTTGGCTTTCTCCTCGGCGCTCGCGCCGGCAATGAGTGCATGGGTCGCCCCAACCCAGGTGGAAAGCCCGCCGCCAAGCGTACAGACCGGCCAATCGCTGCCCCACACGACACGGTCCCAGCCGAACGCGCCAATCGTGTGCTCGACATAGGGCCTCAACGTCTCGACAGTCCAGTTTTCCGGATCGGCATAGGCAACCACGCCCGAAATCTTGCCGACCACGTTCGGCCGCCTGGCGATCTCTGTCATGTGTTCTCGCCAGGGGTGCTGCGCGTCGGCCTTGATGTCCGGCACGCCGCAATGGTCGAGAACGAACTGGACGTCCGGCGCGAGATCGATCAGCGCGATCGCCTTCGGCAGCTGCCGGGGAAGCACACAAAGATCGAAGGTGAGACCCGAACCTGACAGCCGCTTCACGTTTTCGCGGAAGAGGGTGCTCTCCGACAGCTCGTCCGGCATGACATGCAGCACGCGGCGAAAGCCTTTCACGAAGGGATTGGCCTTCTGCCGTTCGAGATAGGCGGCGAAGCTCGTGTCTTCCGGCCGGCAGGCGGCGATCGCTCCGGCGAGCAGGCTGCCGGATTGCTGGGATAGCCTCCCGATATAGCTGGTCTCGGCCTCGATGTCCTTCTCCGCGACATCGACTTCCATGTGCAGCGTCGTCGATATGCCGGCGCGGCGCGCCTCGCGTGCATAGGTTTCGTAGAAAAAATCGCGATTGAGGGCCGGTTCACTGGAGAGCCATGGATAGCTCAGCGTCGACTGGTCGATGACGTGCAAATGTGTGTCGATGATCATGACGGAAGGCTCCTCCTAGACTGCACTCCGATCAAGTTCCGCCGGAGAATGCGACATTCAAATAAGAATTTTCACTTGCCGACTGACTCGCCATTGGTCCTGTCCTGCACGACGTCCGAGCCGGCGAGCCGTGACAGCCGTTCCGCCATCCGGAGCAGGAGATGCACGGTCTCGTTGATGTTTGGCGCGGAAGGCACGTTGACCAGGGTAATGTAAGGAATGGTGAGCGCCGCGATCGCCCTGCCGTCGGGGCCGAGCACCGGCGCCGAAAGGTTGAAGACGCCGGCGGTCTGCATGCTCGCCATCATCTCGTAGCCGCGATCGCGAACCTGGTCCAGTCGGGCCAGGAATTCCGGCGTGACCGGCGGCGTTTCGCCGTTCTTGGCATTCTCGGCAATCATCATCCGCCGCTGCTCGTCGGAGCGGAAGGCAAGCAGCACATGGCCGGAGCCGGTATCGAACAGGCTGATGTGAGAGCCGACACGGATTGAGATTCCCCAATAGCCCGGCGCTTCCTGTTGGGCGATCACCACTGCCGAGCCGCGGTCGAACACGACGAGTTGGTTTGCCTGGTGCGAGGTCTCGGCAAGCTCGCTCATCAGCGGCGTTGCGAAGGAGACCAGACGGCGCACGGGCTGATGAAGCTGCGCCAGCCCGAAGAGCTTCAACGTCAGAGAGTAGCGATCACCGTCGTTCCGGGTCACATAGCCACGCCGCACCAGCCGGTCGAGCATGCGATAGAACTCGTTCGGACTGCGGCCGAGCCGCTTGGCGATCTCGGCCTGCGTCAGGCCACCGTCAATGCCTGCCAGCAGCTCGAGAATATCGAGACCCTTGTCCAGCGCCGGCGCGCGGTAGCGGTCTTCATCTTCCTCGTCCACCGTCCTCCTCCAGTGAATTTGCCATTTCATATACGGACACGACTGCACACAGCAAGGAACTTTCGGCTTGACGAGTCAAGTCCGAAGCTGTTTGTATATGAATGAAGCACTCATAAGTGAGATTGCTTGAAACCGAAGGCCGGAATGATCGGCTCGCGCCCAATTGGGGAGGATATTATGAACAGACTGCTTTGCGGCGCCGCGACCGGCGCGATTTTGTTCGCCTTGGGCGGTTGGGCTCAAGCGGCCGACCTGCCCGGCAAATTCGAGGGCGTTACCATCGACGCAAAGCTCATCGGCGGTCAGCAGTATGAAAAGCTCTATGAGCGCATCGGTGAGTGGGAGAAGCTGACGGGGGCCAAGGTCAACGTCATCTCCAAGAAGAATCATTTCGAGCTCGACAAGGAAATCAAGTCCGACATTGCTTCGGGCAGCATCACCTGGTGCGTCGCCTCGAACCATTCGTCCTTCGCGCCGCAATATCCCGGTATATATACCGACCTTGCCGCGCTCCTGCCGAAGGAAGAGATCGATGCCTTCGTGCCGTCCACCATCAAGGCCTCGACGCTCGACGGTAAGCTGGTCATGCTGCCGCGCGCGCAGTTCGACGTGTCGGCGCTCTACTACCAGAAGAGCCTCTATCAGGACGAAGCCAAGAAGGCCGCTTACAAGGAGAAGTACGGCGTAGAGCTCGCTCCGCCGGATACCTGGGAAGAGGTCGCCAGGCAGGCCGAGTTCTTTGCCAGCCCGCCGGATTTCTACGGCACGCAGTTCGCCGGCAAGGAAGAGGCGATCAACGGCCGGTTCTACGAGATGCTGGTCGCCGAGGGCGGCGAATATCTCGACAAGGATGGCAAGCCAGCCTTCAACTCGGAAGCCGGCGTGCGCGCGCTCGACTGGTTCGTCAATCTCTATAAGGCGAAGGCCGTGCCGGCAGGCACCACCAACTATTTGTGGGACGATCTCGGCCAGGGCTTCGCTTCGGGCACGATCGCGCTCAACCTCGACTGGCCGGGCTGGGCCGGTTTCTTTAACGATCCGAAGTCGTCCAAGGTTGCCGGCAATGTCGGCGTGAAGGTGCAGCCGAAGGGCTCCTCCGGCAAGCGTACGGGCTGGTCCGGCCATCATGGCTTCTCGGTCACTGAAAACTGCGCCAGCAAGGAGGCTGCAGCCTCGCTCGTCTGGTTCCTCACCAATGAGGACAGTCAGAAGCTCGAGGCTTCTACCGGTCCACTGCCCACCCGCACCGCAGTGTGGCAGTGGGACATCGAGCAGGCCGCCAGCGATCCATACAAGAAGGAAGTGCTGACGGCCTTCCAGGAGGCCGCGCAGAACGCCTTCCCGGTGCCGCAGACGGCGGAATGGATCGAGATCTCCAACGCGGTCTATCCCGAGCTGCAGGCTGCTATCCTAGGTGACAAGACCTCGAAGCAGGCCCTCGACGATGCTGCCGCCAAGGCGACGGAAATCCTCGAGGAAGCCGGCAAGCTTTAAGGAGACTTCAGCGGGGGCGCTTTCGTGAGCGAAGGCGCTCCCGTTTCCATTTTAACAATGAGCGAGCGTTCTTGCCGATACCCGTGTGTGGCGGGATGGTGAATGCGCGGCTTCGCCCGCCTCGCTCCGATACTGCGATTGGGTGATATGAAAGGCTGGAGACCCTCAGCGCCGTTCCTGTTGCTGCTGCCGGCAATTGTCGTGCTGGCTGCCGTGGTGGTCGTGCCGCTCGCGCTTTCCTTCTATTCGAGCTTCACGCCGTTCCGGCTCACCAAGCCTGAGACCTTCTTCGTCATCACCGGCTTTCGCAACTACCTGAACATCGTCTCGGACTGGAATTTCTGGATCGCTTTCGGCCGCACGATCCTTTTGCTCACGGTCGCACTCAACCTCGAAATGCTGCTCGGCCTCGGTCTTGCGCTGCTCGTCGAGAAGGCTTCGCGGGGCCAGCGCGTGCTGCGCACCATCATGATGTTCCCGATGATGTTCTCGCCGATCCTCGTCGGGTTCCAGTTCAAGTTCATGTTCAACGACAATATCGGCCTGGTGAACAATGCACTGCAGTCGCTGGGGCTGATCAACCAGGCTATTCCGTGGCTGATCGAGGGGCATCTCGCCTTCATCGCCATCCTGGTCGCCGAAATCTGGTCGTCGACCTCGGTTTTCGCGATCCTCATCCTCGCCGGGTTGCTCGCCATGCCGCGCGAGCCGGTCGAGGCCGCGCGCGTCGACGGCTGCACCGCCTGGCAGACCTTCCGTTATGTGACCTGGCCCTTCGTCATGCCGTTCGCCTTCATCGCCATGACGATCCGCTCGCTCGACGTGGCGCGCGCCTATGACATCGTGAAGATCATGACCGATGGCGGGCCGGCCGGTCGGACCGAGCTCGTCTGGACGCTGGTCGCGCGGACCGGCTACAGCGACGCCAAGATGGGGCTGGCGAACGCCATGGCCTATTTCTCGATCCTGTTGTCGGTCCTCTTCACCGTCTATTTCTTCCGCAAGCTTGCCGCGGCGCGCACGCAGATCGGAGCCGAGTGGTGAGGATGGACGAGAACGCCACCCACAGGCTCAGGCGTCGTGCGCTGAGCGCCGCGCACGCCGTGGGGCTGTTCCTGGCGATGCTGATCATCCTGATGCCAGGCATCTGGATCGTGCTGTCGTCGCTCAGGCCAACCGTCGAGATCATGGCGAAGCCGCCGGTCTGGATCCCTCAGGAGGTCTCGCTCGACGCCTACATCAACATGTTCAGCGGCGTGGGGAAGGGCGGCATTCCGGTGCTCGACTATTTCCGCAATTCGCTGATCATCTCGGTCACCTCGACCTTCATCGCGATCGTCATCGGCATGGCCGGCGGCTACGCCTTCGCGCGCTACCGCTTCCGCGGCAAGTCGGGTTGGTTCCTCGGCCTGATGCTGACGCGCACCGTGCCCGGCATCGCGCTGTCGCTTCCGCTCTTCTTCGTCTATGCTCGCCTCGGCCTGATCGACAGCCATTTCGGGCTGATCCTCGCCTATGTGGCGCTCAACGTACCCTTCACGATCTGGCTGATCGACGGCTTCTTCCGCCAGGTGCCCAAGGATCTTGCCGAAGCCGCGCAGATCGACGGTTGCACGCGATGGCAGGCCTTCTGGCAGGTTGAGTTCCCGCTTGCCGGACCGGGTATCGCTTCGTCCGCTATCTTTGCGTTCCTGACGTCCTGGAACGAATTTGCGCTCGCCTCGCAGCTTACGCGTTCGATCAACTCGAAGACGCTGCCGGTCGGGCTCCTCGACTACACGGCCGAGTTCACCATCGATTGGCGCGGCATGTGCGCGCTCGCCGTCGTTATGATCATCCCGGCGCTTATTCTCACCTTCATCGTCCAGAAGCACCTCGTCTCCGGCCTTACGTCGGGCGCGGTCAAGGGCTGAATCTAGGGGCTGAATTCATGGCAACTGTTTCGCTCAAGAAGCTTTTCAAGCGCTATGGCGCGACGCCCGTGGTGCACGGCATCGACCTCGAAGTTCGCGATCGCGAGTTCATCGCGCTGGTCGGACCTTCTGGCTGCGGCAAGTCGACGACGCTACGCATGATCGCAGGCCTCGAGGAGATCAGCGAGGGGCTGATCGAGATCGGCGGCCGCGTCGTCAACGACCTGCCGCCGCGTTCGCGCAACATCTCGATGGTCTTTCAGTCCTACGCGCTCTATCCGCACATGACGGTGCGTGAGAATATGGGTTTCTCGCTGAAGATCGCGGGCGCGCCGAAGGAGGAGATGGACCGCCGGGTCGCCGAAGCGTCGGCGATCCTCGGTCTCGACCATCTGCTGGAGCGGCGGCCCTCGCAGCTCTCCGGCGGCCAGCGCCAGCGTGTCGCCATGGGCCGCGCCATCGTGCGCGACCCCGATGTCTTCCTGTTCGACGAGCCGCTCTCGAACCTCGACGCGAAGCTGCGCACCCAGATGCGCACCGAGATCAAGAAGCTGCACGCCAAGGTCAACTCCACGGTTATCTATGTCACGCACGACCAGGTCGAGGCGATGACGCTGTCGGACCGCATCGTCATCATGCGCGAGGGCCATATCGAGCAGGTCGGCACGCCCGACGAGGTATTCCGTCGCCCGGAGACGCGTTTTGTTGCCGGGTTCATCGGCTCGCCGCCGATGAACCTGACCGATGCGACGGTCGACGACGGCGCGCTTGCATTCGCAGGCGGCACGCGGCTGCCGTTGCCCGGCCATTTCAAGGCGAATGTGCAAGCCGGCCGCAAGGTCGTGTTCGGACTGCGCCCCGACGACGTCTATCCCACGGGGCACGGCATCCATTCGGGCGAGGTTTCGGACGTGCATGAGATCGAGCTGCCGGTTACAGTGACCGAGCCGCTTGGAAACGAAACGCTGGTCTTCGCCGAATTTGACGGGAAGGATTGGGTTTCGCGCATGCTGAACCCGAAACCGCTGAAAGCCGGCGAGAAGGTGAAGCTCAGCCTCGACCTCTCGCAGGCGCACCTGTTCGATGCCGAAACCGGCAAATCTCTGAGGGCCTGACGATGGCAAAGATCGAGAAAATCGAGCTCCGCATGGTGGACCTCGTCCCCAAGGTGAAGCGTACCGATGCCATCCAGAGCTTTGTCAGCCAGGAAACGCCGATCGTCACCATCACCGATGCAGATGGCGCGCAAGGCACCGGCTACAGCTATACGATAGGGACCGGCGGCTCGTCGGTCATGCGCCTTCTTGCCGATCACCTTGCGCCGCGCCTGATCGGCCGCGACGCGGACATGATCGAGGCGATCTGGCATGAGCTTGAATTCGCAACGCATGCAACGACGATCGGCGCAATCACGTCGATCGCGCTTGCTGCGATCGATACGGCGCTCTGGGATCTGCGCGCCAGGAAGCAGGGCCTGCCGCTCTGGAAGCTCGCCGGCGGCGCGAAGGACCGCTGCCCGCTCTACACGACCGAGGGCGGTTGGCTGCATATCGAGGCCGAGGCGCTGGTCGAGGATGCCCTTCAGGCCAAGGCGAAAGGCTTCCGCGGGTCAAAGGTGAAGATCGGCAAGCCGACCGGTGCCGAGGATTTCGCCCGGCTTTCCGGCGTTCGCAAGGCGCTCGGCGAGGACTACGAGATCATGACCGACGCTAATCAGGGCTTTGCCGTCGACGAGGCGATCCGCCGTGCCGGAAGGCTGCGGGAACTCGACCTTGCATGGATCGAAGAGCCGCTGCCGGCCGACGACATAGACGGTCACGTCCGGCTGTCGTCATCGACCGCAACGCCGGTGGCGATCGGGGAATCCCTCTATTCGATCAGGCACTTCCGCGAGTATATGCAGAAGGGCGCGTGCTCGATCGTGCAGGTCGACGTCGGCCGCATCGGGGGCATCACGCCCTGGCTGAAAGTGGCGCATGCGGCGGAGGCTTTCGACATACCCGTCTGCCCGCATTTCCTGATGGAGCTCCACGTCAGCCTCGTCTGTGCGGTTCAGAACGGCAAATATGTCGAGTATATCCCGCAGCTCGACGAGATCACCGGCAGCCGCATGAAGATCGAGGATGGCCATGCGCTGGCGCCGAGCGAGCCGGGGATCGGTATCGATTGGGACTGGGACGCGGTAAATGCGAAAAGCGTCGCCGAATTCAGCACGGCGATAACGGGGTAGGAAGATGCAGCGGATGAGCATGGTGCTGGGCCTCAAGCCTGAAAAGGTCGACGAATATGTGCGGCTGCATGCGGCCGTGTGGCCCGACGTCCTGAATATGATCTCGGCCTGCAACATCAAGAACTATTCGATCTATCTGAAGCGGCCGGAGAATCTGCTCTTCAGCTATTTCGAATATCACGGAACCGACTTCGAAGCCGACATGGCGAAGATGGCCGCCGACCCGAAGACGCAGGAATGGTGGTCCGTCTGCATGCCATGCCAGCAGCCCTTCGAGACGCGCAAGGAAGGCGAATGGTGGGCCTCGATGGACGAGGTGTTCCATCATGATTGAAACGTCGCGCGCGGAGTACCCCTTATCCGTCGCCTTCGGCGTCACCTTCTCCCACAAGGGGAGAAGGGGAGACCTGCATTCTCGTTTCCGCCAAGCTCCAAGCTCCGCGATTTGCCCAACCGTTCATGCCAAGCTCCCCCTTCTCCCCTTGTGGGAGAAGGTGGCTCGGCGCGTAGCGCCGAGACGGATGAGGGGTATTCCAGAAAGCGCCGGACCTGCCCATGCCCTTTGACCCAACCTCTCTCGTCCAATCCTGGCCAAAGCCGTCAGCGCCTCGACCCATCGTCACCTTTGGCGCCGGGTCGATCGTCGGCGACGCGCATTTTCCGGCCTACAAGAAGGCAGGCTTCCCGGTTGCCGGGCTCTACGATCCGGACCAAGCCAAGGCCGAAAAGCTGGCAGCCGCGTGGGGCGTGAAGGCGTTTCGCTCGATCGAGGAGGCGGCCTCGGTCGAAGGCGTGATTTTCGATCTCGCGACGCCGCCGGTTAGACATGCCGAGGTACTGGAAGCGCTACCCAGCGGCGCGGTCGCGCTGATCCAGAAGCCGATGGGCGGCGATCTCGCCGATGCAACCCGCATCCTGGAAACCTGCCGGTGCAGGGAACTGAAGGCGGCCGTCAATTTCCAGCTTCGCTTTGCGCCGATGATGCTGGCGCTGAAGGACGCCATCGCCAAGGGCTGGCTTGGCGAAGTTGTCGATTTCGATGCCTGGCTGGCGCTCGCCACGCCCTGGCAGCTTTGGGAGTTCCTGCTCAAGGCTCCGCGGGTCGAGATCGCCATGCACTCGATCCACTATCTCGACCTCATCCGGCAGCTGCTCGGCGACCCGAAGGGCGTGCACGCCAGGACGCTCGGCCACCCGTCGCACGCGATAGCGCAGACGCGCACAAGCGCGATCCTCGACTATGGCGAGCGTGTTCGCTGCGCCCTTTCCATCAATCATGACCATAAATTCGGGCGCAAATACCAGGCCTGCGAGTTCCGCATCTGCGGTACCGAAGGCGCTGCCTATTTGAAGCTCGGCGTTAACCTCGACTATCCACGTGGCGAGCCGGACATCCTGGAAATCTACCCGAAGGGAGGCAGCGACTGGATCAACGTGCCGCTCGAAGGCGGATGGTTTCCGGACGCCTTCGTCGGCCGGATGGCCAACGTCCAGCGCTTCGCCGCAGGCGAGGACGCCGAGCTGGTGAGCTCCGTCGAGGATGCCTGGAATACCATGGCCCTGGTCGAGGCAGCCTACCAATCGAGTGCTGCGCCCGCGACGCCGCTCGCCAAGAAGCCTGAAGGGTGAAGTTGCAAATGGAGCAGGCGATCTATTTCGAGGATTACGAACTGGACCACGTGCGGACGACCACCGGCCGTACCATCACGGAGACCGATTTCGTGGTGCACGCCGGCCACACGGGCGATTTCTTTCCGCATCACATGGATGCCGAGTTCGCCAGGACGACGCCTTTCGGCCAGCGTGTGGCACACGGAACCATGATCTTCTCGATCGGCATCGGCCTGACCGCCAGCCTCATCAATCCGGTCGCCTTCTCCTACGGCTATGATCGCCTGCGCTTCATCAGGCCGGTCTTCATCGGCGACACGATCAAGACGCGCGTCACCATCGCCTCGAAGGAAGACGATCCGAAGCGGCGCGATGCAGGCCGCGTTGTCGAGCGTTGCGAGGTTTTGAATCAGCGCGGAGAGGTGGTGCTCGCCGCCGATCACATCCTCATCGCAGAGCGGCGCAACAAACCGGTCTGACCGGCAGTCAACCATTTGAGCAGGAACTGAAAATGGCAAATCTTGAAGGGAAGATCGCGCTTGTAACCGCAGCCGGGCAGGGGATCGGTAAAGCGAGCGCGCTCGCTTTTGCGAGCGCCGGCGCGACTGTGCACGCAACCGATATCAACGAGAAGACTCTGGCTGAGCTTGCAGGCAAGAAGGGGATCACGACGAGGCGGCTCGACGTGCTCGACACGGCGGCGGTCGAAGCTGCGGTGAAGAAGATCGGCCGGATCGACATCCTCTTCAACTGCGCAGGCTTCGTCCATTCGGGCTCCATAATGGAGATGAAGGACGAGGAGCTGGAATTCGCCTTTGATCTCAATGTGAAATCGATGGTTCGCACGATTCGCGCAGTACTCCCGGGCATGATCGCACAGGGCGGGGGCGCCATCGTCAACATGGCCTCCGTTGCGGGGAGCGTCAAAGGCGTGCCGAATCGTTTCGCCTATGGAGTCACCAAGGCCGCGGTCGTCGGGCTCACCAAGTCCGTGGCGGCCGACTATGTCGCGCAGGGGATTCGCTGCAACGCGATCTGCCCGGGCACGGTCGAGAGCCCGTCGCTACAGGACAGGTTGAAGGCGCAGGGTGACTACGAGGCGGCGCGCAAGGCCTTCGTCGCGCGCCAGCCCATGGGGCGGATCGGCACCCCCGAGGAGATCGCCGATCTTGCCGTCTATCTTGCCGGCGCGACCTATACGAGCGGCCAAGCCTACGCTATCGACGGCGGCTGGACGATCTGAAAACATCTGGAGGACTTTTTCTATGAAGCTACTGAGATACGGCGAGGCAGGGCGCGAGCGGCCCGGTGTGCTCGACAGCGCCGGCCGGATTCGCGATCTCTCGGGCCATGTGTCCGACATCGCCGGTTCTGCGCTGAGCCCGGATTCGCTGGCCACGCTCGCCAATATTGACCTCGAGAGCCTGCCGCTGGTCGACGGCAATCCACGCATTGGCCCCTGCGTTGCCGGCACCGGCAAGTTCATCTGCATCGGGCTCAACTATTCGGACCACGCCGCCGAGACGAACGCGACTGTGCCATCCGAGCCGATCATCTTCATGAAGGCCACTTCGGCGATCGTCGGCCCCGACGACGACATCGTGATCCCGCGCGGCTCGCTGAAGACCGACTGGGAAGTCGAGCTCGGCGTGGTAATCGGCAGCAAGGCGAAGTATGTCACCGAGGCCGAAGCACTCAACTATGTCGCCGGCTATTGCGTGGTCAACGACGTGTCGGAGCGCGCCTTCCAGGCCGAGCGCCAGGGTCAGTGGACGAAAGGCAAGAGCTGCGACACCTTCGGCCCGATCGGGCCGTGGCTGGTGACCAAGAACGAGGTGCCGGATCCGCAGAACCTGCCGATGTGGCTGACGCTCAACGGGGAGACGATGCAGAACGGCTCGACGAAGACCATGGTCTACGGCGTCGCCTTTCTCGTCTCCTACCTCAGCCAGTTCATGAGCCTCTTGCCCGGCGACATCATCTCAACCGGCACGCCGCCTGGCGTAGGTCTCGGCATGAAGCCGCCGCGCTTCCTGAAGCCCGGCGAAATCATCGAGCTCGGCATCGAAGGGCTCGGCAAGCAGCGGCAGGTGACGAAAGCCGACGTCTAAGGGAATACGGGAGTAGGGGAATAGGGCACTAGGGCAATAGGGACCACAAATCGGTCTCCGTTTTTCGTCACCTACTCCCTTACTCCCTTATTCCCCTACTGCCCTTTGCCCTATTGCCCTACTCGCTTCCGGGAGCAACCAAGTGACCCGTATCACCGGCCTGCGCACCTTCGACCTGCGATTCCCAACATCGCAGAGCCTCGACGGCTCGGATGCGATGAATCCGGACCCGGACTATTCGGCGGCCTATGTCATCCTCGACACGGATCGCGACGGGCTTGCAGGCCATGGGCTCACCTTTACGATCGGGCGCGGCAACGACATCTGCTGCGCTGCGATCGAGGCGCTGCGGCATCTGGTCGTCGGGCTCGAGCTGGACTGGGTGAAGGAGAATCCCGGCCGCTTCTGGCGGCACATCACCGGCGATAGCCAGCTGCGCTGGATCGGTCCGGACAAGGGGGCGATGCATCTCGCCACAGGCGCGGTCGTCAACGCTGTGTGGGACCTGTGGGCGAAAGAAGCCGGCAAGCCAGTTTGGCGCCTGGTCGCCGATATGAGCCCGGAAGAGCTCGTCGGCATCGTCGATTTCCGCTACCTCACCGACGCACTGACGCCCGACGAGGCACTCGATATTCTGCGCCGCGCCGCGCCCGGCAAGGCGGAGCGCATCGCAACGCTCGGGCGCGAGGGCTATGCCTCCTACACGACCTCGGCGGGCTGGCTCGGCTATGACGACGCCAAGCTGCGAAGGCTCTGCCAGGAGGCAGTCGACGCAGGCTTCAACCACGTCAAGATGAAGGTCGGTCGCGATCTCGACGACGACATTCGTCGGCTGACGATCGCCCGCGAGGTGCTTGGGCCAGATCGTTTCCTGATGATCGACGCCAATCAGGTCTGGGAAGTCGGCCAGGCGATCGATTGGGTGAAGAAGCTCGCCTTCGCCAAGCCCCATTTCATCGAGGAGCCGACCAGCCCGGACGATATTGCCGGCCACAGAGCGATCCGGGAGGCTGTGAGCCCGATCAAGGTCGCGACCGGCGAGATGTGCCAGAACCGCATCATCTTCAAGCAGCTCATTGCCGGCGGTGCGATCGACGTCGTGCAGATCGACGCCTGCCGCATGGGTGGGCTGAACGAGGTTCTTGCAGTGCTGCTGATGGCCGCAAAGTTCGGCCTGCCAGTCTGGCCGCATGCCGGCGGGGTAGGGTTGTGCGAATATGTCCAGCACCTTTCGATGATCGACTATGTTGCGGTGTCAGGCACGAAGGACGGCCGCGTCATCGAATATGTCGACCACCTGCACGAGCATTTCGTCGATCCCTGCGAGATCAGGAATGCCGCCTATATGCCGCCTAAACTGCCCGGCTTCTCGATCGAGATGAAGGCGGGTTCGATCGAGGCGTATCAATTCAAAGGGCAATAGGGCAATAAGGCAGTAGGGGGCAACAGGGACTGGTGGTCACGCGGTAGCTGGCGGTCGAACGAACGCGACGCGTGCCGTCTCCTCGACTACCTACTGCGCCATATTGCCCTATTGCCTTGCCGCTCATGCAGCTTCCTCCACGTTAACCCCAAGCCGCTCCGCCAGCCCCTTCGCATCTGCCGGCGCGCGGACCTTCGCGTCGTTGTCGAAGAAAACATAGACATCGCGCCCCTTCGCGAGCCGCTTCGTCGGCCCGAGCACGCGGTCGGCATTGGCGGGCTCGCCGCCGCGGGCCCAGGCGCGCACGCGGTTTGCCCAGGTGTCGAGTGCATCGTCGTCATAGCCGCTCGCGTAGAGCTCCTGTGATCCGTGCAACCGGCAGTAGACGAAATCGGAAGTCAGATCCATCAGGAGCGGCCATTCGACAGTGTCTGCACAGACCAGCGCGATGTCGTAGCGGCGCAACAGGTCGATGAACTCCGGCACACGGAAGCTGTCGTTGCGGATCTCGACGGCGTGCCTCAGCGGCTGCTCGACGTCGCTCTGCAGCCAGGCGCGGCCTTTGAGCCGCTCGTCGTGGCGCCGCGCCAGCTTCGCCGCCTCCCCCGTATCATGCGGCAGGAGGGCGAGGAAGGATCGGAAGCGCTCAGGGTCGAACTTCATCTGCGGTGGGAACTGCCACAGGATCGGTTCTAGCTTCGGACCGAGGCGCAGCAGGCCGGATGCGAAGAAGTTGGCGAGCGGCGTCTCGATGTTCTTCAGCTTCAGCATATGCGTGATGTAGCGCGACCCCTTGATGGCGAAGACGAAGCAGTCAGGCGTTTGTTCTCTCCAGGCCGCAAAGCTCTCGGGGCGCTGTAGCCCGTAAAAGGTGCCATTGATCTCGATCGCCGGAAAATGCTGCGCGGCATAGGCAAGCTCCCGGCTATGCGGTAGGTCTTCGGGATAGAAGACGCCGCGCCAGCGTGCATAAGTCCAGCCCGAGATACCGATGCGGATTGTGCCTTGTTTCGGCGAGCGCATGTCGTGGCCGTAGATAGGGCGACAGGCAATAGGGGGTAGGGCAGGACCCGCAGAGGCCGGTAACCAGCGAACGCGAATAGTCGCGATTTCCGGGAATAGGGCGAGGTAAGGGGGCGTTGAAGGCGTTGAGGGGCCAATGAGCCCTTCCGTGAATGGCACCGCCGTGCCCTGGTGAAGCCTTCAAGCGGCTCGAGGACGGGGTCAGCGGTACGCTTGGACATCCCTTTGGAGAACAGCCATGAAACATCTCATGATGTCGATGATGCTTGGCATTTCCTTGCTCGCAACCTCCACCGGCTTGGCTTTGGCCGGTAACGTCCACACGGTAACCGGGACGACAGGTCAGCCGAACCAAACGATCGGCACCGCACAGACGGGCAGTGTCACGCCGGGCCACGCCAGCACTGCCCCGGGTTCAGCCTTCAACCCAAATGGCACCGCGCCAGCACACTACGCAGGCAGCCAGCCGCAGAACTCCAAGAATCCGAAGAGCGTGGCCCAGTACGACGTGGCCGGCTTCCAGCAGTCCCATAATCATTAGCGTATAGCAGAGGCGCCGGTGGGCGACGGATTCGCTGCGACCTCGATCTGGAGGCCGCAGCGGATCAGCGCATAAGCAGAATTGCTGGCCCGGTGGCAGTCTTCGCCTTGGTGCAGCGCGGCCGTGGTGGGAGAGGAGGCGGCGCCTCTGCGCAGGGGGCGACACTGATCCGCCCCGTGTCGATGATCCGCTCACATGACGAACCGCGGGAGCCAGCAATCGCGTTGCTTCATCGCACGCCCAGAACACCCAATCGCTGATGCTGGCAGGGCCGAGCGCCACGGTGCGCATCAGACGAAGGAGAATTCTAATGATGAAGCGACTCCTATTGCATCGGCAGCCATCGCCCTATCAGCCTCTCTGGCGATCGCCCAAACTGGAGGTAGCTCGGGTACTGGCGGCTCCGCAGGCACAGGCCGCGCAATTGGCGGCAGCTCAGGCGCCGGCTCGATGGGCACACGCGGCGCCACCGGCGGCAGCTCGGGCGCCACCGGCTCGATGGGCACAGGCGGCGCCACCGGCGGCAGCTCGGTCGCGACCGGCTCGATGGGCACACGCGGCGCCACCGGCGGCAGCTCGGGCGCCACCGGCTCGATGGGCACAGGCGGCGCCACCGGCGGCAGCTCGAGTGCCACCAGCTCCACTGGAACCGGCAGTGGAACCGGGGACAACTCGGGTAGCGGCGGCTCCACCGGTACCGGCAACGCGATCGGAACCGGAGGCACCTTAGTTACGACCGGATCCATCGGAAACGGCAGCGGGAACATCAGCAGTTCGAGAATCGGCTCGACGCCGGAGAATTCAAGTTCAAGCCGCGACTGTGCGCCCGGACACCAGGCCCAGAATGCCATGCCAGGGCAGGGCACAGGGGCAAACACAGCCGCGCCTGGTCAGATGAATTCGCAGGAACGGGGTTGTTGAGCATGCACGATGCTCCGATTCGCCAATCGACGGGGCCAGCTCCCTAGTCCCGTCCAGCGGGTCTTCAAGGGGTAGATGTTTTGAGATCATCACCCAGTCCTTGGTTTTGCGTCAGCCGCTCAGGACTACCGAAAGCCATAAAGCCACCCGGCCTCAACCAGCATGACGGCGAGCAAGGCGAACGAGAAAACAAGCTGTCGTAGCGGAGTTAGGGCGCCGCTTCGCCTCACGCTCGAGCGTGCTCCGATCTTTGCCATACCTGCGGATCAGCTCTTGTGCCTCCTCCACCGAGATGCCGTTCGAAGCGGCAGCCGACGGCGTTCATGTAATGGACGCTGACAGAACGATCCCGCTGGCCTGGCGTGATCCCGGCTGCCGCCCTGACGGACGTGGCGTTCTATGATCTCCAGTTCGCTCTCAGAGGGGCAGATGCTCTGCAGTACCGTGCAGGCGTCTGTGTTCCCCGCGGTGGTGCGACCCCGAAAATGACATCAAGGCGAGCTGCCTTCGGCCAGGCATACGTGGCCCTCGCTGGGCAATGCAGGAGGGCAACTCCGTAAGCGCTCTCGTCCCGTTATCCCGTCCAGGAACAAAGTCGTTCAACCTGGGTTATGGGGACGCGGTTCCGATCCGCGTCAACCTGACGGAGGTCGCCCCGGGAGGAATGATTGGTTTGGGCAGATGAGTGGTCCTGCAAGAAAATTCGTAAAGCGGTGGATGAAAGCCCACCTGCTTCCTCCCAATGCTGTTGTTTCCGAGCAGGCCGGTCCGCTGGCCGAGCGGTTTAGACAAAGCGCCCAAAACACAGGGATCGCCGCAGCAGAACTAGCTGACGAAATTGGTGACATCGAAACTTTCGTGGCGATGGCCATCGGCCAGATGCAGCGCTGAGGTAATCAACGAGGGTAGGCTCCTCGCCTTGCGCCGGCCGGGCTGATTGGCTGCACAAGATGTGGTGGCTCGCGCACCGAGCTTACTATGAGCCGGAGAAGAGTTGAACCGAAGAGTTGAACCGAGGTCTCCGGGTCGGACAAATGGCGGGATGGCGGACAGGGTGGGATTCGAACCCACGGAACGGTTGCCCGTTCGGAGGTTTTCAAGACCTCTGCCTTAAACCCCTCGGCCACCTGTCCGTTGGTCGCCAGATATCGCGCTGCGTAGCGCTCCGTCAACCTGTTCGGCCGCGTCCGCCTGCATCCCTGGCATGACGTGCGAATAGAGGTCGAGCGTGATCCCGATCGTCGAATGCCCGAGGCGCTCGGCGGCGACCTTCGGATGAACGCCGCTGGCTAAGAGCCGCGTTGCATGGGTGATGGCTCCTGATGCGCGGCGAGCGCGGTGCCGCCGTTGCTGCTCTGATCCGCGTCCGGACAGACATAGCTGATCACTGACGCCCGACTAGGCGTCTTCCTGCCCAGACTGCCCCGCAGGCTTCGGCTGGCGGGGCTCTTTTTTGTGAGGGTGTCCCGACAGGAATTGAACCTGTGACCTACAGATTAAGAATCTGCCGCTCTACCTACTGAGCTACGGGACCACTGAGCACATACCCTGTCCCGGGCGTTTCGCCAAGCGCCGATCGCCGGCCCTGCTCTGGACCTTCTTGAATTTCCTGGTGCTGTTGTGCAGGAGAAAGCGACCGACCGAGGTTTGATTAGTCCTTACCCGCGAATGCGCGGTGCCAAGAATTGTGCCGCCAGATTGTGCTCCGACACGGCGCCTGTGTCTGAACGGTGGGCGGGATGCCATCGACATTTGGTTTGCCCAGCAAGCCGCTCATCTCGCCCATCTTCTTGGGCTTCAGGCTTCAAACTGACTCGATACTACTGGCAGGCAACGGCGCGATCCAGATACCGGGCGCGCCAGCAATAGGCTCGCCACGTCAGCCTCTTCATTGGTCTGGGCATTTGCACCTGTCGTTCATATCCGCGAGGGCCATCTGAAGGTCGAGGGCGAGCTCCTGCGCCTCAGCCAGGAGGCGATTACGATTCTGGACAATGTGAAGTTCCCCCATCGCGGACTCGACGTCCGCAAAATTCGCCTCGATTTCAGATGTGCCAAGGCCATGAAGGCGCGTTTGCACAAATCTCAGCGAAGTTGCGGGCGTTGTTTCCTCGCCTCCTGAGGCTAGTGAACAAAACAGGACCGGACATGACAGGGCGGGAATTCGCCCGCGCAAAGTGCTGAATAAGGATTTGCCGGGACGGGGAGGAACGAGCTTAGCCGAATTTCAAGACCGGTGCTTTAAACCGCTCGGCCACCCATCCAACTACATGGTGCAATTGCTTTCAGCGCTGTCTTGAGGATTGCGGTTGCCCCATCCTGCGCCCGAACGCCGGCGCCGGGGCCTTTTACGGTCTTCTGGATTGCAGCGTCAACTTGCTCGTCGGCCTTCTTTTTGACCGCCGGCGTTGCCGACCCCGCACTGGCGCCATAAAATCTGCTGATCGCCACGGAATGGGCTTCGCCATGCCATTGTTGGAAGACGTTTGGAGGGGCGGACCTTGGACTGCGCTCGGGATCGGGGGGATTGTCTTGGCCGTTCCGGTGATCTTTCCAGCGCTGCGGCCGCAATGGGCAGCGGCGGTCAAAGCAACCGCCAAATTGTTCCTCGAAGCGGAATTCGATGCCGACAATGCGATCACGGACAAACTGGTGGATACCGCCGTCGACTCCCTGCTCGCGGCAACCGCGCGGGGCACGGACGACGAAAGAAAACAGGCCGCGGAACGCGAACTCCATCGCTTCAGGCACAGGGCGAGGGCGCGTGCATCGAGAAAAGCCTGGGACGACGCGGACCGGGACGCCCGGTACGCGCGGTACATGGATAAATTGCACCGCCGCATCCATCGGGCGCGTGGGAAAGCGACCGGCGCGGATGGCGTGGCGCTCGATCACGCGTTTGCGGCGCTCGCAGACCATCGAACGTGGTCGTAGTCCGAGCTCATCCCGGCGAACGCAGCCGATAGCCAATACCAGTCTCTGTAAGAACGTATGCGGGACGTTCAGGATTTTTTTCGATCTTCTGCCGAAGCTGCCGAACATAGACACGCAGATATTGGGTATCTGCCAGATCGCGCCAAAGTTCGTTCATGAGAAATTTATGAGTCAGAACCTTGCCGGCGTGCTGGACCAGCAGGCGCAATAGATCGTACTCTTTGGGGGAGAGCTTTATCTCACGCTCACCGACCTTGACGATGCGCCGTACAAGGTCGACAGAAAGATCACCCACCTGGAAGATCGGCCGCTCGCCCTGAACCTGGAGCTGGTGTCGGAGCGCCGCACGCATCCGAGCCAGTAGCTCGTCCATTCCGAAGGGCTTGGTGATGTAGTCGTCGGCGCCGAAGTCGAGGGCTTGGACCTTGCCGGCCTCGTCGCCTCGGCTTGAGAGCACCACGATCGGCACACCCTCGTTCCGTTCACGGATCATCCGCAGAAGCTCGAGGCCTTGTATGTCGGGGAGACCGAGGTCAAGGATTATCAAAGTGGGATCCTGGCCCAGCAGCTCCAGGCCGGTTTTCCCGTTCGGCGCTTCCAGGACTTCATATCCCTGGGTGCCCAAACCCATGCGCAGCAACTTCCGTATGGGCGGCTCGTCGTCGATCACCAGGACCTTGGGCGCGGCAGCTGTCATGCAGCGGTATCCAATTGCTTGGGATTGTCCGGGATCGGCAGGCGGATCGTGAACACCGCACCGCTCCGATCGGTACGGTTCGCGGCCGAAATGGTGCCTTCCATGGCGTCGACAAAGCCGCGGGAGATGGCGAGCCCCAGGCCGGTTCCGGCCCTTACCCTGTCGCCCTTCTGAGCGCGATAGAACTTGTCGAAGATGTGCTCGAGCTCGCCGGGCGGAATACCATCGCCCTCATCGAGCACCTGCAGGTAGACAGAATCCCGTTCGCGCCACGCTTGAACGCGCACCGTCGTGCCGGACGGAGCATATTTCGCGGCATTGTCCAGGAGATTGAACAAGACTTGCTCGAACAGCACGGGATCCAGAGCCAACATAGGCAAATCCGGCGCAAGTTCCACCTCGACCTCGTGGTCGGCCAGGATCCGGGCAGTGCGCTGCAGCGCGCTGCCGACGATCTCGCCGAGATCGTGCGCCGCGACGTTCGGCATGACCGCGCCAGATTCGAGCTTTGTCATATCGAGAAGATTGGCGATGAAGCGGTTGAGCCGCTCGGCCTCCTCGATGATCGTCGTCAGCAATTCGGCCCTCTGCGGTTCGGTCAAATTGCCTCGGAGGTCGCGCAGTGTACCGGCGGAGCCCAGGACCGCCGCAAGGGGAGTCTTGAGGTCGTGCGAGATCGACGTCAGCAGGGCCGATCGCAGCCGCTCGGTTTCGACGCTGCGCCTGACACGCTCCATGTCCTCGACCAGGTAAACTCGCTCGATCGCCAACGCAGCCTGGTCGATCAGTGCATCGAGCAGGCGCCGTTCGTCAGGCGTAAGGATAGGGCCAGGCTTGTCCGTATCGATGCCGACCACGCCGATTGCGCCCCGACCTGTGCGCATGTGCAAGAAGAGGCGTTTCGCGCCGGGCAGGTTTTCGGACCCTCGTCCGGCGGGGCGGTTGCTCTCCCATGCCCATTTTGCGGCGGCGAGGTCGGCCTCGTCCAGCATGTCTTCGGGCGGATAGCCGGCCTTGACGGTGATGGTGCCGTTCTCCGGAAGGAGCAGAACCACGCGAACTTTCAGCATGAGGGCGATCTGATAGGCCGTTGCCCAGAGCACATCGTCCAGCGCGCCGACACCGGCAAGCTTGCGGCTGAACGTGTAGAGAGACTCCGTCGTCCGTGCTCTTCCCGTTGCCATCACCGCTTGCGCACGCACGCGAGCGGCCATATTCGAGACAAGCACAGCCATCATGGCAAAGAAGACAAATGCAGCCACATTCCTGGGGTCGGCGATCGTGAAGGTATGGGCCGGCGGCAGGAAGAAGAAGTTGTAGCAAAGCATGGCCGCAACGCTCGCCACCAGCGATGGCCAAAGGCCGTAGCGCAAGGCGACACCTACGACCGCGGTAAGAAACAAAAGATCGGTGTTCTCGATCCCGAACCAAGGAAAGATCAAAAGACCGATGCCCAAAGCAGCGGCGACCGCAACCAGGGCTGCGATCAGATCGGTGGGATTCACACGGTCGGGCGAGGCGGCTGTCTTCACCGTCTTTCGCGGGATCGGCTCCGTGGCAAGCTCTTCGCCGGCAATGACATGAACGCTGATGTTGCCGGCACTGCGTACCAATTCATGCACGACCGAACCGTGCAGAATTTCGAACCAGCGTGAGCGGGCGGATTTGCCGATGACGATATGGGTGACGTTGTTCGCCTGCGCATAGGCAATCACATCGTCGGCCACACGCCGCCCGGCGCCCGGGATTGTGACAGCCTCACCCCCAAGGTTCTGCGCCTGCCGAAGCGTATCCGCGACACGATCACGCTCTTCCTCGTTCAACTGCTGGCTACGTCGCGTTTCGACGTAAATCGCTGTCCATGGAGCGTGCAAACGGTCCGCGAGGCGTTTCGTATATCGAACGAGACCGGCAGCGCGCGGATCCTCGCTGATGCATACCAAAGCACGCTCACCTGCGGGCCATGGGCCGGCAATGGCGCGGGCGCGCATCTGGGTGAGCAGCTGCTCGTCCACTCGCTCGGCAGTGCGGCGCAGCGCCAGCTCGCGAAGTGCCGTCAGATTGGCCGGGGAGAAGAAATGCTCCAACGCACGTGCAGCCTGCGTAGGAACATAGACCTTCCCTTCCTTGAGGCGTGCGATGAGATCTTCGGGCGTCAGGTCGATCAGCTCGACGGAATCGGCGCGATCAAAAATCGAGTCTGGGACCGTCTCGCGCACGCGAATCCGCGTGATTTGAGCAACGACATCGTTCAGGCTTTCGATGTGCTGGATATTGACCGTGCTTAGGACATCGATGCCATTGTCGAGGATTTCCAGCACGTCGAGATAGCGTTTGGGGTGGCGGCTGCCGGGGGCGTTGGTGTGAGCGAGCTCGTCGACGAGCACGATCTGCGGCCGTCGGGCAATTATGGCATCGAGATCCATCTCTCCGAGCCACTGTCCCTTGTACTCCATGCGCTTGCGGGGGATGACCTCAAGATCTTCCAGGAGAGCCTCGGTCTCCTTCCGCCCATGGGTCTCCACGACGCCGACCACGATGTCGTACCCGTCCCGCTTGCGGGCGCGAGCAGTCTGCAGCATTTCGTAGGTCTTGCCGACGCCTGGGGCCGCCCCCACAAAAATACGAAGCTTGCCGCTGCGGCCCTCTTCTCTTTGGGCCGCCTCCAGCAAGGCCTCGGGCGAGGGCCGCTTATCAGAATCGCGTCGCTCTTCAGGCATTCCGATTCAATTCTATCCAGACGTCGGCAGAAATGCACCGCGTCCGGCATCCAGCACCCACGCGGGCTCGCTTGCTATTGACCAATACTCATCTGATCCAGCGCAAGGTTGAGTTCGAGCACGTTCACGCGGGGTTCGCCAAGGATGCCCAACAACCTGTCCTCGACGTGGTCGTTGACGAGTTGGTGCAGCTGATCCTCCGATAGGTTGCGCGCCTTGGCAACACGCGGAACCTGGAAAAAGGCGCCCTCAGGCGTGATGTTCGGATCGAGCCCGCTGCCTGACGTAGTCACAAGATCGATAGGGACCGGGGCAGAGGGATTCTCCTGCTTCAGCTTGTCCACATCAGCCTGAAGTCGCGCGATCAGAGTCCGATTGGTCGGGCCGAGATTCGATCCGCCGGAATTCGCGGCATTGTAAGCTACGGAGGTCGTCTTGCTCGGATCCTGCGGATCGGGCCCAACCGTGGCCGAGGGACGGCCATGGAAGTATTTGTCGCTCGTGAACGACTGGCCGATCAGCTCGGAGCCGATGACCTTCCCGTCGCGTTCGATGAGGCTGCCTTGCGCCTGGGACGGGAAAATTGCTCCGGCAATGCCGGTCATCGCGAGTGGATAAATCAGGCCGGTGATCACCGTCAGTGCGATGAGAAACACGATGGCCGGGCGGATTTCTTTCAACATGATCTGTCTCCTCAGACGAGGTGCAGCGCATTGACCAAGAGGTCGATCGCCTTGATGCCGATAAAGGGAATGACCACGCCGCCGATGCCATAGACGAGCAGGTTGCGCCGCAGCAGCGGGCCTGCACCGATCGCTCGGAAGGCAACGCCCTTCAGGGCCAGCGGAATGAGTGCGATGATGATCAGTGCATTGAAGATAATCGCAGAAAGGATCGCGCTCTCGGGACTTGCAAGGCGCATGATGTTGAGCGCCTGGAGCGGCCCCGCCTGCGCACCGGCCGGCACATAGAGCGTGGCAAACATCGCCGGGATGATCGCGAAATACTTTGCGACATCATTGGCGATCGAGAAAGTGGTGAGCGCTCCGCGCGTCATCAAAAGCTGTTTGCCAATCTCGACGACCTCGATGAGCTTGGTCGGGTTGGAGTCGAGGTCGACCATGTTGCCGGCCTCGCGCGCGGCCTGCGTGCCGGTGTTCATCGCGACGCCGACGTCGGCCTGCGCGAGGGCGGGCGCATCATTGGTGCCGTCGCCGCACATGGCGACCAGCTTGCCTTTGGCCTGTTCGTCGCGAATGAGCCGGAGCTTGTCCTCAGGCGTCGCCTGGGCAAGGAAGTCGTCGACACCGGCCTCAGCCGCGATTGCAGCCGCGGTCATCGGATTGTCGCCGGTGATCATGACGGTGCGGATGCCCATTCGCCGCAGCTCGTCGAAACGCTCGCGAATGCCGCCCTTGACGATGTCCTTGAGGTGAATGATGCCGAGCAGCTTGCCATCACGGGCGACGGCGAGTGGAGTGCCGCCTGACTTGGAGATCTCATCGGCGATCATGTTGATGTCACGGATCGCCTCCTGGCTAGGCGCTGCAAATACAGGCCGGGGAGCGCCAACAGCCACCGCGACATTTTGGGGCGCGGCAAGGAATTTCAGGATGGCTTCGACCGCACCCTTGCGCACCCAGGTGTCGCCGATCTCAACACCGCTCATGCGGCTCTGCGCCGTGAATGGGATGAACTTGGCATGGCTCTCGCCGACGTCGCGTCCGCGAATGCCATATTTTTCCTTGGCGAGCACGACGATGGAGCGGCCTTCGGGCGTCTCGTCGGCAAGCGAGGCGATCTGCGAGGCGTCCGCAAGCTCCCGGTCGGAGACGCCCCGGATCGGCCGAAACGCGGTTGCCTGTCGATTGCCGAGCGTGATGGTGCCCGTCTTGTCGAGCAGCAAAGTATCGACATCGCCTGCGGCCTCGACCGCACGACCCGACATCGCCAGCACGTTGAAGCGTACGAGACGATCCATGCCCGCAATGCCGATCGCCGACAGAAGCGCGCCAATCGTCGTCGGGATCAGGGTGACGAACAGCGCCACAAGAACGACCACCGAGATGGCGCCGCCGGCATAAGCCGCGAAGCTCGGGATGGTGACTGTTGCAAACACGAAGATGATCGTGAGTCCTGCAAGCAGGATGTTGAGCGCAATCTCGTTCGGTGTCTTCTGCCGCTCTGCGCCCTCGACCAGCTTGATCATGCGATCGAGGAAGGTCGAGCCAGGTGCCGCAGTGATGCGCATGCGGATCCAGTCGGACAGCACCTGCGTGCCGCCGGTCACCGCAGAGCGGTCGCCGCCGGATTCGCGGATCACCGGAGCCGATTCACCCGTGATCGCGGCCTCGTTGACCGACGCGACGCCCTCGATCACCTCACCGTCGGAAGGGATCGTGTCGCCGGCCTCTACCAGCACTAGGTCATTGACCTTGAGGCTGGTGCTCGGCACGAGCTTGTAGTTCCTCGAATCCGCGGCGGTCAGCAGCTTTGCCTGGGTTTCGGTACGCTGACGCCGCAAGGAATCGGCCTGTGCCTTGCCACGCCCTTCTGCGATGGCCTCCGCGAAGTTGGCGAAGATAACCGTGAACCAGAGCCAGAAGATGATCTGGAACGTGAAGCCCAGATGCTCTCCACCGGTTACGAGATCACGGATGAATATGAGCGTGGTCAGCGCAGCAACGGTCTCCACGACGAACATGACCGGGTTTTTGGCCATGTGGCGAGGATTGAGCTTGACGAAGGACGAGCGGATGGCCGGCCCGACAATCTTCATGTCGAGCAGCGCCGAAGCCGGCACGCGCTTGCGGATTTGCGAGGTTTCCATGGAGATAACTCCAATCAATTCAACGGGAAGAGGGTGCCGGTTGTCATCGCGAGATGCTCAACGATGGGTCCGAGCGCGAGCGCTGGGAAGAAGGTGAGGCCGCCGATGATCAGGATCACGCCGACGACCAGCCCGATGAACAGCCCGCCTGTGGTCGGAAAGGTGCCGACGGACGGCGGGACCGTCTTCTTCTCGGCGAGCGCCCCCGCGATCGCCATGGCCGGAATGATCATCCAGAAGCGGCCGATCAGCATCGAGATTGCGCCTGTGATGTTGTAGAAGGGGATGTTGCCGGTGAGGCCTGCGAAGGCCGAGCCATTGTTGCCGGTCTGCGAGGTATAAGCGTAGAGGATCTCGGAGAAGCCGTGCGGCCCGGGGTTGGCAATCGAGGCAACCGCGGTCGGATAGACGGCCGCCACTGCCGTCCAGCCGAGATACATCAACGGCAGGACAAGGATGGCGAGCATGGCCATCTTCACTTCCTTCGCCTCGATCTTCTTGCCCACATATTCGGGCGTGCGGCCCACCATCAGACCGGCAACGAAGATCGCGATGATCACGAACAGCAGCATGCCGTACAGGCCGGCGCCGACACCCCCGATGATGATCTCGCCGAGCTGCATGTTGATCAGCGGGATCATGCCGCCAAGCGCGGTGAAGGAGTCATGCATGGCGTTGACGGCGCCGCAGGAAGCAGCAGTCGTGATAACAGCAAATAGCGAGGAGCCGACGATGCCGAAGCGGACTTCCTTGCCCTCCATGTTGCCGCCGGTAAGGCCCATTGCCGTGAACGCGTCATTGCCATGCGCCTCTGCCCAATAGGCGACAGTGACGCCTGCGATGAACAGCGCACCCATCACGCCGAGGATCGCCCAGCCCTGGCGCTGGTTGCCGACCATGCGGCCGAAGACGTTTGTCAGCGCTGCACCGATCGCGAAGATCGAGATCATCTGGACGAAGTTCGACAGTTCAGTCGGGTTCTCGAACGGGTGGGCGGCATTGGCGTTGAAGAAGCCGCCGCCATTGGTGCCGAGCATCTTGATGGCGACTTGCGAGGCCACCGGGCCAACCGCAATCGTCTGCTTCCCACCCTCGAGCGTGGTCGCATCGACATACGCGCCGAGTGTCTGCGGCATGCCCTGCCACACGAGGAAAAGTGCGTAGACGACACAGATCGGCAGCAGCACATAAAGCGTGCAGCGCGTGACATCGACCCAAAAATTGCCGACAGTCTTCATCGATGCCCGCGCGAACCCGCGGATCAGCGCGACGGCGAGCGCGATGCCGGTGGCCGCCGACAGAAAGTTCTGGTGCGTGAGGCCGAGCATCTGCACGAGGTAAGACATCGTGCTTTCGCCGCCGTAGTTCTGCCAGTTGGTGTTGGTGATGAAGCTGACCGCGGTGTTGAAGGAGAGGTCTGGCGCAACGGCGGTCATGCCCGCCGGGTTGAACGGCAGCACGCCTTGCAGGCGTATCAGGAAGTAGAGAATGAGGAATCCGCCGACGTGGAAGAACAGCATGGCGACCGTGTAGGTCAGCCAGTGCTGCTCGCGCCCTGCATCAACGCCGCCGGCCCAATAGAGCAGCCTCTCGACCGGCCGAAGCACGGGCGAAAGGAAGGTGCGCTCTCCATTGAAAACGCGCGTCATGTACCAGCCTAGCGGCTTCACGAGCACGACCACGATTGCGCAGAAAAGAACGATCTGAATCCAGCCGATAAGCGTCATTGACGTACGCCTTTCAGAACCGCTCGGGCCGCAGCAGAGCGTAAGTGAGATAGACCAGCAGCCCCAGCGTGATGAGGCCTGCGAGCGAATAGTCGAAGATCATGGCCGCCTCCTCTAGAGCCGGTCGCAAGCGTAGCTGTAGGCGACGGACAGCAGGAAGAAGCCGAGCCCGATGGCCAGAAGGACAAAGTCCAACATTGGATGCTCCTCGCGAGAAAAGAAGTTGAGCAGGATGGGGCCATGTTTGCCGTGGGCCCTTGATACGCGTCAAAAGGCGACGGATTGCCTGCGGCACCTCTGGACTGCGGTATAGCTACCGCCTGAACGCGTATGTTTTCGAGAAGAGTCCGAAAGCGTTGTTATAAAAATCTCATATAGATGCAGGGCAAAATCGGTGCCGTTTCGGCGCATTGTTCGCTGGAATTGTGCCCGGGGCGGCAATCGTTTCCTTCGCACTCGCGAAGTCGGGACCCGTTGTGCGGCGCGTGTTCCCTTGGAATTCCTATGGCGCACATATTCCGCGCACCGTGTTCCATTACGGTTTCAATATAACGTTCCGTGGCGATCCATCTCGCATCTTTATGACGTTGAGGCCCATCTTATCGGGGGTCGAATGAGACCGCCGATTGCGTGAGATGCGACAATGGCTCAACGTTCAAATGGGTACCCACGAGGAAGCCTCCTCTCTTCATCCTTTCCGTCTATCGCTGAACGGATTTGCGGCAATTGCACGCAAGCTCGGGCATTGAGCAACACTGACAGGATTGAGCGAATCCTCCGGTTCATGGACTCCAAAGCCTGGACCGAAGCAGCTCTCGCCCTAGTCGAACTTGAACAGCCGGACTGGAAACTGCGTCGCCTCGCATTTGAGGGCGGCGTGTGGTTCTGCTCGCTGTCTCGGTGCCCCGAGCTGCCCGCGGAGCTGGATGACCCTGCTGACGCATTTGATGAGGCGCTGGCTTTAGCCGTCCTCAAAGCGTGCGCGGAGGTCCGCGCAAGAACGGAAGCGAGGGGTGGGAACGGGTCGGCGAGGGTGCCGCGAGTCCGAGCCGCCAGAGCAAGCCCGACTTGCTGCGACAACTTTGCCTGAGAGACCCTCGCGCAGTCCCTAAAATCCTGCGATGATAGTTCCCCTGCGCCGTCTGAATTCGAAATTCGCTTAAAGTCCGATCTTGAAGTAGGCCAACTCGGAATCACCATACCGGCAGTCCCACTGCGGATTTCGTTCCGAAGCACCGCTCAAAACGATGGGGGCGCGCGAAATGAAGAAGGGGATTTTTTCCGCTCTGCTGGCCGCCGGCTTGACTTTGGTCGCCACCGTCTCGCTGGGCGCCGAGCCAACCCAGGTCGAAAAGGTACAGGCAACGCTTAACGAGTGGCTAGCGGGGCGCGGGCCCATCGAAAAGGTCACTGGCGTCGCTGCCTATATCAGCTTCGGCGACGCCGGCCCGGCAATCGAAAGCTTCGCGGGGAAAGTGGGCCGCGGCTCCGTTGCCGGCCCGGTCGACCAGGATACTCTCTACCAAATGGGGAGCACGTCGAAGTCGTTCACCGCCGCGGTGATCCTCAAGCTCGAAGTCGCGGGAAAGCTGTCGATCGATGACCCGCTCGGGAAATGGTTGCCCGACTATCCGGCTTGGAAGGATGTCACGATCCGCCACCTCCTCGATATGACGGCGCCTATTCCAACCTACTCGGAGACCGAGTGGATGTCTCGCATCTGGGCAGACGAGCCCAGACGGGACCTCACATTCAAGGAGCTTGTCGACGCCGCCTGTCCGAGCGCGACCAACAAGCTGCCGCCGGTCGAGAAGGGCTATTTCTACTCCAATACCGACTACATCCTCGCCGGCATGATCGCCGAGAAAGTTGGCGGCAAGTCGTACCGCGATCTCGTTCATGAGCTCGTCATCGAGCCGAATGGCCTCAACTCGACATTCTACGAAGCCGGGACGTTTCCGGAACCTGTCATCAAGCGTCTGTCGCATGGTTACTTTGCGAACCAGGCGTGTGCCGACTACCAGCCTGGCTGCAAGCAGCCGTGGAGTCTGCCGATCGTCGGGCGGGACATGCGCGAGGCCAGCCTGTCCTGGGCACAAGCTGCCGGTGGCGCGATTTCGAGCGCACGTGACGTCGACCGCTGGATGCGCGCAGTTTTCCGCGGGAAGGTGGTCCCCCCGAAGCAGCAGCACGAGTGGATGCAGCTCGTTTCGACGAAGACAGGCGAGCCGATTGCCGACGTCTCTGCCAACGATCCCACCGGTTTCTCCCTCGGTCTGGCCAAAGGGATGCTCGGGCCCCTGGGCCCACGGTGGTTCTACCAGGGTGAAACCCTCGGCTATCGCACCCTCTACGTCTGGCTCGAGGACGAGGACGTGATGATCACGGTCCAGACCAACAGTCAGCCTCCTGAAGGCACCGATAAGCTCAGCGAGCTGGTCGGCGCGCTATACGACATCGTCAAAAAGCCGGAGGCCAACTAAGGGGGGCGGAGATCAGTCGATGCGGCTGGCCTTGGAGTACCGCACCATCCGACCGCTTCGCGGCCACCTTCTCACATAAGGCAGAAATGTATCAGCAAATCTCCGACGATCGAGATTTGCCGCGAGCTGAATGCCAGGCTCTCCCTTCTCCTCCCGTGGGAGTAGGTGGCTCGGCGCGCACCGCCGAGACGGAGGGGTACTTCGGTGGGCGAGTCCGACGGCGGACCAGCCCTCAAGTGCGGAACGGGCGAGGCGAGGCTATGTCGAGTTTGGCGAATTCATCGGCGGTCAGCGTTAAGGAGGCGCCGGCGACATTCTCTTCGAGATGGGCGACGCGGCTGGTGCCGGGAATGGGCAACATCACCGGGCTGCGCATCAGCATCCATGCCAGCGCAATCTGGCCGGGCGCTGCGCCCTTCGCTTTTGCGAGCTCGTCCACGACGCCGCCCGGCTTGGCGAGGTCGCCTGCCGCGAGCGGGAACCAGGGAATGTAGCCGATCCCGTTCGCCTCGCAGTAGTCGAGCACGTCCTCGTCGGCGCGATCGGCGAGATTGTAGCGGTTCTGCACGGTGGCAACTGGAAACACCTTCCGAGCGGCTTCGATCTCATCTACCGTCACCTGGCTCAGACCAGCGTGACGGATCAAACCCTGGTCGATGAAAGAGCGGATTGCATCGAACTGCTCGTCTTGCGGCACCTTCCGATCGATGCGATGGAGTTGCCATAGGTCGATGCGATTTACCTTGAGGCGGCGCAGGCTCATCCGGACGCACTGACCGAGATAGTTGGGATCCCCGACGGTTGGCCACCCACCTTCCGTGATGCCGGGCCGCACGAGGCCACCTTTTGTGGCGATCAGCAGCCCGTCATAGGGATGTAATGCCTCAGCGATAAGATCCTCGCTGACAAAAGGACCGTAGCTGTCGGCCGTATCGATGAAATTCACGCCGATCTCGGGCAGACGCTTGAGAACGCGGATCGCTTCCGCGCGGTCCTCGGGTTCGCCCCATATGCCGGGGCCGGTGATGCGCATTGCACCGAAACCGAGGCGGTTGATGCGGATATCTCCACCAATCGTGAACTGGCCTGATAGCTTGGCGTCGACCTGCGGCATAGCACGGTTCCTTTCGTGTTGATCGCAGAATGTAACGCTCGCTGGCCGTGTGCCCAGCCTGAGCCGGGAGCTAAGGCGCGGCAAATGTGAGGAGATGTGCCGTGCTGGCGATGTGCATGAACGGCTTCGGCGTGGGGTACCAGCACAAGACGTCGCATGCGCCACTGCAAGCGTACTTCGAACCGGCTGGCTAGATCTCGTTGCATGCGACGACGTTTTAGCGCAAGCTAATTGGATAATCCGTCAGAGGAAGGGAATATGGCCGCCCACAAGGAAGAACGTATTCGGCAGCGGGCACATGCAATCTGGGAACGCGAGGGCAAACCTCACGGCTCCGATGCACGGCACTGGGACCAGGCTACCAGAGAGATTGAACAGGAGGATGCGGCGTCCGTCGCGCCGCCAAAGCCGAAGAAAACCAGGTCGGCCGCTACCAAGGCCACCGAAACCAAAAAGACTGCCGCCGACCCTAAGACTTCCGCAAAGCCGAGGCGAAGGGTTTTGAAGGCGGACTAACGGGGCTGCCTGTCGAATTGCCCGTCTACGGCCGAAGGACACCTATCATTGTCTTTCCGTCGGTGAAATAGGGATCGCCGCCGCCGTTGCGGCCAGTTTTGGTCGGTCCGACGCCCTCGATTTCATACGATGACGCGATCTGACCGGCTGCCGTCAGATCGCGTATGACCAGATCGCGTTCGGCATCGATATCAGGCCCGATGTGATGAGTGATCTGGCCCGTATCGTGGCTAAAGCCAACGCCCCGATCGAATGTGGCCGAACCGAGCCAGAGCGGGCGACCGTCATCGCCGGTCCTATCGGTCAGCCAGAAGCGAACATGATTGCGTCGGTCGGCGCTGTGCCCGACCGGCAGCTCGAACGCCAGGTCCTGCTTCCTGCCATCATAAATCAGCGGGCTGACCGGCGCTTCGAGATCGGGCCGATCAAGAACCACGCTGAGGCCGATCTCGATCGAGGAGCGCAGGGTGATAGCATCGGCCGGATCCCAATGCGCAGCCGCAAAAGCCCGCATTACCTGTTCCTTGCCACCGACCAAGCCGACATTGATCGGATCGCCGGGTATATCATCGACAGTGGTCGTGACCATGCTGCCAAACCGGGATAGGTGGCCGGCGTCGCGAAAGATCCAGACATCCGGAACGATGAAATAGGCGACTATGAGGTACGCCAACAGGAATAGAAGAGCGGCCTGCGCGGCTCCACGAATTCTTGCCCGTTGGTGCATCGAACCGATCCCTCTGCACCGGCACCAGGTCCGGCAAAATGCGCCTGATGCAACTCGATTCCTCCCCTCGAGGGGCGGCACCGAATTTTAGCTCAGCTGCGGGCAAGGTGATACTGGAAAGCACGATCGATTGATTTCCACCTGCACTCTCAGGCCTCTGAATTCATTTTCGTGAAGCTTTCGTCGCTTAGGCGCAGATCGAGGTGAATCCGTGCGGGTTATGTGCCTCCTGTTGGGACGGCGAAGAACCGGATCGGCGGCTGGCACCAGAGCGGCTGACACCCGGATAAATCCGGACTGCCGCTCTATCTGGTTGTTTTTGCCGTATTTGTGTAACGCCAAGTGATTCCCACGTGGCCTCAAAAGGCTTTAGCGCCGGTGCACGCAGCATCTTGCCGGAATTGGCTGTAGTCTCCATCTTTGCGTGTCCGACGGCCTGCGTCCTGGCCGGTCGCCACGGAGAGCCCCGCCTTGCGAGAAGACCACGCCGGAAGCGCATCCCACGAGGCGGTCCTGGCCGCGGTGGTCCGCTCATCACTCGACTGCGTGATTGTGACCGACGAAGCTGGTCTGGTTGTGGAATTCAACGCGGCGGCCGAGGTGGCCTTCGGCTATTCGCGCGCTGAAGCGCTCGGCAGGCAGGTTGCGGAGCTCATCGTCCCGCCGCATCTGCGCAAGGCTCATGCTGACGGGCTTGCAGGTTATCTCTCCGGCGGCGCTCCGGCATTGCTGGGGCGGCGCATGGAGCAGACCGCGGTGCGGGCGGACGGCACCGAGTTTCCGGTCGAACTTACGATTACGGAAGCCTGGAGCGGCGAGCGGCGCTTCTTGACGGCGAGCCTGCGCGACCTGTCGCAGCGCCTCGCCGCCGACGCAGCCCTGCGTGCCAGCGAAGCCCGGTTCGCGGCCTTCATGAAGCACGCGCCGATCGGCATGTATCTGAAGGATACGGACGGGCGCTATCTCATGGCCAATCCGGAAATGGGAAAGGTCTTCGGCCGCCCGGCCGAAAGCGCGATCGGATTGACCGCAGCCGACGTTTTCGGTCCCGAGGCGGCGGCGATGATCGCGGAAAACGATCGCCGCGTCCTCGAATCCGGACAGCCGATCGCGGTCGAGGAGTTTCTGAGCGATGCAGTCGACTACGCCTGGAGCCTCGTCGTCCGCTTTCCCGTTCTGTGGGCCGATCAGCAGCAAGCGCGCATCGGCGGCTTCGATATCGACATCACCGAGCAGAAGCGGGCGGCCGAGCGCCTGCAGGAAAGCGAGCGGCGCTTCCGGGAGGTCACCCACCATCATCCGATTCCCGTCGTGTTCATAGATTCTCGAACCAGGCAGCTGATTGTCGCCAATCCGGCCTTCCGCGAGATCATGGGCGTCGGTCCGCATGACGACGACCGGTTCCGGCAGCACCGCTGGTTCGCCACTCGAGAAGACTACCAGCGCATCAAAGCCCTATCGCTCCAGCAGCAGCGCGCTGACGGCGTGGAGGCACAGCTGCGGCGCCTGGACGGTTCCGTGTTTCCGGTCTCGCTGAGCTGGCGGCACATCGAGATGGATGACCGGCCGGTGATCGTCGGCAGCATGATCGATCTGACGGCAACCAAGGCGGCCGAAGCCGAGCTGGCGCGCTCGCGCGAGGCATTGGCTCAGAGCGAGCGGCTCAACGCACTTGGGTCGCTGCTTGCCGGCGTCTCGCATGAGCTCAACAATCCCCTGGCGGTCGTCGTCGCGCAGACACAGATGCTGGAAGAGCTTCTGGCCGGAACCGTGCACGCGCAGCGGGCAGGCAAGATCAGACGCGCGGCCGAGCGCTGCGCCCGCATCGTGCAGACATTCCTGGCCATGGCGCGGCAGCGTGAGCCTGAGCGCCACAGCACAGACGTCAATGATTTGATCCGTGCGGTGCTCGACATCGCCGGCTACGGCCTTCGTACCGCTGGTATCGAGGTGCGATGCAGGCTCGCCGATGGCCTGCCGCCTTTGGACCTCGACCCAGACCAGATGCATCAGGTGTTCTACAACCTAATCGTGAACGCTCAGCACGCCCTGCAGGAGATACCCGCGCCGCGCTGGATCGAGATCGAAACGTCGCGCGAAGGCAGCGACATTCAGATCGTCATCGCCGACAACGGTCCCGGCATCCCTGCCGAGATCCGGAATCGCATTTTCGATCCGTTCTTCACGACCAAGGCGCAAGGGGCAGGTACCGGGATCGGGCTCGCATTTTCGCTCGGCGTCGTGCAGGCGCACAATGGTCGGCTGGACCTGATTGACAATTCGAAGGGCGCGCACTTCCGGTTGCAGTTGCCCATCGAGGTCGGCGCCTCACCAGCTGCTGTCGAAAGCGTTGCGGCACGCGCGGGCACCGGCATCGGCCGTACCGCTCTTGTGATCGATGACGAGCGGGACGTCGGGGAAACGATGGCGGAGTTCCTCGAGGGTGAAGGTTTTGCCGTCATGACCGTCGAGGATGGCGCCGGCGCCAAGGCGGCGCTTATGGGGAGCCATTTCGATGCGATCTTTTGCGATGTCAGAATGCCCAACACCGACGGGCCCGCTTTGTTCGACTGGGCCTGCAAGGCGATCCCAGGCGTTGCCGAGCGGTTTGTCTTCGTTACCGGCGACACGCTGGGCGCCGCCGCCGCGCGCTTCCTCGAGCAAGCCGGCCGGCCGGTTATCGAGAAGCCGTTCTCGCGCGATTCCATCAGGCAGGCGTTGAGTGCGTTGGTAGGGCAATAAGGCAGTAGGGCAATAGGGCAGTAGGGCAATAGGAAACTGCGACCCTGGTTCAGCTGGTTCGCAAGCACCTGTTTTGGCGATCCGCTCTCCGGCTTCTGTTCCCCTATTGCCCTACTGCCTTATTGCCCTACTGCCCCTTCCTTCCGAATCCCGTCACATTTGTAACTCTCGCCGGCCGACACCCCGACACTAAGTTCGGCTCGTGATCACACGAGCGAAAAGGCAGTGATGGTCACGCTTCGGCCCATGGGCCAGGAGCTCATCCAATGCGGAGTGCAACGACCATGACCAATTTATCTAAGAACGACCGGACAGGCAGGCAGGCGGGCATGCGAACGCCACCAGTCCTATCGCCGCAAGACTGGGAAGCGGCCCGTCAGGAGTTGCTCGTGAAGGAGAAGGCCCAGACTCGCGCCCGTGACGCCCTGGCGGCCGAGCGCAGGCGAATGCCGTGGATGGCCGTCGAGAAGGACTACGAGTTCAACGGACCCGAGGGCAGGGTGAGTCTCCTCGATCTGTTCGAGGGACGCCGACAGCTGATCGTCTACCGCGCCTTCTTCGAGCCCGGTGTGTTCGGCTGGCCCGATCACGCCTGCCGCGGCTGCTCGATGGTTGCCGACCAGGTTGCGCATGTCGCCCACCTCAATGCCCGCGACACCACCCTCGTTTTCGTCTCGCGTGCGCCACAGGCCGACATCGCGCGGCTGAAGGCGCAGATGGGCTGGGAAATCCCGTGGTTCACCGTCACGGACAGCTTCGATGCCGATTTCGGGGTGGACGAGTGGCACGGCACCAATGTCTTCTACCGCGACGGCGATCGCCTGTTTCGCACCTACTTCCTGAACAACCGCGGCGACGAGCAAATGGGAGGCACCTGGAACTACCTCGACATCACGCCGCTCGGCCGACAGGAGGTCTGGGAGGACTCGCCCGAGGGCTATCCTCAGACCCCGACCTATAAATGGTGGAACTGGCACGACAGCTATGTCGAAGGTGCCGCGCCCGACAAGAAGTGGGTCGCGGTGTCGGACGCCGGAGAGGCGGCGTTCCGGAACCAGCAAGGGAGCGCGAAGCCGTGACTCATGCTTGTTGCGGCGACCAGACCGGCACCGACGCTGGATCCGAGAGCCACCGTCAGCCGAACCGCGGCGAGTTGCCAGGAGTGCGGTCGCGAGTGTCGGAAGAGGGTATCTCTACCCTTCACGGACCGAAACTCCCAACCGGACAGCCTATCTCTGCGGAGCCTTGTTCAGAATGCTGCCGAACGTCTCCACATCGCTGATGATGGCATCGCCCGCAAAGCGAAGCGACTCCAGCGAGCGCTGAGCCGCTTCTTCATGGCCGGCACCGCAGGCGTCGGCCAGAATGACCGGAATGAAACCGAGGTCGGCGGCGTGACGAACGGTTGGTTCGATGCCGACCTCCGTGGCGATCCCTGCGATCGCAATGGAGTTTAGCCCGCAATCGCGCAGGGCGGATGCCAGAGGCGTGCCTTCGAAGGCTGACATCGCAATCTTGTCGAAGACTGCGTCATCGGGCTGAGGAGTCAGTTCGGGAACGATCTCGAAGCCCGGCGAGCCGCGCAAAAACCAGGGCGTTACCGCGTCCGGCTCCTCCTTCTTCTGCCACGCCATCGCCATTCGAAACTGCGCAGCACCCATCCAGGCTTTGGGGAGCGACAGGTGCCGCGTGAAGACGATGCGCATGCCCGCCGCTCGCGCAGTAGCAACCGCTTTGAGCGTTGCCGCGACGATTCTGTCGGCGTCCTTGATCTGGCTGCAAATGCCGACCTGCATATCATAGACAAGCAGCGCCATTCGGCTTGGATCGCACACGTCTTTGAGCGTGGTTGGTACGCTCAGGCCATGAATGTGCTTCATCGACGGACAGTCCTTTCGTTAGCTGTGGAATCTGGGTGAACGGGTGAGCAGATCAACCGAGGGCGACGCGCATGGATTTCGGCGCAACTACCTACCGACATGCGGCAATTTCCGGAAGCAGGCACGAACTCGGCACTCTGAAGAGCGGTTGCGATAGAACCAGATATCTAAAGCGGTATAGGGCCGTACGTCTTGACTTTCTCCATTGAAACGCACGTTCGAAAGCTCTTCACATTGCCCCCCTCGAAGAACAGCTGACGGGTCAGGGACGTATACTCGTCCATGTCACTGGCGTTCATGATGAGGATGAAATCGGTTTCGCCGGTCACGTAGTAGCACTGCTGCACCTGCGGACAGCTCATGAAACGTCTTTTCATCTCGTCCAGCAGATCCAGCCTTTCGTTCTCGCTCGTTACCTCAACGACAATGGTCAAAGGACGACCAAGCGCTCCCTCGTTCACGACCGAGATGTCTTTCCTGATTATGCCAGTTGCGCGCAACCTTTGAAGGCGGCGCGCGACGGCTGGCGCCGACAGGCCCACGCGCTCGGAAATTTCGCGATGCGGCATCAGGTTGTCGAGTTGCACCAGTTGCAGAATCTTGCGGTCGAACTCATCGACCTGCGCTGTCCCACTCGGCGCCATGCAAGCGTTCTCCTCATATCTCAGCACGGAAATGCACAGAAATTGCATATCGAACGCTGAATGAGAGCGCAATTATCGCCTTTGCCGAAATATTCTCTTGCGAGATCACGAGGTGAGCAATGAACTTGATACTCAACTCCCTGCCTGGGTTTGCAGAGGCGCTTTCGACGACCGAGCGTAGGTTCGTCGGCAAAGATGCGCCCGATCAAGTGCGGCCGTTCCTGTCCCTCTGGGGCAGGACCGAGCAGACGAGACTTGTTTGCCTGCCCGAAATCGCCAGTGAACTCGGGCTCGCCCGCGTTCTCATCAAGGATGAAGGGCAGAGGCTCGGCCAGGGCAGCTTCAAGTCCCTGGGAGGGGCCTATGCACTCATGGTTCTGTTCAAGCAGCTCCTGGAAAGCCATCTCAATCAGAAAGTGCAGGTGCCGCAACTGCTCTCGCCTACCGCTCGCGACTTCGCGCGTTCGGTCACTGTGTGCTGTGCGACTGATGGCAATCATGGGAAATCAGTGGCGGCCGGTGCGCGGTTGCTGGGCTGCCGATCGGTCATCTTCATTCATGCTGGCGTGAGCCAGACACGGGCCGAGGCTATAGGCGCCAGCGAAATCGTGCGGGTCGACGGGAATTATGACCAGTCTGTCAGAGAGGCTGAGCGTGTGGCCGCCGAACGCGGCTGGTTGCTGGTTTCCGATACGTCGTGGCCGGGATACGAGGAAATCCCCGCCATCGTGGGACAGGGTTACACGATCTTGGCCGAAGAGGCGCTCCGCCAGACAGGGGAGCAGGGACATGGGAATCCTACCCATGTCTTTCTACAGGCCGGCGTAGGCGGATTTGCAAGCAGCATTGCCGGCTATCTCGCCGAAAGATTGGGCAGGGAAAATCTCAAGGTCGTCATCGTCGAGCCGGACCTGGCGGCATGCTTGTTTGAAAGTGCCCGCGCGGGCGAACTCGTTTCCGTTACGCCGACTGAGCCGACGATCATGGCCATGTTGGAATGCTATCAGCCGTCGCTCATTGCCTGGCGTATACTGGAAAAGCTGAGCAGCGGCTTCATGACTGTCACCGAACAGCAGGCGAAGCAGGCCGTGCGCCGCCTGGCCGACCGGGTGGAGGAACCTATTGTCGCTGGCGAAAGCGGTGCGGCCGGGCTCGCCGGCCTCGCAGCGGCCGCATCCGACGGCGATATGCGCGCGGCGCTGGGTCTAAGCTCCGATAGTCGGGTCCTTTTGATCAACACAGAGACCGCGACGGACCCCGCATCCTATACCGACATTGTCGGACGGGCGCCGGCGGAAGTTGCGGCTGGCCGCGCGGAAAACGCGTCCGCCTGATGCAGGCTGCGCCAATCATCGAACCGAATAGGGAACCTGGACCTTGATGAATAACTACGTCGTTCCGAAGCGCGGCTTCACCCCGTCCGAATTCGAAATTCGCGTCGAACGCGCACAGCAGGTCATGCAGCGCCACCAGCTCGATGCGATCTTTGTAACCACGCCGCCGAACGTGCGCTACTTCACCGGCTTCGATTCGCAATTCTGGGAAAGCCCGACCCGGCCCTGGTTTGTTGTGGTGCCGTTGAGCGGGGCGCCGACAGCGGTCATTCCGGAAATCGGCGCGCCGGAAATGGCGCTCACCTGGATGAAGGACATCCGCACCTGGCCGGCACCAGTGCCCGAAGACGACGGTGTGTCGCTGCTGAAGACAACCTTGGAGGCTTTGCCGCGCAGATTCGGCAGGATTGGCGCCGAACTCGGTCGCGAGATGTCGCTGCGTATGCCTGTCGTCGACCTGTTGCGGTTGCGCGAAAGCCTTGGATCCGAAATCGTCGACGGCTCGCCTGCGATCTGGCAGATGCGCATGGTTAAGACCGAAGCCGAAATCGAGCATATTCACTACATCTGCAGCATTGCCTGCGACGCCTACGAGGCGCTGCCCGCGCAACTTTCAATCGGCGAGAGCGAGCGAGAGGCCGTGCGCAAGCTGCGCATCGACATTGCCCGGCGCGGTGCCGACTCCACCCCCTTCATGCCGGCAATCTCGGGACCGGGCGGCGTGCCGCAGATCGTCTGCGGCCCACACGACCGCGCGCTCGAGAAGGGCGACATTCTGTTCATCGACACGGGCTCGACGTTCGACGGCTATTTCTGCGATTTCGACCGCAATTACGCCATAGGCACCATTTCGGCCGAAGCAGCCCGAGTGCATGAGGCGCTGTGGCTGGCGACCGAGGCGGGTATCGCCGCGGCGGTGCCAGGCGCGACCACGGATGACGTATGGCGGGCCATGAACAAGATCATCGAGGACGCAGGCGCGATCGGGAACAATGTCGGCAGGCTCGGCCACGGGCTTGGCCTGCAACTGACCGAACCGCCCTCGCATCGTCCGGGCGACGGCACCGTCGTCACCGAGAACATGGTGCTGACCATCGAGCCGGGAATGGAATATGCGCCCGGAAAGATGATCGTGCACGAGGAGAACATCGCCGTCACGCGCGATGGCCCACGGCTGCTGACCAAGCGCGCTCCGCGCGAAATGCCCGTTATCCGCTGACATCGAGATCAACAACGGCCATCCAAGGATGGCCCATCACACAAAGGGGAACCAATATGTCGTCGATCGGCCAGTATGCCGCGCGAACCCGCCGCCTTCTCGCCTGCACCCTTGTGGCGGGACTTGTCGTCGGTGGAGCGCAGGCAGCGGACGTCCGGACCATCGAGCCGGGAGTGCTCCTCGCCGGTTCCGATCAAGTCTATCCGCCCTATGACTATGTCGAGAACGGGGAGACGAAAGGACTCGACGCCGACGTCATGGCGCTGGTCGCGCCGAAGCTGGGGCTGGAAGTACGCTTCGTTGATACCCGGTTCGCCAATCTCATAGCCGGTTTGCAGGCCAACCGCTTCGACATCATCGCTTCGGCTCTCTACGTGACGCCGGCCCGTGCGCAAGTGGTTGACTATATTCCCTACGCCAAGACCGGTGGCTCTTTGATGGTGCGCAGCGACGACAGCTTCGCGCCGAAAGAGCCGGAAGACTTGTGCGGCAAGCGTGTCGGCAATCTCAAGGGTGCCGCATGGGTTCCCGAGCTGCAGAAGACCTCCGATGCCCACTGCGCTTCCAATCCCATCGGCGTGCAGGAATACGCGACTTCCGCGGAAGCGGCGCAGGCTCTGCTTTCGCGCGGCGTAGATGTGGTGTTCGATGACGCAGGTGTCTCGCAGGCGGCGGTCGCCGCGTCCGGCAATCGGCTCAAGATCACCTCGGAGAAGATCCTGTTTCCGGTGGTGATCGGACTTGGGATCAAAAAGGGCAATGAGCAGCTTCTGGACGCCGTCAAGGCGCAGATGGATGCGCTGATCGCTTCCGGCGAATATGGCGCTCTGCTCAAGAAGTACAATCTGCAGATGCCGACTGCCGAGGAATTTCAGAACGCGCTTTCCGGGAAAGAGTGAGCTTTCGGAGCCGGACGTTCAGCGCCCGGCCCGACAAGACAAGCGGGAGGTAGCATGGTTTTCGATTGGCAGTACGCGATCGGTCTTCTGTGGAGCAGGGATTTTTGGCGGGCGACCCTGACCGTCGTTGAGCTCAGCATCGTGAGCTGGGCGATCAGCGTGGTGATGGGCTTCGGCGTCGCGCTTGCCAGGCAGTCGCCGAATGGCCTGCTGCGCAGGACGGCTGCGACTTATATTTGGTTCTTCCGCAGCCTGCCGCTGTTGGTACTGCTGATCTTCGTCTACAATTTTCCGCAGGCATTCCCCGCCACAGGCCCGTTCCTGTCGCAGCCCTTCATCGCGGGCCTCATCGCCCTGGTGCTTAGCGAGACCGCCTATATCGCCGAGATCCATCGCGGTGCCCTGATGGCCATCGGCAAGGGCCAGTACGAGGCTGGCCACGTGCTTGGTCTTTCCAAACTCGGGCAGCAGCGGCTCATCGTCATCCCGCAGGCACTACGCGTGGCGTTGCCGGCGCTCGGCAACGAATACATCTCCATCGTCAAATTGACTTCGCTTGTGTCGGTGATCTCGCTCGCCGAGATCCTGCTGGTGGGCCAGCGCTACTACACGCAGAATTTCAAAGTCATGGAGACGATGTTGGCCGTGGCATTCTACTACGTGCTGGTCGTCACCCTCTTCGACACCCTGCTCAAGAAGCTGGAAAGCCACCTCGATTTCTCCAAGCGCAAGGCGGCGCTGTCGGACACCGTACGGCCGGACGCGATCTGCCTGAACGAGCGCCGTCATGAGGGTAAGAGCGATGTGCCGGAAATTCACCTCGAACGGGGCGGCAAGCACTTCGGTGGTATGGAAGTGTTCCGCGATCTCGACCTTTCTATTCCGACCGGGCAGGTCGTCTCCATCATCGGTCCTTCCGGTTCGGGAAAGACGACGCTGATCCGCTGTCTCAACGGTCTCGAGACCCTCGATAAGGGCTTGGTGAGTCTGAAGGGCGTGCCGGTCCTGGCCGGCTCGGGAGAGCGCTCCGCGATACTGCCGCACAAGAGCAAGCAACAGCTGCTGGAAGTAGGCATGGTCTTCCAGAGCTTCAATCTCTTCCCGCACAAGACGGTGCTCGAGAACGTGACGCTTGGTCCGATCTACCACAATCGCGCGCCCCAGGCGCAGGTGGAGACCAGCGCGCGCGCAATCCTGGGGCAGGTCGGCATGCTTGCGCATGAGAACAAATATCCGCATCAGCTTTCCGGCGGGCAGCAGCAGCGCGTGGCCATCGCCCGCGCGCTGGCCATGGAGCCATCCATTCTTCTGTTCGACGAGCCGACTTCGGCGCTCGATCCCGAGACCGTCGGAGAGGTGTTGCGTATCATTGCGGATCTTGCGCGGTCCGGCAGGACCATGGTGATCGTCACCCATGAGATGAAGTTCGCGCTGGAGGTTTCCGACCGGATCATCTTCATGGAAAAGGGGCGCATCCAGTTTGACGGCACGCCCGACGTCATGCGCGATCGTCTGCGGCATGGGGACCGCCTCGCCGAATTTGTCCGGCTTTAGCGTACAGGTGGAACGGGAATGACAGTGGTGTCGATAAACGGCGCGCGCTTGCTCGGGCGCATCGGCGCGCTCGGCGCGATCGGGCGCGATGAGGCGGGCCGACTGACGCGGCTCGCCGCCACGGACGCCGACAGGCTCGGCCGCGACGCGTTTGTCTCCTGGGCGCAGCATGCCGGTCTCGAAGTACAAATTGACTGCATCGGCAACCTCTTCGCGATTTGGTCCAACGGGCAAGAACGTGCGCCGCTGATGATCGGATCGCATATCGACACCGTGATCGACGCCGGAACGCTTGACGGCTGCTACGGTGTGCTTGCTGGCCTCGAGATCGTCCAGACATTGAAGGAGAGAGGAGCCGTTCCGGACCGCCCGATCGTCGTCGCCGCCTTCACCAACGAGGAAGGCGTCCGCTTCGCGCCGGATATGATGGGCTCGGCGGTGTTTGCGGGCAGCTATCCGCTGGAGGCTGCGCTGGCGTCGCGGGATAGCGAAGGCGTCACGCTCGGATCTGAATTGCGCCGCATAGGCTATGCGGGCAACGAGCCACTGGGGTTGTTGAAGCCTTGCGCCTATATCGAGCTTCACATCGAGCAGGGGCCAATCCTGGAACGCGAGGGCGTCGAGATCGGCGCGGTCGACAGCCTGCAGGGCATCTCTTGGCAGAGGATCATCATCGGCGGCGAGGCCAATCACGCCGGCACGACGCCGATGACGATGCGTCACGACGCCGGCCATGCGGCCGCTCGGGTGATCGAATTCCTCAATCGGTTGGCCGTCGGCAGCTCACCTCATCTCGTCGCCACGGTCGGAAGTCTCAGCCTTGCGCCAAACGCCATCAATGTGGTCCCGGGAGAAGCGACCTTTACCGTCGATATGCGCAGCCCGGATCTCAGCGTTCTGGCCGAAGCCGAAAAAAGGCTCGCCGCATTTCTTCAAGATATGCGCGACCGCGACGGCTTCTCCATCGCCGAGACCCAGCTAGCCCGCACGCAGCCCGTGCGTTTCGAGGAAGGAATGGTGCGCCTAATCGAAAGGGTGGCACAGGCGCGTGGAATGAGCGTGCGGCGCATGACTTCCGGAGCCGGGCACGACGCTCAGATGCTGGCGGCCATCGCGCCCACGGCCATGATCTTCGTTCCGAGCGCTGGCGGCATTAGCCATAATCCGCGGGAACACACCGCCGGTATCCAATTGGTCGCGGGTGCCAACGTGCTGCTCGATATGGTGAGTGAAATGATTTCGGCACCGCTGGAATGAGCCATTCCTCGACGAGGTCTGCTCGTTCCCAAATGCGCAGTTCGATAATCAGGTTGACGCCTTCGCTGACGCACTGAACGAACTGGCGCTGGGCTCGAGGTGTACGCCTGAAAAACGTGAGACGATGGCCGGTGATCCAGCCACCGTCTCTCTGCGCTACGCCAACGGCGTCTCCGCGAGCTTGGCCAAAAGCTTCCCGCGATCATCCGCGGATTTAAGGCGGATCGTCATCGCCTCACTCTTTACCGGCACCTGAGGGGGAAGGCTTACTTCCACATCGGGTGCATGTTCGGCTGCCCAACGCTTGAAGCGCGGTATTTTGTTTGGGCCGTTGATCGGAAACGTGAAGCTGTACCTGAACGTCATGACGAGACTCCAAGATTGAGCGAGCGTCTGGGGGGCTGCGCAGTCGCGCATCAGCCCGCGCCGTGAGGCACGCCGTAAATCGATAGTGGGGTGGGGGTCTCTATCCTGGCGTCGCTCTTGCTCACGCAGGTAGCGACACCAGGCTCTCAGCCTATGAGAAGGCGGCCTCGGCAGGTCAGAAGTGCTGTGGGCGTCGCTGTCGACATGGCCTTGTTGTCGGCCAACCGAACCAGGAAGTCAAATCCGAGGTAGCTGTGGGCGCTTTGGCTCAGTCGGATAGAGCGCTGCAGCATACCCACGCCGGCCGAGGCGGCTTTTACGCCGCCTCGGATCAATTGTAGCAGGTCGGAACTATTCGGCGGGCGTCAAACTCCGGTCCGCCGCTCTTTCGCTGATGCGGCCCTTCAAGACGATCCAGCCGAACATCAGCATGCCGATCAGCACGATCAGCGACCCGACAGCTGCGATCGGGTCGCCGACTTCGTGGCCTGTATGGACAAGACCGACGCCGATCGTCAGGATCACTGTTCCCACGATCCAAGTATACGCTTGGCCTCGGGCAAGGCCGGTCCGGTCAATCGCTGGATGAAGGTGGTAGAAGATCCCGAACAAGAATAGCGAGACCCAGCCGAGCAGGTTCAGATGGGCGTGCGCGGGCATGGCCGAGTGATCTTGGGAAATTGCCATCTGGATACCCCAGACCATGCCAATGAGAACCAGCAGCACGGCTGCTGGGAAGCATATTGACGAAGCTTTCATGTTCACCCTCCCGTATTTGAGCAATTTAGCATGTTGCTCAAACTGGTGAGATAGACAAGCCGGGGGAAAGCGATCTGGCGCCGCTCCTATTTACTAAACTGTTGCACGTCTGAAGCGAACGTCATGTCGTCAGACGAGGTTACACCTCCTGTGCCTCGCTTTGAATGCCGAGCATCCCCGCCAACTTCGCGCCACATTCTCGCCGGGTTGACGCCGTAGTCGGTTAATAGTGTGATAAATAATTTCTGCGCACATGAAGGGGCTTGGTGCGCACTTATTAACAGGAGAGTGCGGCGCCGGTGCCGTGAGGGAACGGTCCGAGCGTCGGGGGACAATTTGGAAATGCCAGTATCGACGCGTTCGCGTCTCAAGACGACCAGTGCTTTCATTGTGTTCGCCGCTTCGGCAGCGTTTCTGACTGCCTGCAGTACGACACATGAAAACAGCATGCGTAACCCAAAACGCTCGAAGGAATATTTCGCGGAATCCGAATATGGCGTGAAGGCGAGCCCCCGTGTCACGACCAAGCGTTCGCGCCTGCCGCGCGGCGGCGGCCGCGACCAGCTCGGCCAGCCCTACAAGGTCGCGGGGAAGTGGTACTATCCCAAAGAAGACCGGCACTATAAAAAGGTCGGGGCTGCCTCCTGGTATGGCGATGCCTTCCACGGCCGGCTTACCGCCAATGGCGAGATCTATGACCAGACGCACCTCACTGCGGCGCATCCGACCATGCCGCTGCCGAGCTATGCCCGTGTGACGAATCTTTTGAACGGCAGCTCGGTCATCGTGCGAGTCAACGACCGCGGTCCTTATGCGCATGACCGCGTCATCGACCTGTCGCGGCGGGCGGCGGAGATGCTGGACTATTCGAATACCGGTATCGCCAAGGTGAAGGTCGAATATGTCGGCCGCGCGCCCCTCGACGGCGAGGACGATGCCTACCTGCTCGCATCCTACCGGCCGGGCAAGGGCACTCGGCCCGAGCCTTCGGACGGCCTGCCCACCGGCGTCATGGTGGCGATGAACGGGACGACGCCAAGCGCTCCTCGGACTGCGAGCGCGGCAGCGTTTCCGGGCGTAATGAGCGATGCTGCGCCAGCCGCCGAAACGGTGGCCTATACGGCAGCCGCTGCGCCGGCTGAAGCCACTCCCGTCGCGTTCGCACAGGGCTTTCCGGAGCTGCCGGCCTTCGGCCCGATCTTCCCCGACCGGCCTGCGAATGGACTCTGGCCTCAGCAGAACCAGCAGGTGGCGGGCCTGATGTCCTATGCCGACGGCCGCGTGAAGCGGGCTGCCTCGCCCTTCGATGCGATGGGTGCGAGCGCCCTGACTCCCGACAGCGTCGTCGCCTCCTTGAAACGGCAGAATTCCGACGAGGCCGCAGGTGAGGAGAACTACGTCGCGGTCGGAACATTCGCGGACAAGGCCAAGGCCGAGCAAATCGCCACAGCACTGAAGGGGGCAGGGCGGATCGGTATAGAACGCTCCGAGGATTCGACCGGCACCTGGTATTCCGTCACGGTGCGCAGCGACGGCAAGCACTCCATCGACGATATCCTGCAGGCCGCCTGGGACAACGGAGCACCTGACGCACTCGCGGTCCGCAACTAAGGTCCGTCCATGCACCGTAACCCGGCCTGACAAGCGTTTTGGCAAATAGTTCCACCGGTATCGAACTGCTGCTAGCCTTGTCATGATCGCGGCCCAGCCTGGTAGCGACGAATTCCCTGGGGCGGTCTCCTGATGATCGGGCTTCGAACAATCATACGTGCAGCTTTGCTTACGCTTTTGGCAGGGCTGACCATGAGCCATGCAGCAGCGCAGGACGTACGTTTCGACACGAAGGCCCAGCAGGCCTTCATGATCGACGCGGAGACCGGCACGGTGCTCTACTCGAAGGATCCCGACAAACTCATTCCCCCCGCCTCGCTCGCCAAGCTGATGACGGCCGAACTCGTCTTCCAGGCAGTCAAGTCCGGCCAGCGCTCCATGGGTGATACATTCGCGGTCAGCGAGCATGCCTGGCGCACAGGCGGCGCGCCGTCCCGCACAGCGACCATGTTCGCGGCACTGAAGTCGAGCATACGTCTGCAGGACCTGATCCAGGGCATAGTCGTGCAGTCGGCCAATGACGGCTGCATCATCGTCGCGGAAGGCATGGCCGGTTCTGAGGAGAATTTCGCGAAGCTCATGAACGATCGCGCTCGCGAGCTCGGCTTGATGAAGTCGGTATTCAAGAACCCCACTGGCCTGCCTGAGGAGGGGCAGTTCACTACCGTGCGTGAGCTCGTCATGCTCGGCCTGCACATCTGGAAGGAATATCCCGACTTCTACAAATATTATGCGCAGCCTGATTTCACCTGGAACAAGATCACCCAGAGGAATCGCAATCCGTTGCTTGCCATGGATGTCGGCGCCGACGGCATGCAACTCGGCTTTACAGAAGGCATTGGCTACTCGATCGTCGGCTCGGCAGCGCAGAACGGGAGGCGTGTGTTCCTCGCGATGGCTGGCCTTGCGAACGACCGCGAACGTGCGGAAGAGGCGCGCAAGCTGATCGACTGGGGAATGAAGGCCTTCGAGAGAAAGGTGCTGTTTGCCGCTGGCGAGGCAGTCGGTGAAGCGAGCGTCTATGGCGGAGTGAAGGGCCAAGTGACACTCAAGGCGAATGGCCCGATCGCGATCCTCATTCCGAGCGACAACAAAGACAAGGTGATCGCCCGGATCGTGTATGAAGGGCCGGTGCTGGCGCCGGTCGTAGAGGGCATGGCGGTCGGCAGGCTCAAGGTCTGGACAGGCAATGCGCTTACGCTGGAAACGCCGCTCGAGGCCGCCGAGAACATCGGCATCGGCGCGCTTCATCAGCGGGCATTCGACGCGATCTCTGAGCTTCTGACCGGGTGGATTCGAACGAAGTTGACAAGCTTGAAAGGCTGAACGAGCCAATTGTTTGTTTATGCAGCACGATCTTGCCTGAAGAGCCTGCAATTTTTTGCGGTCATGCCCTAAATACCGATTATGCATGGCACGCTCCATAACCGGCATTCCGGCTTTTTCATCACCTTCGAAGGCGGCGAAGGGGCTGGCAAGTCGACGCAGATCACCCGGCTTGCCGGGAAGCTCCGCGCCGAAGGCCACGACGTGGTTGTCACACGCGAACCAGGCGGCTCGCCGGGCGCCGAGGCGGTGCGCCACGTGCTCCTTTCCGGCGCAGCGGAGCCCTTCGGGCCGAAGATGGAGGCGGTGCTGTTCGCTGCGGCGCGTTCCGACCACGTCGAGCAAGTGATCCGGCCGGCCGTCGAACGCGGCGTGATCGTGCTTTGCGACCGGTTTCTCGATTCCTCCCGGGTGTACCAGGGCGTCACCGGGGAGCTCGATCCCGAATTCATGCGTGCGCTGGAAGATGTCACCGTGAACGGCATGGTGCCCGACATGACGCTGATCCTCGACATCGACCCGGAACTCGGCCTGCAGCGGGCAGGGGTGCGGCGAGGAGAGGGGATCGCAGACCGTTTCGAGAAGGAGACCCTCGAAATCCATCAGCGTCGGCGCGCAGCCTATCTTGCCATCGCGGCTGCCGAACCCGAGCGGTGCGTCGTCATCGACGCTTCGGGGTCGCCGCAAGAGGTGGAGACGGCAATCGAAACAGCGGTTTTCGCCGCGCTCGATGCGCAGGGCATTGCGGTCGCACAAGCTGTCGGCGATTGATGCTCGCCATGTACGAACGCATTGCCCCCGAGCAGCATGATTCGCTCGACGAGATCCCTGAGCCGTCCGAGACGGTTCAAGTTTTCGGCCACGATGCGGCGGCCGCGCAGCTTGCCGGCGCGCATCGTGCGGGCAAGTTGCCGCATGGATTGATCTTCGCAGGGCCGCGCGGCATCGGGAAGGCAAGCCTTGCATTTCAGCTCGCGCACTATCTGCTCGCGCATCCGTCCGAAGGAGATGCGCCGCAGATGTTTGTGCCGCGCGATCCCGGTTCGTCGCTTTACCGGCAGGTGGCGAGCGGTGCGCACCCTTCGGTGCTCCACCTGACGCGGCCATTCAACGACAAAACCAAGACCTTCAAGACTGCGCTCACCGTCGACGAAGTGCGGCGGGTCGGCCGCTTTCTGTCGCTGACAGCTCATGACGGGGGCTATCGCGTCGTCATCGTCGATCCGGCTGACGACATGAACACCAACGCAGCCAACGCGTTATTGAAGAATCTTGAAGAGCCACCCGCACGCACGATTTTCATCCTCATCGCGCATTCGCTGGGACGGCTGTTGCCGACGATCCGCTCGCGTTGCCAGATCCTGCGCATGCAGCCGCTCGGCGACGAGGATCTGATCCGTGCGCTTGCGGCAATCGGCAAAGAGCCCGGCCCGGGAGAGCGCGAACAGCTGCTTGGCCGTGCGGGCGGCAGCGTCCGTAACGCCGTCATGCTCACCGAATATGGCGGGGTCGAGATCGCGGAAGCGCTCGATAAGCTCGTGACCGTGTCGAACCTACCCGCCACTGAGACGCACCGGCTTGCGGAAGCCGTTGCCGGCCGTGACCGGGCCATCCAATTCGGCATCTTCAACGATCACGCGCTCGACATATTGGCGCGCGAAGCAAGCGCGGCGGCCGAGCGCGGGGATAATGAGCGGGCAAACAGAATATCGGAGGCCTGGCAGAATTCCCGCATTGCGATATTGGAGACGGACACTTACAATCTGGATCGCAAACAACACGTGCTGAGCATGATAGCCCGTCTAAACGACACATTTCGAATGTGACGCTGTTTTCAGCGCGCGATGGCTTTCGTCGTCGCCGCACGCTATTTCCCCGCGACTCTCTCCATTCCACGGCGGACGGCTACACTCATGGCACGCGAAAAATTCTATATAACGACTCCGATTTTCTACCCGAACGGCAAGCCGCATATCGGCCATGCCTATACGGTGATCGCCACCGACGCGCTGGCCCGCTTCCAGCGGCTCGACGGCAAGGATGTGTTCTTCCTGTCGGGCACCGATGAGCACGGCCTCAAGATGCAGCAGACGGCCGACCTGGAAGGAGTGACGGCCAAAGCGCTCGCAGACCGCAACTCGGCCGTATTCCGCTCGATGATCGAAGCCGTCGGCGGATCGAACGACGAGTTCATCCGCACCACGGAGCCGCGCCACTACAAGGCCTGCAAGGCGATCTGGGAGCGCATGGCAGCAAATGGCGACATCTATCTCGACCGCTACAGCGGCTGGTATTCGGTGCGGCAGGAAGCCTATTTCGACGAGAAGGAAACGACCGTCGGAGAGGACGGCGTGCGCCGCGAACCGCTCGGTTCGCCCGTGACCTGGAACGAGGAGGAGACCTATTTCTTTCGGCTTTCGGCCTATCAGGACAGGTTGCTCGCGCTCTACGCTGAGAATCCGGAATTCATCGGACCAGCGGAAAGGCGCAACGAGGTCATCAGCTTCGTCAAATCCGGGCTGAAGGACCTGTCGATCTCGCGCACGACATTTAGTTGGGGCGTGCCTGTCCCCGGCAACGAGAAGCACGTTATGTATGTCTGGGTTGACGCGCTCACCAACTATATCACCGCCGCAGGCTATCCGGACACGACGGGCGAAAAATGGTCATATTGGCCGGCGACGCACATCATCGGCAAGGACATAGTTCGTTTCCATGCGGTCTATTGGCCGGCCTTCCTGATGTCTGCCGGCATCGAACTGCCGAAGCGCATTTTCGCGCATGGGTTTCTCTTCAATCGCGGGGAGAAAATGTCCAAGTCCGTCGGCAACGTGGTCGACCCGTTTGCGCTCATCGATCACTACGGGCTCGACCAGGTGCGCTATTTCTTCCTGCGCGAGGTGCCGTTCGGACAGGACGGCAGCTACAGCCACGAGGCGATCGTCAATCGCACCAATGCCGACCTTGCCAACGATCTAGGCAATCTGGCACAGCGCTCGCTGTCGATGATCGCCAAGAACTGCGGTGGGCAGGTGCCGAAGCGCAGTGAGCTCAGGGAGGCCGATAGCGCGATCCTCGATCTTGCGGCCTCGGTACTTGGCCAGGCGCGCAAGGCAATGGCCGAACAGGCGATCCATGCAGCGCTCGCGGCGATCTTCAGCGTCGTCGCCGAGGCCAACCGCTATTTTGCCGGGCAGGAGCCCTGGGCGCTGCGCAAGACCGATCCGGAGCGGATGGAGACGGTGCTCTACACGACGGCGGAGACGATCCGGCGCGTGGCGATACTCTGCCAGCCCTATATTCCGGAGTCGGCAGGGAAATTGCTCGATCTCCTGGCGGTACCCGCGGACAAGCGCAACTTCGGCAATCTTCATGCCTCCGACGCGCTCGTCTCCGGTACAAGGCTGCCGGCGCCTGAGCCGATCTTTCCGCGCTATGTCGAGCAGCCGGAACAGGGCTGACCGAGCAATGCTGGTCGACAGCCACTGCCATCTCGATTTCCCGGACTTCGCCGAAGAACGGGCCGCGGTGATCGCTCGCGCGGTCGCCGCCGGCGTCGGACGCATGGTGACCATCTCCACACGCGTGAAGCGCTTTGGCGATATTCTCGCCATAGCCGAGGCATATGACGAAGTATTCTGCTCGGTAGGCACTCATCCGCACAATGCGGCGGAAGAGCCGGACATCACGTCGGACGAGCTGGTCCGGCTTGCGGCGCATCCCAAGGTCGTGGCCATTGGCGAGGCAGGCCTCGATTATCACTACGACAAGTCGCCCCGACCGGCACAAGCGGAAGGCTTCCGCAGGCACATAGAGGCTGCGCGCCAAACCGGCTTGCCGCTGGTCGTCCATGCGCGCAGCGCGGACGACGACATCGCGGCCATACTGGAGGAGGAGAGCGGGAAGGGGGCTTTCCCTTTCATCCTGCACTGCTTCTCCTCCGGCCGAAGGCTTGCCGAGGTCGGCGTTGCGCTCGGCGGCTACATTTCCTTCTCCGGCATCCTCACCTTCAAGAATTCGGACGAGCTGCGCGCGATCGCAGCCGATGTGCCGCAAGATCGCCTGCTGGTCGAAACCGACGCGCCGTATCTTGCGCCAGTGCCGCATCGAGGCAAACGGAACGAACCTGCCTACGTGGCCGAGACAGCGCGCGTGCTCGCCGAAACGATGGGCGTCAGCACTGACGAGGTCGCGCGGATAGCGACGGGAAATTTCTTTCGTCTTTTCAAAAAGATGCCGAGACCGGCTGAAGTGGTTTCCTGATTGTGAGGGATATCTTCCGCCTCACCATACTCGGCTGCGGCTCATCGCCGGGAACGCCGCGCATTACCGGCGACTGGGGGAATTGCGATCCCTCCAATCCGAGAAATCGCAGGACGCGCTGCGCTGCGCTTGCCGAGCGCATCCGCCCGGACGGCGCGACCACGCGGGTCGTGATAGACACCGGGCCCGACTTCCGCGAGCAGATGCTGGCGGCTGGGGTGAGCAGGCTTGACGCGGCGCTTTACACCCACCCGCATGCCGACCACATTCATGGCATCGACGATCTGCGTGGTTACGTGCTCGAGCAGAAGCGGCTGATGGACGTCTATTGCGACCAGCCGACACTGGCCCGCCTCATGGACGCGTTCAGCTACTGCTTCACCACGCCGCTTGGCAGCTCGTATCCGCCAATCCTGAAGGCACGGCTTTTTGAGCACGACAGGCCGGTGGTCATAGAAGGAGAGGGGGGGGCCCTCACCTTCGAGCCGTTGCCGCAAGTTCATGGCGACATCATCTCGCTCGGCTTCAGGATCGGCTCGCTGGCCTACTGTCCGGATGTCAGCGATTTCCCTCCGGAGACGGCCCAACGGCTGACAGGCCTCGACGTGCTCGTCATCGATGCCCTGCAGTACAGGCGGCATCCGAGCCATTTGTCGATCGGCGAAGCGCTGGAATGGATAGACCGCGTTGCGCCGAAGAAAGCCTATCTCACGCATATGCACATTCCGCTCGACTATGCGACTGTGATGGCTGAGACGCCGGATTTCGTCGAGCCGGCTTATGACGGACTGAGAATAGAACTGCCTCTCGAAGAGGATTGAAGTGATGGCCGGTAGCATCGAGCGCGTCGAACAGGCAGCAACCGCGGCCGGACTTCAGATCGCGGTCAGGCGCATGGGCGCCTCGACGCGCACGGCCGAGGAGGCTGCGGCGCAATGCGGCTGCACGGTTGGCCAGATCGTCAAGTCGCTGGTATTCCAAGGTGAGCGCAGCAGCAGGCTCTACCTGTTTCTGGTATCGGGTGCGAACCAGCTCGATCTCGCCAAGGCCGCCGCGCTTACCGGCGAGCCTCTGGTACGCGCAGATCCGCGCCACGTGCGCGACGAAACCGGCTTTGCCATCGGAGGGGTCGCGCCGATCGGTCACCGGATTGCGATCGCTGCATTCGCCGACGACGCTCTGCTGCAATATGATCGCGTCTGGGCCGCGGCCGGGGCGCATGATGCCGTGTTCGCAGCAGAGCCCGCGGCGCTGTTCAAGGCAGCCAATGCCAGCACGGCAGACCTCGCGCGGTAACTCTGCCTATAGCTTTCGATGCGAGGCTGCAGACCGGAAATGACGGGATCGACCGTCGGAGAGGAATGATGTCGAAGGCGCGGAAGGCAAGCGGCAAGAAGATTGTGCTCGCCATCGACATCGGAGGCTCTCATGTGAAAATCCTCACCAGCACGGGCGGTGAGGAACGCAAGGCCGAATCCGGGCCGAACATGACCGGAAGCGAGATGGTGGCCGCGGTCAAAGCCCTGGCAGAGGGCCTGAGCTTCGACGTGATCTCGATGGGCTATCCGGGGCCGGTGCACCACAACCGGCCGCTGGCCGACCCGAAGAATTTGGGTCCAGGCTGGGTCGGATTCGATTTTGCGAAGAGCTTCGGTAAGCCGACCAAGGTCATCAACGATGCGCTGATGCAGGCGATCGGCAGCTACGAGGGCGGACGCATGCTGTTCCTCGGGCTCGGTACCGGCTTGGGCGCTGCGATGATCGTCGACAATGTGGCGCAGCCAATGGAGCTTGCGCACCTGCCTTACCGCAAGAAGACCTTCGAGGACTATGTAGGCGAACGCGGGCTAGAAAAGCGCGGGCTCAAGAAATGGCGAAAGAGCGTCTTCGATGTGGTGGAGCGCCTGCGCGCCGCCATGCTGCCCGAGTATATCGTCATCGGCGGCGGCAATGTCGAGAAGCTCGACGAGTTGCCGCCGGACTGCCGGCGCGGCGACAATACGCGCGCCTTCGAGGGCGGGTTCAGATTGTGGTGGGACAAAAAGCTGGTGGTTTAGTCCCCAAGATGGCCGGCGGTAGCCAATATGAAGGTCTGATGTAGCCTAGCCAATGGCAGCGGAGATCTTCTGTGCTGTCGCAAGCGCGGCATCGAGAACGATCGATTCATAGGCTGCGTCGCGTCCGGCAAGGAAGGGCACGCTGATGGCCGCAACCACCTCGTCCGCACGATTGCGGATCGGCGCGGCGTAAGAGTTTATGGAAATATTGAACTCGCCGTGGTCGCGAGCCCAGCCCTGATCCCGAACCTGTTTGAGCTCCCTTCGAAGCTCGTCCTGATTGCAGATCGTTTGTTCAGTAAATCGGGTCAGGGTTCGTTCAAGCAACCTGTCGACTTCCGGAGCGGGAAGATTGGCGAGAAGCACCTTGCTCGCCCCTCCCGCATGGATCGGTAGATACTCGCCGACCTGGGCGTGCAGAGCGTGGGCCTTGCGACCCGGAGCAACCGCGACAACGACTACGAATCCTCGATCGTAAACTGACGCCTTGCACGTCTCGCCAAGCGAGAAGCTGAGCCCATCCAGAAGTGGCTGCGCGGTTATGGCGACCTTGCTGCTCAAAGAGCTGACGGTGACGGCGTCGGCGAGAGACAAGAGACGGCTTCCCAACACGTAATCCGAACTGTCGAGCTGCCGCACTATGTCGTGCGCCACAAGCGAATTCAGGATTCTGTACACGGTCGAGCGCGTCACGCCGGTGCTTTCGGCAAGCCGCTTGAGCCCGAGCCCATTGGGACGCCTTTCGAGCTCGGAAAGAATGGCCATCATCCGCTCGATCGCGGGATTTCGATTCTGGCGCGCGATCTCCTCGTCCTGCATCCCTTGACATTTCCCCTGCCAGCCACTTTAGTTGCGTTATCATATGAACTTATGAGTTTCAAATAATAAACTCATGAGCGGCTGGAGGGCCGGGGAGGGATGGCTGTCATGGACGTCTGCCAGACGTTCTGCCAACGATCATTTGGGTGCCAGGGCAGGCCGATTGTGTCTTCTGCGTGGCCCGTTACTGGTGCGGCCCGTCGCCCGCGCCAACTGCCGCCGAAGCGCTGCTGAGCGATGGGGGCGGCACCCGCACGGAACCGTCTGCCGGACGGCTTTATGACGCCGCCATCGCCGCAGCGACGGCATATGAGGCGGCCAGCACCTGACTGGCTCGCGGCCTACATGTTTCTCGCACCGGCCGCGGCGGTATTTGCCGCCTTCATCGCTTATCCGCTGGCTGACGGAGTCTCGACGGCTTTCTCGAACCAGATGGTTGGCAGGGAAGGCCAGTTCACTGGCCTTGCCAATTTCTCCAGCCTGCTTGCCGATGCCCATTTCCAGCGTGCGATGTGGAATTCCCTGGTGCTCACGCTGGGTGTCGTGGCTGTCAAGCTCGTGGTCGGGCTGGGCAGTGCCGCCCTTTTGTCGCAGCGCATGCCCGCGCGCGGCCTTATCCGGGCTCTCGTTTTTTTGCCTTGGGCGGTACCCGGGCTGATTGCCGGCCTGTCCTGGAAATGGATCTTCGACGAGCAGGCCGGGGTGCTCAGCTACCTTGCCATGACCCTCGGCTTCACTAATCGTCCGGTCTACTGGCTGTCCGATGCAAACCTGGGACTCTGGTCGATTGGAATTGCCATGGTGTGGCACGGACTTCCGTTCTTCACCATGATGTTCCTGGCGGGGCTCACCTCCATTCCTTCCGATCTCAACGAAGCTGCCGCAATCGACGGGGCCGGGCCTGTCCGCCGCTTTTTCTCTGTGACGCTGCCGCAGATGCGCGAGGTAATTTTCGTCACCGTCATGCTGTCCAGCATCTGGACATTCAACTCGTTCCACATGGTCTTCATTCTGACGGGCGGCGGGCCCGCCATGCGCACGCACATACTTCCCACGCTCGCCTACGAGTACGGCATCATCCAAAGCCAGCTCGGCCTGGGGTCGGCTGTGCTCGTTTCGGTGATTCCCGTCTTCCTGGTGCTTATCGTGCTGCTAACGCGGCGCATGCTGAAGAACGAGGGCTAGGCCGCAAATGGTTCAAGGCCGGACAGAAAGGCTCATCCGTCCAATCGCCACCGCGATCGGTGTGGTGCTTGCTCTCTTATGGGCTCTGGCGCCGATCTACTGGATCGTCGTTACATCCTTGAAGACGTCGCGCGAGGTCTATTCCTCGCCGCCCACGCTCTATCCGATGCGGCCTACGTTCTCGAACTTCGAGGCGGCCCTCTTCAAGTCCAACTTTCTTCAGTTCGTCTGGAACAGCGCGCAGGTCGCGATCGCCGTGACCTTGATTTCGGCAGCGATCGGCGCGCTTGCCGCCTATCCCGTCGCTCGAATGAGATTCCGGGGCCGCAGCGTCGCTGCCCGCACCATCGTCACGGCTTATCTGCTGCCGCCGTCGCTCCTGTTCATCCCGCTCTTCCTGGTGCTGCAGTCGCTTGGCCTGATGAATACCAAGCTCGGCCTCATCATTGCCTACCTGACCTTCACCGTGCCCTTCTGCACATGGATGCTGATCGGCTATTTCCGCACCATCCCCATCGAACTGGACGAGGCGGCGGTAATGGACGGCGCGAGCCGCTTTCAGACTCTGACCCGTGTCGTGCTGCCGATCGCCATACCCGGCCTTGCAGTCGTTGCGCTCTTCGCCTTCACCCACGCATGGAACGAGTTCCTCTATGCGTTGGTGTTCGTCCATTCCAACGACACCAAGACATTCACCGCCGGACTGACCGGGCTGATCATGGGCGACACCTTCATCTGGGGGCAGCTCATGGCCAGTTCCGTCATCGCCATCGTTCCCATCCTGATCATCTACATCGTGGCGCAAAAATACATCGTCGAAGGATTGGCTGCGGGCAGCGTGAAGGGATGACGAACTGTCTGGACGCTTCAACCTCGGAGGAGACGTGATGAAGAAGCTTGTAATTGCCCTCTTGGCAACGGCGGCATTCATGCTGCCGCATGGCGTTCAGGCAGCAGATCTGACGATCTGGGCGCTGCAGGCCTTCAATCAGAAGGCTGACGACCGCATAACGGAGATGGCTCAGGAGTTTGGCCGCGAGCGCGGTATCTCGGTAGAGTACACCATCGTTCCGGCAAATGTGCTCAACGAGCGGCTCGCCGCCGCGATCCAGGGCGGCGCGTTGCCCGACGTGTTCATGCAGGTCAGCCCCCAGGTGCAGTACTACGCCAATCTCGGCGTCACGATGCCGCTAGGTGACATCCTCGCACAGATGCGGTCGGTGGAGGGTGGCGTCTACGAGAGCACGGTTTCGGCCGTGATGTACGACGGCAAGGCGCTCGGTATTCCTCTAGAGGTAGATGTCGTGCCGATGTTCGCACGCAAGGATCTCCTGCAGGAGGTCGGAATGAATTTGCCGACCACCCTGGAAGAGCTGCGAGCCGCCTCCAAGGCCATCCTGGAGAAGGATCCGACCATCACGGCGTTCGGGCATCCCACCGGCACGGCCAACGATTCCGAGACGCTGACGCGCATGATCGTCTGGTCCTTCGGTGGCGCGATGTTCAATCCGGATGGCACCCAGGTGACCTGGAATTCCGCCGAGACAGTGGCTGGCTACCAGTTCATCGCCGACATGTTCGCCGAAGGCACGATCCCGCGCAGCACCTTGAGTTGGGACGATGCCGGCAACAATACCGCCTACCAGACGGGCCGCGCCGCATTCATCATGAACCCGCCGAGCGTCTATCAGTGGATGGTCGACAACGATCCCGACCTCCTCGCCGACACCGCCCTTATCCCCATTCCCCGCGGCCCGGGCGAGAAGGGGCGCTCCGCGACGATGATCTCCTCGTTCGCCTGGATGGTGAGCAAGGACACGAAGCGCCCGGATGATGCAAAGGCCTGGCTGACATACTTTTTCGAGCCGAAGCGCTACGAAGAGGTCATCAACACGGTTGGCGGGCGCTGGCTACCCATCTATCCGGCACTCTACACGAGCATGCCCTTGTTCAAGGACAATCCCGACTTTGCTCAGCTCGGCGAGATGGCAAAGAACGGTGTGGTCGACGGTTACGCCGGCCCTCCGACAGCCTGGGCGTCGGCCGTCTTCAACGCCAAGGTCGTGACGCAGTCGATTCAGCGGATGCTGGTGGACGGCGAGAGCGCCGACGCAGCGGTCGCGTGGGCGACTGCGGAAATCGAAAAGCTAAAGATCAAGTAGCCATTGTTCCGGCCCGGACTTCCATGGCCGGGCCGGACAGCGCCCCGGCTGCCCCGCTTCTCAGGATTCTATCCAGTGACTCACACACCCGACATCAAACGTCCCTCGCGTGCCCTCGTAGAGGCACTTGGCACCATCGGCAGCGCGACCGCTGCCGGAGAATTGAACCTCATGGGAATCCGCGACACCCAAATCCGCGGACCGGTCGCGCATTCAAAGGGGCGCTCGATCGCCGGCCCCGCGCTGACGTTGCAATTCATGCCCAAGCGTGAGGATATCTACGGGGCGAGCGAATACGACGACCCGGAAAAGCAATTGCATCGGCATGTGCTCTATCACGCACAGGCCGGCGACGTGGTTGTCGTGGACGCGCGCGGTGACATGGCCAGCGGTGTCTTCGGCGAGATGATGTTGACCTACTTCGCCGGACGTGGCGGAGCAGGCGTGGTCATCGACGGCTGCATCCGCGATTCCGCCGAGGCCTTCAAGCTCGACCTGGGCTACTGGATCCGCGGCGTCACCCCGAACTACCACACCCAGACCAACATCATTCCCTTCGCCGTCAACGTCCCGATCGCCTGCGGCAACGCACTCGTTTTTCCGGGCGACATCATCATTGCCGACGATGACGGTGCGGTCGTCGTGCCGATCGCGAAGGCGGAGGAGTTGCTGGAGCGGGCAAGCCAGCACGTGGAGTGGGAAGAGTTCTCCAAGCTCAGGCTCTCCCAAGGTGCCGATCTGCGCAAATATTATCCGCTGAGCCCAGAGGCACAGGGTGAATACGAGACCTGGCGCGCTGCCCAGAAGCATCGCCGCTGATCTGAACCAACTCAACGGTCACACTTTCTGCTCGAGGAATCCGTCAATGCTTGAGATCGCCGAGTTCATCCCTCCGACCCCCAGCCGTTTGTGGAAGCTGGCCAAGCAGGCGGGTGTAGACCTTGCGGTAGGCGGCCTGCCATTCGAAATACTGCAGCCGGGAGAGCGTGTATGCGACCTCGCTCCGCTCAAGCGCATGGTCGACCTCTATGAGCAGGGCGGCTTCGCGCTCAAGGTGATCGAAGCGCGGCCGCCGCTCAACAGGACCAAGCGCGGCCTGCCGGGCCGTGACGAGGAGATCGAGGTCGTGCTCGAACTCCTGACCAATATGGGTAAGCTCGGCATCCCCGTCTGGTGCTACGAGTGGATGACCGACTTCAACTGGGTGCGAACCAACCTCGCAACGCCTAGCCGCGGCGGTTCGGTCGTGACCAGCTTCAATATCGACGAAGTGCCCGACGACATCACGTCCAACCCTCCGATCAGTGAAGAAGAACTCTGGGCCAATCTGGAGTACTTTCTGAAGAAGACTCTTCCAGTGGCGGAAAGGGCAGGGGTGAAATTGTCGATGCACCCTGACGATCCTCCGATCACGCCGATCAAGGGCGTCAGCCGTATCATGCGGAGCGTCGACAACTATCAGCGGCTTGTGGATATGTTGCCTTCAGCCAGCAACACGATCACCCTTTGCCAAGGCAACTTCACACTGATGACGGACGACCTGCCTTCGGTCATCCGCAGGTTCGGCGACAAGATCAGCTTCGTGCATTTCCGTGATGTGAACGGTACTCCCACGCGCTTCGAGGAGACCTGGCACGATGCCGGCAAGACGGACATGCTCGCCTGCATGAAGGCCTACAGGGATATCGGGTTCGACGGCGTCTTGCGGCCAGATCACGTTCCGACGGTTGAAGGCGACAGCAACGAAGATGCTGGTTACTCGGCGTTCGGTCGCCTTTACGCCATCGGATACATCCGCGGCCTGCATGAGGCGGTCTATCAGTGATCCTTGCGGTCAGGCAGCTGAGAAGCGGAAGCGTCCTGGCGGCGTTGCGCGGCCAACCTCGGGAAGTTCCATAATCTATCTTATGCGACTTATGTCCGTAGCCGCGCCATCGCCGAGATCCCTATCCGTGACCCCCATAACCTGCGGTTTGACTCGCGCCTCTCTCCCAAATCGGCTGCGAGCGAGTTCGGATGCCCTTCGATGCCAACAGGAAAATCGGCAATCCGCTTGGCGAGCGGGCTTCATACCGGAAGCCTCCTCGGGCAGTCCTCTGAGCCGTCGGCTGCCACGAGGGCATCCAACGGGAAAGCCCCGTGCCCTCCAACGACCAGGAATCTGAAACGTGGCTGTCCGGGCCCTGCCCCAGGACAAGCGGACGGCAGGACTATTCGAATACCGTCGATCCGACATCCAAGGTCGCGAGCAGCTCGGAGCGATCCCTGGTCATGATGCTGTGAACAAATGTAGAACAAAGTTGTCGATGATACAGGGGTCGAGGGCAAGGAATGGCTTTGCGACGGGTCAGATACTCGCCTTCGGCAAGGTCGTATTCGCGCCACGGGTGCCCCAGCCAAACTCGTTCGCTTCACGATCCGACTGAAGAATCCGAGCTGGTCCCGGTTTTTGATGAGCGACTTCGATGGATCGAATGTTCCCGAAGCCACTGAAACACCGCGTAAAGCATCGGGATGACAAAAACCCCGACAAGAGCCGCAGCAAGCATGCCGCCGAACACCGGGGTACCCACAGCCCGCCGGCTGAGCGCTCCGGCGCCTTGGGCAATGACGAGCGGCAAAAGGCCGAATATGAAGGCGAAGCTCGTCATCATCACCGGCCGGAATCGGAGGCGTGCACCTTCGACCGCCGAGTCCAGGATCGACTTACCTTGACGCCGTTGCTGGACCGCGAATTCGACGATCAGAATCCCATTTTTGGCAGCGAGCGCCACTAGCACCACGAGACCTATCTGAGCATAGACATCGAATGCGAGTCCCGACCACTCGACAGCAAATATTGCCCCGAGGACAGCGACTGTGACTGACAGAAGCACCGGTATCGGGATATTCCAGCTTTCGTAGAGGGCGACGAGAAAGAGATAAGCGAAGAACACGGCGAGGCCGAGTACGATCCCGGTCTGGCCGCTTGCGACCTTTTCCTGCAGTGCCGTACCCGTCCATTCGAAGCTGTAGCCGGCAGGAAGAGTGGCGGCTGAAATTCGCTCCATCGCCGTCAATGCCTGGCCAGAACTGTAGCCGGGCTTGGGCGCGCCATTGATGAGCGAGGCACGGAAACCATTGTACCGGACCAGTGCCGGCGGGCCCTGGATAAGCTGCGCCTGAGCCAGCGCCCGGAGCGGGACCATTGCTCCGGTTTTGCTGCGCACGTAGACGCGATAGATGTCTGTGATGGCATCGCGAAACGGCGCTTCAGCCTGAACATTCACCTGCCAGGTGCGGCCGAAGAGGTTGAAGTCGTTGACGTAGAAGCCGCCGAACGTGGACTGGAGCGCGTTGAAGATATCGCTGATCTTGACGCCCAACACTTGCGCCTTGTCGCGATCGACGTCGAGATGGACCTGCGGCGTGTCGGCGGCGAAGGTGCTGAAGACGCCAGCAAGTTCGGGCTGCTGATTGGCGCCAACCAGCAGGCCTCGAGTCACGGCCGCGAGATCGCGCGGCGTCTGGCCTTGCAACGCCTCAAGCACGTATTGGAACCCCCCGGTGTTGCCCAGGCCGAGGATTGGCGGCAGGTTGAAGGGGAACACGATGGCGCCTTGGATCGAGGCCAACTGTGGTCGCAAGCGTGCGATGATCGCATCGACGGTTTGCGATTTGTCAGTGCGCTCGTCATAAGGCTTCAGCCGAACGACAAAGAAGGCTTGGTTCGAGGCGGCGACATAGTCGATGAAATTGAGACCGACGACTGACAAGACACCCTGCACGCCCGGAATCGGTCTAATCATGTCTTCTACTTGCGCGACGAGCTGTTCGGTTCGATTGGTCGAGGCGCCCTCCGGCAGCCGCACGGCGGCAAAGAAAGCGCCCTGATCCTCGGCCGGCAGAAATCCTTGCGGAGTGATCCTTAGCAAGCCCCACGAAGCGGCTGCGAACGCGGCCACTGCCACCAGGCCAACCACCGCCACCCGCACGAGGCGGCGAACGACGGACACGTAGCCGTCGCGCCCCCGATCAATCCAGTTCAAGACATGGCGCATGGGACCACGTTGCGTTTCCCCGCGCTTCAGCAGCACGGAGCAAAGCGCCGGGCTCAAACTCAGAGCGTTGACCGCCGAGATGACCATTGAAACCGAGACGGCCACTGCGAATTGGCGAAAGAGCTGACCGCTTATCCCGGGAATAAACGCCACGGGCACAAACACTGATAGGAGTACGAGCGAGATAGCGATGATCGGGCCGGTTATCTCCGCCATGGCCTTCTTGGTTGCCTCTGGAATCGACAGCTCGGGATTTTCTTCGATCGTCCGTTCGACATTCTCAATCACGACGATCGCGTCGTCCACGACAATGCCGATGGCGAGGACAAGAGCGAGCAGCGACACCGTATTGGCGGAATAGCCGATCACAAGCATGACCGCGAACGTGCCGATGATCGACACGGGGACGGCGATAAGCGGAATCAAGGTCGTCCGCAGTTTGCCGAGGGACAGAAACACGACGAGCCCCACCAGCACGAATGCTATCACAAGCGTGCGAATGACCTCTGCGACGGTGGCGGTCACGAAGACCGTCGTGTCGAAAAAGACATCATATGCAAGGTCGTCGGGAAAGGCCTGCTTCAACCTGTCCATTGTTTCGCGCACTTGGCGAGCGACCTCGACGGCGTTGGCGCCGGGTGACTGATAGATGCCGATCGCCGCCGCGGGCGCACCATTGTAGCGGCTATAACGCTCCTGGGTTTTGGCACCCAGATCGACTCGAGCCACGTCCTTCACGCGTACGAACGACCCATCGGGATTGGCGCGAACGACAATGTTGTCGAATTGATCGGTTCGCGTTAGGCGCCCCAGCGTCGTAATAGTCAGTTGAAATTGCTGGAATTGCGGGCTCGGAGCCGCACCGATCCGACCCAGCGCGGCCTGAATGTTTTGGCTCTGCACAGCCGTGACCACATCTGCCGGCGTCAGCTGGAAGGCTGCGAGGCGATCGGGGTCGAGCCACAGACGCAGGGAATAGTCGAGCGGGCCAAACAAGGTCGCCTGCCCGACGCCGTGGATACGCGACAGGGCATCGATAATATTGATCGTCGCATAATTGTTGAGGAACAGAGCGTCGTGGGTGTTTTTCGGCGAATAGATGTTGATGACCTGAAGCAGGGCCGCCGATTTTTTCCTGATGGTCAGGCCACCGCGCTGCACCACCTCGGGCAGGAGCGGGGTTGCGAGCTGAGCACGGTTCTGAACATTGACCGTATTGATGTCCGGATCGGTGCCGAGCGCGAAAGTGACAGTCAGGGAGTAGCTGCCATCGGCACCGCTCACCGATTGGTAATACAGTGCATTGTCGACACCGTTGATCTGTTGCTCGATCGGTTGGGCGACGGTTGCTTCGACGACCTCGGCGTCGGCGCCGGGGTAAAGTGTGTTCAACGACACTTGCGGCGGCACGATTTCGGGAAATTGCGCGACGGGAATTTCCGACATCGCGATCAAACCGGCAAAGGTGATGACGATCGCTACGACAAACGCAAGCCTCGGCCGATCAACGAAAATATCGGAGATCATCTATCCGCCCGCGATCGCTGTTTCCTGTACCTCTTGGCCCGGCCGCACTTTTTGAATACCGTCGACGATCACGTTTTCTCCTTCGCGCAGGCCTGAAGTAATCACCACGTCAGTATCCTCGTTTGGCCCCGTCTGGATTGGCCGCTGTCCCACTTTGTGCTGATTGTCGACCACCAGGACGTAATAGCCCGATTGGTCGACCTGCAGGGCCGCCTGCGGAACTACCAGCCGCGGCTCCTCCTGCCGTTCCTGAATCACGGCGGTTACCAACTCGCCGTCGATGAGTTGCCCTTCCGGGTTGGGGATTATGGCTCGCATGATGAGAGTGTCGGTCTGCTGGTCGACTTGCGGATCAGTCAGATTCCAAACGCCCCGCTGGGGATAGTCGCTGCCATTTGAGAGGCGGATCAGGATCTCGATCTTGGCAAGGCCGCCACCCTCCTTGCGGCGTGCTTCACGCAGAATCTCAAGATCGCGCACGCTGACCGGGAACAGGACATAGATCGGGTCTTGGCTGACGATGGTGGCCAGGATCCCGCTGGCCGGATTGACCAGATTGCCTACTGTGTAAGTCGTGCGGCCGACACGGCCGTCGATCGGTGAATGAATGTCGGTGTACTGGAGATTCACCTCCGCCTGCTTCAACGCAGCCTGCATCTGCAGGACCTTTGCTCTGCTGCTGTCGAGAGTAGCCTTATTCTGGTCAACAACGGACTGCGCGCTGAACTCCTTTTTCGAGAGCTCCAAGCTGCGGTTGTATTGAAGCTCGGCGTTTGTGGTCTCTGCCTCGGCGGAGGCCAAGTTTGCGTTGGCCTGGTCCACCTGCGCCTGGAACTGCACTTTTTCGATCTGGTAGAGCAAGTCGCCGGCCTTCACATCCTGGCCCTCCCGGAAGAGAGCCTTTTCGAGAAAGCCCTCCACGCGTGCGCGAACTTCCACCTTGTTGACCGCCTGGATCCGTCCAACAAATACGAAGGATTGCTTGACCCCTTTCATGACGGCCGGACGGACCCCTACCGCTGGCTTCGTTGGTTGTATCGCCGCCTGCTTCGGTTCCCCACAGCCCTCCAACAACAATAAAACACTACAAGCAGCAAAGCACATTCGGCAGTTGAGTACGTTCCTTGTGCAGGACCTCATCGCAACACTCCGCCATAACCTGCGATTTCGAAGGGCAGAACCGGAGGCTGACGATTCGACGGACCAAGAATACTGGATTGGCCGTCCACTTGTCGTACGCGAGCCTCCATTTCGCCGGACTTGCCCGACACCAAGATCGAACGCCCGCGTTCGAGCAGGTGGGCAGACCGTCGGGGTTGATCGCGGCCTGCCAGTCCCAACAACGAGCTTCGTGGAGGCTGACACCGACCAGTACCAGCGTTGATTTCGATGTGCCCGTCATGCGGCAGAGCCCGCACCACAGCCCGTCCTTTCGCATGTTCTCATGCGGGGCGAGTATGCGCCGAGCCAATGTAGACGTCTATTGTGCCTTGGAGTCGGTCCTGCTCATGTAGTCAACCGTCAGTACAGCCCGCCCGCCTACTTACGCGCCGGGCGCCCGCTTTCGGCCGATTCATTGATTTTGCGCGCACGCCATGTACGAATGGCGCGGACGCAGCTGGGGGCTGCGGAATTGTTCAGGCGAGTAATGCGGCTTGACTTCGGGATCGATTGGTTCCGGATTCTTGTCTGTATTCGCGTGCACAGCCGTAGCTGCCTTGCCAATCGGGTTGCTGCTGATACTGGGTCGAACCATTGATGCCGCGTTGCGCAGCGCGCAGCTCGGTTCAATGCTCAACATTTCAGGAGGATGACATGCGCAAGGTAATGATGGCTGCGTTAGGTGTGATGCTCTTCACCTTGCCGGCAACAGCCCGCATCGTCCCCTTCCCGCCGGAATTCAAGCGGCAGTCCATCGAGACCAATGGAACGAGCCTTTACGTCCGCGTTGGCGGCAAGGGGCCTGCCGTGCTCCTGCTGCATGGCTTCGGCGACAGCGGCGATATGTGGGCACCGCTCGCCGCAAAGCTGATGAAAGACCATACAGTAATCGTGCCGGACCTGCGCGGCATGGGGCTCTCGGCCCATCCAGATACCGGCTACACCAAGAAGAACCAGGCGGTCGACATTGCCGGCATCCTGGATCATCTGAAGATCGACAAGGTCGACCTCGTCACCCACGATATCGGCAACATGGTGGGCTACGCCTTTGTCGCCCAGTATCGCGACCGAGTCACACGCTGGGCCGTGATCGATGCTCCGCTGCCTGGTATCGGCGATTGGGACAACATCATCCGCCTGCCGCTCTTGTGGCACTTCAACTTCCGCGGCCCCGACATGGAGCGATTGGTTGCAGGCCGCGAGCGCATCTATCTTGACCGGTTCTGGAATGAGCTGTCGGCCAATCCCAAGGCGATCGATGAAGCGACGCGAGTGCATTATTCCAAGCTCTACGCTCGACCCCACGCCATGCACGATGCCTTCGAGCAGTTCGCCGCCTTCTCCCAGGACGCCTCCGACAACAAGGAGCTCCTTGCCAAGGGCGGCAAGGTCGCCATGCCGGTGCTGGCGCTAGGTGCCGAAAAATCCTTCGGCACGGCCCAGGCGGACGATCTACGCTATGTCGCGACAGACGTGACCGCCGGGATTGTACCTGCCTCCGGACATTGGATCATGGAGGAAAACCCGGACGCTACGATCAAGCTCGTCACGGATTTCCTCGCGCAATAGTCCGCCTGCTTCCCAGACCGAGCGCAAAACTACCCCTCAAGGATTCGCCATCGAACTTTGACGAGGCTGGCGGCCATTGACGGTACAGCCTGATCCGGTGTATTCAACCGAATGGTTGTCAACTAGTCGGTTGAATACATATGGCAAGCGATCCTTTGAGCGCCACGCTCTTTGCTGTGGCAGACCCAACTCGGCGGGGCCTTCTCGCCCGCTTGGCGCGAGGCGACTCGACAGTCGGCGAACTGGCGGAACCTTACGACATGAGTGTCGCCGCCATCTCCAAGCACCTGAAAGTGCTTGAGAACGCGGGGCTGATTTCGCGCGGACGGGAGGCGCAATGGCGGCCTTGCCATCTCGAGGCCGAGCCACTCAAGGCTGTGGCGGCTTGGCTCACCGACTTCAAGGAATTCTGGGAACGCAACCTGGACAGCCTCGGCGACTACCTCGACGCGGTCCAGCAAAACGAGAGGTCAGAATGAACACGCGAACGGAAATTCCCGAAAACGAGCCAGTGATCGTCATGAAGCGAACTTATGAGGCGCCGCGTGACCTGGTATGGCAGGCGATCACAGATGCTCGACATGTACGGAAATGGTGGGGCGGCGCAGGGGTCTCCAACCCGGTTTGCGAAATGGACGTGCGCCCTGGTGGTCTCTGGACGCATGTAATGCGGTTTCCGGATGGGCGTGAGCTGCATATGAGCTTCGTCTTTATCGAGGTAGAGAAGCCCGCACGGCTCGCATGGCGGTCAACAGATAGCGGAACGGTTCAAAAAGGTCCGCCCGGTGCCGCCGTCACCGTTATGCTCGAGGCACTGGGGAGTCAGACCGAGTGGACGATGGTCGCGCGTTTTCAAAGCTTCTCGGATCGCGAAGCTGCGTTGGCCATCGGCTTCACCAAGCCGATTGAAGCCAGCTCTGATCGACTCGTGGAATATTTGAAAACGATGTGACGGAGGCAAGCATCATGAAGATCTCGATGCACACCATGGCCGTCGACAGCTTCGCGCCGATGCTCGAAAGCCTGTCGTCGATTTTCGGCAAAGCCGTCAACTTCGCAGAAAAAGAGAAGTTGGATCTCGTGAATGCTCGGCTTGCCCCCGACATGTACACGTTGGCCCAACAGGTCCAGCAGGCGGCCTATTACGCACGCGACGGCGTTTCGCGCCTGGCGGGTCGTCCGGCTGCGCCCATGCCCGAAACCGAAACGACACTGATCGGCTGCGAGACGCAGATTGATGAGACTATCAGACTGGTTCGCGCCATTCCTGCAGACGACTTTGAGGGAGCCGAGACGCGGGATTGCAGCATCGAGATCTCCGACAACAAGATCATCGAAATGGACGGCCTTCGCTTCCTGAGGTCGTGGGCCCTCCCCCATTTCTACTTTCATATCGTGACCGCCTACGACATTCTCCGTCACACAGGCATGTCGATCGGCAAGATGGACTATCTGAGCCAGGTCGGTGGCTTTCTTTGCTCAAAGAGTCACTCTCGTCCGAACAGGTCCTTGAATCGTCGCGGCTGAGAGCGGAGATACTGCTTGGGCGGCCGGACCTTGGCGCCGAGTTCCGCCGCAGCGTGCCATGGCCAGCGCGGGTCATAGAGGATCGCTCGGGCCAAGGCTATCATGTCGGCATCGCCAGTTGCGACGATTGCCTCGGCCTGCTCGAACCCGGTGATCAATCCGACTGCGATCACCGGCATGCGGACGGCAGATTTGACCGCGCGAGCAAGCGGCACCTGATAGCTCGGTCCTACTGGGATGGCTTGCGCGGGATGCAGACCTCCGCTCGAGACATGAAGCGCGTCGCAGCCTCGTTCTTCGAGCTTTTCAGCGAAAGCGATCGTCTGCTCGATGTCCCAGCCACCCTTCACCCAATCCGTGGCAGATACTCTCACAGAAACCGGCTTCTGCGCGGGAAACGCGGCACGCACCGCGTCGAAGACCTCAAGCGGAAAGCGCATCCGGTTCTCGAGCGAGCCGCCATATTCGTCGGTCCGCTGATTGGAAAGCGGCGACAGGAACTGGTGCATCAGGTAGCCGTGGGCCACGTGGAGCTGGACCACGTCAAGTCCTAGTCGGGCGGCACGGACCGCTGATGCGGCAAACGCATCTCGCACCCGCCGAATGCCTTCCCGATCCAGTTCAGTTGGCGCGACTTCACGTTCGGCAAAAGGAATCGCCGATGGAGCCACGGCCTGCCAGCCCCGCGGATCTGAAGGCGGATATTGTCCACCGCCTTCCCAAGGTACCACGCTCGAGGCTTTTCGCCCGGCATGGGCGAGCTGGATCCCGATCGGCATGTCCGAGCAGCGCCGCACGCCTTCCAGTGTGCGACCCATTGCAGCCTCCGTCTTGTCGTCCCACAGCCCGACATCAGCCCAGCTTATGCGGCCTTCGGGGAGAACCGCCGTCGCTTCGATGGTCAGCAGCGCCGCACCAGAGAGCGCTAGGTGACCGAGATGAACGAGATGCCAGTCGTTCATGCATCCGTCCTCCGCGGAATACTGGCACATCGGAGCGATCACGATCCGATTGGAGAGATGAAGGTCGCGAATGCTTATCGGTTGGAAAAGTGCAGGCTGCGCCATGATCATCTCCTGGATTGCCAGCGCGAACCGAAGACATTGCGGCAGCGCATACGAGCGTCGGGTTTGTGCAGCAGATCGCGGCTGCATGACATCATATAAGACTTGGGCCGACTCCGGCGAGCCTCGGCCTATGGGCACGGCTAAGCGCTTCATTCCGGAAGACCGGCCTTGCGGTAGCCGTCGATGAAATGCTCGAGCGTCGCAGCGTCGCGGAATGGTTCCGTCGCGGCCCAGTGGCGGGTTGTGAAATGCGGGTTGCTGACGAGGAACAATTCGACCTCTGTCCGCGCCTCGTCGAGCCGGCCGAGCTTGGCAAGGCTTGCCGCCAGGAAACGGCGTGAGCTTGTACGATAAGTCTCGTCCCGGCGCAGTGTCTCGACAGCGGCTTCGTATTCGCCGGCCGCGTATTGCGCCTGGCCGAGCGTCAGATAGTACCAGCTTGCCGGAAAGGGGTTCAGCCGAAACGCCTTGCGAATGTGCTCAATCCCCTCCCCGATCCGCCCGGCCAGGATCGTGATGTCGGACAACGCCGCCCATGTATCGGCCTCATGTGGGTCGAGTTCGATCGCCTTGGCGAATTCAGCATCCGCCTCGGCGAAGCTGCGCTCATATGCAAGCAGGTAAGCCAGGACCCAGCGGCAGCCGGGATCGTCGGGGTCGATCGCCACGGCTTTGCGCGCCAGATCCAGAGCAATGCTACGGCTGGATTCGGTTGGTCCGCCGGAATGCACCCATCCCATCCAGTGGTTCAAGGCAAGCCAGCGATAGGGTTCGGCATATTCCGGGTCGAGCGAGATCGCGCGCGTGAGCATCAGATGCGCTTCCTGCGCCGACTGTGGGGTATCATCCATCAGCTTGCGTGCCCGCAGGCAGAGTTCGTAAGCCTCGAGATCTTTGGGCCGATTGCGCGGCGTCGGTGTGCGCAGCCGGCCGAGCAGCGCCTCCACGATCTTGCCGGCGACCTCGTCCTGAACGGCAAAAATGTCCTGCAGGCTGCGATCGAAGCGTTCCGCCCATAGATGATCGCCGCTTACCGTGTCCACCAGCTGTGCATTGATGCGCACGCGTCCCGCGGCGCGTCTTGCGCTGCCTTCCAGCAGGTAGCGCACGCCAAGTTCCTGGGCGGCCCCGAGCACATCCGTCGCCTTTCCCTTGCAGGCGAAGGCTGGGTTGCGCGCGATGACGAACAGGCTGGAGATCCTGGACAGGTCGGTGATCAGGTCCTCGGTCAGCCCATCCGCGAAGGACTGCTGCTCGGGATCATTGCTGACATTGACGAAGGGCAGCACGGCTATCGATGGTTTGCCGGGCGGCTGCAATGGTTCCCGTTTTCCGCTGCCGAGCTGTTCGACGGCCGCCGTGAAGCGATAGCCGACGCGAGGGATCGTGGCGATCCATTCGCCGCCCTCGGCGTTCGGGCCAAGCAGCCTTCGCAGTAGCGCGATCTGGACGGTGAGATTGCCTTCCTCGACTGCCCTGCCCTGCCACACCTCATCTATCAATTCGGCCTTGCCCAGGATTTCGCCGGCCCGTCCAACCAGCGCCGCAAGCAGCCTGAGTCCGCGGTAGCCAACGGCGACGGGGGCATCGTTCCGAAGAAGCGTGCCCGCAGCGAAATCAAGCACGAACGGACCAAAGGCGAAGCGCGATCCCTGCATGCGCATCCTATAGCCCGTTTCATTTTCTCACGGAAACATTCTGCCGCTGATAGTCTGGAACAGTATCGCGGGTGAGGTGGGAAGCAGGATTTCAAACCTGCCGGACGATGGCGCCGACTGCATTGACGATAAGGCGCGCGGCGGTCAGGGCCGACAGGCCGTCAATGTCGGCGGGAGGATAGAGCTCGACAAGGTCGAATCCTGCAATCCTGGCCCGCCGGCCGAGACCCGCGATGAGGTCGATCACCTGCGTATAAGTGAGGCCGCCAGGCGTGCGCGCCGCTACGCCCGGCATGATGCCGGGGTCGATGCCGTCGCAGTCGAGCGTGACGACCACCCGCGCTCCTTCCGGGATATGCCGGAGAACGGCTTCGACCCCCTGGGAGTGAATCTCGCGGGCGGTCACGAACCGGCTGCCATATCGCCGCGCCGCTTCGATTTCGGTGAGGCGTGCGCTGCCGACGCTACGCAGGCCGGCCTGCACGATGCCGGCGACATGCGGCATCTCGCTCGCTCGGCGCATCGGGTTCGAATAGCCATAGCGTTCGCCATGCAACTCATCGCGCCAGTCGATGTGGGCGTCGATCTGCAGGATCCAGACTGGCCCGTGATCCGCAAATCCAGCGAGAAAGGGAATGGGCACGGAATCATCGCCGCCGAGCAGGATTGGTACGGCCGGCAACGCCAGGACCTCGCGCGTCTTCGCCTCGATCAGGGCCCGGTTGGCGGCATTGTCATGCATGATGGTTGGGATGTTGCCGGCGTCGATGCAGCAAACCGGTTTGCCGTCAAACAACGGGCCGCCGAGATCGAAATCCCAGTGCCCGACGAGCGCCGCATCGGCCTGGCTTGCAGCACGGATGGCGTCGGCGGCCAAGGCATAGCCGCTGCTGTCCTTGCCGGGATACGTGCTGCCGTGACCGGCTCCGAAGATCACCGCTCGGGGTATGCGGCCATCAGCGAGGCGATGTGGAAAGTCGAGAAAGGAAGGTGAGTCGGTCATTCCTGTGGTCTTGAGATGATGGCTGAAATTCGGTGTTACGTGCGGGATGGGGTCGTCGGGGCAGCGGACGAAATCCTACGCTAAGCAGGCAAGGCCGCAAGATCAGCCTGTTTGGAAGTTTTTGGAATTCTTTGGCAAGGCTTAATTACTGCGCTGTTCGGATCAAGCAGAGTTTCCGCAGGTTGCAGTGGTTCGCCGGCGCCTGCACCTGTCGGAATTTGCCGGTCTGGTTCGAAGTCCGCATGATTGCCGAAAGCACGACACTGCCGCGAGATGACCGGATCCGGTGGGCTGCGATGGCGGGCATCATCGCCACCGTCACGGTGTTCGCCCTGGCACAGGGGCTGACCTATCCCCTGCTCAGCTTCATCCTGGAGCGGCATGGCGTCACGGCCGGCCTTATCGGCCTGTCGGCGGCCATGACGCCGCTGGGTTTCATCGTATCTGCGCCCTTCATTCCGGCGCTGGCGCGGCGCGTGGGCGGGGCGCGCCTCGCGGTGCTGTGTTCGATCCTCGCCGCGCTTACCTTGATCATGATTGCCTTGACCCAGGAAGTCTGGATCTGGATGCCGCTGCGCTTCCTGCTCGGCTTCTTCGCCAATCCGCTTTACGTGATCAGCGAAACCTGGCTGATCTCGATCGCACCCGCGCCCCGCAGGGGCCGCATCATGGGCCTCTATTCATCGGTCGTTTCGGGTGGCTTCGCCATCGGCCCGCTGTCGCTCGGCCTGGTCGGCACCGAGGGGTGGCCGCCCTTCACGATCGGTATCGCGGCATTCCTTCTGTGCGGTCTGGTCGTGCTTACGGTCGTGCCGCGCCTGCCGAAGATGCCACATGAAGGCGAGGCAATATCGGTTGGCGGCTTCTTTGCATTGGCCCCTCTCCTATTGTTCGCGGTGTTCGCCGCTGCCGCCTTCGAGCAGGTCGTGATTTCCTTATTCGCAGTCTATGGCGCGGCGCTCGACAGTGCCGAGCCACGCATCGCTTCGCTCATCACCTGTTTCACCGCAGGCAACGCCGTGCTGCAAATTGTGCTAGGGCGCGTCGCCGAACAGCTTGGCTCGACACGAACCATGATATTCTGCGTTCTGGCTTCTCTGGCCGGCTGCCTGGTGCTGTCGTCGATCTTCAATTCGTGGCTCGTCTGGCCGCTCGTTTTCGTCTGGGGTGGAGTCTCGTTCGGGATCTACACCACGTCACTGATCCAGCTCGGCGAGCGTTTCACTGGTCAATCTTTGATTGCCGGCAACGCGGCCTTTGCGTTCGTATGGGGCGTCGGCGGCATGGTGGGCTCGCCCGCGACAGGACTGGCAATGCAACTGATCGGACATCAGGGGTTGCCATTTTCGCTTGGCCTGCTGTGCCTTGTACTGGCGGTGTCTCTTATGGCGGAGAGGCGTCTGGCCTGATCGAGGCACTTGCCTCTCATGTCCGCGCTGACGGTCAGCCTGGGTAGTTGGGATTGGGGGATCTCACTCGGTGCGCTGACGCGAGCTCGATCTCCCCTTCCCTTTTTCAAAGGCGCCGCAGTGCTGCCGCGATCCAGTCCAGTCTGGCACCTGGCACCAGGCCATAGTTATAGAAATTGACGCCATCGACCTCGCCGCCGAGCGCTGGCGCGACTTTTGCGGTCAGTGTCTCGGGGCCTGACATCTCGGGAAAGAAGAGTCTGTAGCCCGTTCCGAGGAACTTATCGTGGCCCAGGGCCGATCGACCCAAGGCCACCAGCTTTGCCACATCTCCGGCCTGCATGTCATAGGCGCACAGTATCGCGCCGTCGCAGACCTTGCCGAGCGCTGTGAGATCGCATCCTCCGAGCCAGCCGTCCTTCAGATCGATTACGACCACCTTCGTCGCGGGATTTGCCGCCATCCGCATTTCCTCGACCAGGCTGGTGACAGGCTCGGCACGCCACATCAGATAGGCGTGCAGTTCCGGCCAAGGACGGAAGGTGTCGAGTCCGCTTGCAGGGAAGTCAGGGAAGCGTCGCGAGGGCACCGCCTGCTCGCATGTCTCGACGATCCACTGCCGGACGAGCTTGCGCGCGGGCTCGCCGTCGACCCCGGCCTTTGCCGCGCGTGCGAGACATGAGGGGCAGAAGCAGAGCGACAGCAGGAAATCATCTTCGGGCGTCAGTCCGACGCCGTCCTTCTCATGATGATATTCATGCGCGAAGCCCATGAAGCCCGGGCTCTCCAGCTCGATCTGGTCTGGCCTGTAGGTCCAGCTGATATCCTCTACAAGCGTGCGGACATAGGCGCGCGCGTCGGGATTGGACGGGCAGAGATTATAGAAGTTCGGATCGCCGAATGCGTTTCGGGTGACGGCCTCAGGATGCAGCATGCCGAGCCGCGTATTGTGCAGGCAGACCGTCCAGCAGGAAATGGCGAGCCCGTCGTCATCGCGACGCCGCATCAGTTCGGCCAATACATCACCTCCTTCCTCGATCACGTCGGCCACTTTCGGCTGGATCGTGAGATCCGCCCAGCGTGCGGCCGTCGGCCGGAAATAGATCGTGCCGTCCTCGGGAAAGTATGCCTTGCGGCGCGGGCTGCGCGGCTGCAGGAAGCGGCCGGCGTGGTAGGAGGTGGCGAGGCTGACCATGTTCAGACCAGCGCGCTCCCGCAGCTCGCGCTCCACTGTCTCGGAGCCGAGATCCTGGACGTCCCAGGGATAAGTCCACATCGAAAGTTGCATGAGCGTATCCGCACCCATTGGTCACGCCTCCCCGACCAGCTCGGCTGCCTGCACGAGACAGTCGCCGGCCTCGCACATGGTGTGCAGCCGCCGCGAGATCACGATCCCCGCTTCGGCGAAGCGCAGTTCCTCCGCTTCCGCTTCGAGCCGTTCAAGGTCGTGATACCAGCCGGCGATCTGCCCCTCCGTAACTTTGTCGCCCAGCCGCACCGCAGGCTCGAACCAACCGCGACGCGAGGCGTAGATGCCCTGGCTGTGGCGCGTGAGTGACATTAGCCGCATCGGCTCGGGCGCCGCTGCTTGCCCGCCGAGCACCGGCGTTTGAACCACGCCCAGCGCAACAAGCAGATTGTCGATGGCGCGCGCGGTGATCGCCATGCTGTCCACCGTCGCCGTGCCGCCGCCGCCGAACTCGCCGCTCAAGCCGACGACACCTGCGCGACGGGCGGCACCGAGCGAGGTCGGGGCGGCGGCGCCGTTGTCGGCGATAAAGCCGTGCGGCATGCCGAGGGCCTTCATCAAAGCAATAGTGTGCCGATGACGGTCGGCATCGTCGTCGCGCTCGATCAACGCTACGGGCAGGTGCTCCATCGCGGTGCCGCCGGAATGAATGTCGAAGACGACATCATGGCGCGGAAACAGCTCCTTCTCGAGGAAATGCGCCAGCCGGCTCGTCGGCGTTCCCTTGGGATCGCCCGGGAAGGCGCGGTTCAAATTGCCGCCGTCGAGCGGCGAGCAGCGCTTGCCAGCCATCACCGCCGGCGCGTTCGCCATCGGAAGGATGGTGACGCGTCCCCTCACCTGCGCCGGATCCAACCTGCGGATCAGCCGGGCAAGCGACAATTCGCCTTCATACTCGTCGCCATGGTTGCCGGCCATCAGCAGCACCGACGGACCGGTGCCATTGCGGATCACGCAGACCGGCACTTTCAACTGGAAGTACGGCGACCGGTCGATCGAGAACGGCATGCTCAGATAGTCGAGCACCTTGCCGTCGCGCTCGAGGTCGAGGGAATGCACGAGCCCGGTATGCATCAGACCGCCGCGACCTCGATTGCGAGGTAATATTTGACCATGGAAGGTCCTCTCAATTGATCTGCGATCAGCCGAAATAGGTCGGGAAGGCGTGCTGGACGTAACCGTCCCGGTCCGTGCCGAAAATGACGCGATAGCGGTCCAGGCAGGTACAGGGATGCGAGATACCGAACTCGACGACGTCTCCCACCGCAATGCCATCCTCCGGGGCCACCGACAGGAATGCGTGCTGGTCGTTCAGTTTGAACAACTCGGGCGCTTTCGCAGTTGCCGGCAAGCGCTCCCCGTTGCGATGGATGGCTAACACCTTGGCAAAGCCCTGGTCGAAAGACACGTCGCGCATACCCATGCCGCAGATGGCGAGCCCCGGTTCCGGGCGCGACAGCACTTCGGCCCACAGGCGCAAGGCCGGGCGAAACGCGGCTTGCGCCGAGACGCCGGCGCCACCGACGACAAAGCCGTTGCGCTGATCGAGCGCGGCGAGAGCTCGGTCGTAGAGGCCATGGTCATGGAAATAGATCGCGCCGCTGCGTAGCAAGAGCGGCGCCTTGGCTTCCCGAGCAAACGGCAAGAGCTTCGCAACGACCTTGTCGAAGAAGGTCGAGCCGCCCGCGGTGAGGATCAGCGGTGCGTCGGGACCGACGCGGGCACGCAGCCTCAGGATCAAGTCGCCTGTCATGGCAAGAAGAGAGCCGATTATCTCGTCCGTGCGCACCGGATCCGCCACTGCTGCGGCGCCCTCGTAGGTTGCGACGCCGGCCAGCCGGAGCCGTCCGCCTGTCGCCTGAACAGCATCGGCCACGCCTTCCGCGTCGGAGGTCGTGCGCGCGCCGGCGCGTCCCGCACCGGTTTCGATCAGTACGCCGAGCGGGGGCAGCGCAGGGCTCTCCCCCCACGCCGACGCCAATGCATTTGCCGCTGCAACCGAATCCGCGAAGGCGTAAAGCTCGGCTTCCGGAAATTTCTCAATCAACGCCGCCAGCCGTCTCGCGCCTCCGATGCCGCCGACCTCGTTGGCAAGGATCAGCCGGTTCAGACCGGCGCGCAGCATCACCGAAGCCTGCCTGATGTCGGCCACCGTCGTGCCCCAGGCCCCCACTGCGACCAGCGCATACGCGAGATCGGGCGCCATCGGCGTCTTCGCGTGCGGCGCCACCTGAACGCCCTGCTCGCGCGCATATCGCAGGAATAGGTCGCGGTTTGCCGTGAAGGCCGCCTCGTCGAGAGTGAGCACCGGCAGCGACATGCGCCCGTTGGCGGGATGCCACCGCTCAGCCGCCACGCTGCCGCTGGCAAGCCCTTCTGTTCCGGGAGGCACGCCGCGGATGCGGTCGTCGAGCGGGAAATTTTCGCGTGCTGCGAGCGGGGCGAGTGTGTTTGAATTCATGACATGCTACCTCTCCGAGCGCCTCCCAGATCAACTTCCGAAGGTCTCGCGTGAAAAACTACTCCGGCCCGATCATCGATGCCCATCATCACCTTTGGGATCTTCGGCTCGGTCGGCACCCATGGCTGAGCTCGGCCGCTGCCGAACGTGGCGGGCTGGGCGACCTTGGACCGCTCAGGCAAAACTACCTGCCCGAGGACTATCGGCGCGACGCCACCCGCCACAACATCGTCGCAACGGTGCATATCGAGGCGGGATGGGCGAGCGACGACTGCGTCGGGGAAACCCGCTGGCTCGAAACGCTCGACAACCGGCAGGGCGTCGCCGCGCGCTATGTCGTGCACGTACCGCTTTCGGCCCCCGATGCATCCGATCTTATCGATGCCCAGGCGGCGTTCGGCCGTGTTGTCGGCGTGCGCGACATATTGAGCTGGGATCCCGATCCCGCCCGGCGCTTCGCTTTGCGCGACGGCATCATGGACGAGCCGCGCTGGCGTGCCGCCCTTGCGCATCTCAAGCGGCACGACCTGGTCTTCGACCTGATGGTGTTTCCGCGACAGCTTGGCGATGCCGCGCGGCTCGCGGCAGATTTCCCAGACCAGCGTTTCGTGCTGAACCATTGCGGCAGCCCGATCGACCGCGATGCCGAGGGCATGCGTCGCTGGCGTGACGGACTGAGGGAACTGGCGCGGCGGGAGAACGTCGCGGTGAAAATCTCGGACCTCGTCGCCTACGATCATGATTGGAGCCTTGAATCGCTGAGGCCGGTCGTCATGCATTGCATCGACTGCTTCGGTCCGGAGCGCGCGATGTTCGCCAGCGACTTTCCGGTCGCCGGCCTGCATGCCTCGTTCGACCAGGTATATGACAGCTTCCTCACCATCACGTCCTCGCTCTCCGAAGCCGAGCAGCACGCGCTGTTCTTCGGCACGGCGAAACGGATTTATCGTCTCGACGAGCTCTCATCGCCGAGCTGACTCCCTGCCGGAGAGGAGCAACAGCCCAAGGATCAGCGAGCCAAACAGGATGCTGCGCCAACCCGGCGACGCGTTGACCACGGTGATCAGCGCAGTAATCGTCACCAGGAGCAGCGCTCCGGGGATGGTCCCGGCATAGGTACCCATCCCGCCCAGGATGGAGGTGCCGCCGAGCACGACCGCTGCAATCGAGGCAAGCAGGTAGGGATCGCCGATCCCGACGTAACCCTGACCATTCATCCCAAGCACAAGGACGCCGGCGAGCCCTGCGGTGAAGCCGCTGATGCCGTAGACCACGATCGTCGTGGCATTGACCGGCACACCGGAAAGCGTGGCGGCAAGCGGGTTGGCACCCAAGGCGAACACCCGCGCCCCGAACGGTGTCGCATGCATGATGACCAGCACCGCCGCCGACACGACCAGCCACAGCATAATGCCGACCGGAATGCCGATCGGTCTCGCATTGCCGAGCCAGGTCACCAGCGGGTTGTCCAGTGAGATCGCCGTGCCGCCGGCAATGAGGATGAGCAGGCCCTGCAGGAAGGTTGCCATCGCCAGCGTCATGATCATCGGGTGAACGCGCAAGAAAGCGACGCCAAGCCCGTTGAAGAGACCTATAGCGGTGGCCAGTGCCAGTGTCGCGATAATCGCGGACAGCCCGGTCGGATCGCCAGGCACAGACAGGAGCGGCAGACCGACGGCGCTTACCGTGACGATCGCGGCCACCGACAGATCGATGCCGCCTGCAACCACGACGAAAGTCTGGCCCGCTGCGACGAGGCCGATGACGGCAGCGAGCTCGACCAGGTAGCGTAAATGGCCGAACGCGCCGAAGCCGCGCATGGTGAGGCCGGCTACGAGCCAAACCGCCGCGACCACCGCAAAGGTGAGAAACGGCCTGCTGCGCAGGATGGCGGTGCCCCGCGGCGCGACGGAACCGGTGGCGCTCATCGCTTCAACCTCCGCAGTTGCGGCAGCGCGACCGCGCCGATGATGATCAGTCCCTGCGCGACATATTGTGCGACCGGAGTGAAGCCGAGAAAGAACATGACGCTGATCATCAGGCTGAGCAGCAGGCTGCCGGCAAGCGCGCCGCGCATAGTCCCCTGCCCTCCGAGGAAGCCGATGCCGCCGAGCACGGCCGCCGCGATCGAGTTCAGGGTGAATGCCGTGCCGATGACGGGATCGCCCGAGCCAGTCTGGGCAGCGACGAACAGTCCTGCGCCGGTGGATAAGAGTCCGCTGATTGCATAAGCCGCGATGCGCGCGGCATCGACCGGCACGCCGGAACGATACGCTCCGACCGGATTGTCGCCCGCGGCGTAGAGGCTGAGGCCGACGGGCGTCGCCATGTAGAGCTTCCACAGCAGCGCGACGAGAACGAGGATGACGAAGGCGGTCGGCGTATTGCCGGCAAGCAGGTTGGACAGCCAGTCGGGAACCGCGCCGCCTGGCCGGGGCAGGATGAGCAGTGCGGCGCCGCTCACGATGAAGGAACCGGCAAGCGTAACCACGATCGCCGGCAATCTCAGTTTCACGACGATCAGCCCGGTGGCAGCGCCGATTGCCAATCCGGCGAGCGCGACTGCCGCGCCGCCGCCTGCCACTCCGAGTGGACCCGACATGGTGGTCGCGGCAATCACTGCGCCGAGGCTGACCGTGGCTCCGATCGCCAGGTTGATGCCACCCGTCAGCATCATCAGGGCCTGAGCCATCGCGACCAGCGCCAGCGGGAACCAGCTTTGCGTGAACTTGGCGAAGCCCGACAGCGTGAACAGGCCGGGAAAGAGGACGCCGTAGGCGATGACGAACAGCAGCACCACCGCGAACAGTCCGACGAGCCCGTTGTTGCGGTTCACCTGCACGGGCCAATAGAGCGCGGCACTCTGTTCGGGCGATCTATTCATGATCGAACTCATGCGGCTTGCTTCTGCCTTCCGGCGCCGACGGCAGCAGCAACTATTCGCTCTTCGCTGAGCTCGTCGTGGCTGAGCATCGCAACCAGGCGGCCCTCGCGCATGACTGCGACGCGGTCGCAGACATGCACGAGTTCCGGTGTATCGGAGCTGAGCAGCACCACGGCCTTTCCGGCCGCCGCGAATTTGCGGAGCATAATGTAGATTTCACGCTTGGTCTCGACGTCGACGCCGCGGGTCGGATCGTTGAGCAGGAGCACCAGCGGGTCGTGCGGCATCCACTTGGCCAGCGCCACTTTCTGCTGATTGCCGCCCGACAGTGCCTGCGCCTGCCGCGCCGGATCGCCCTTGATGGCAAATCGTGACGCGAGGTCGCGCACGGTCGCGCGCTCCGCCGAGCGGCGCCGGATCCTCAGCGCCGGAACCCGCGCGAGGTCTGGCAGCATCAGATTTGTCGCGATCGAATGGATGAGATGGAGCCCCTCGCGCTTGCGGTCGGCCGGCACATAGGCAAGTCCCAGCGCGTTGGCTTGAGGCACACCCGCCGGCAAGGCCGACGTGCCATTGACCTTTGCTGCGGCGGCGACGGCGGGGATGGCGCCGTAGAGGCCGAGCAGCAGATCTTCCTGGCCCTGCCCTACGAGGCCGCCGATGCCCAGCACCTCGCCGGTACGGATCTCGAGGTCGATGTCGCGCGCCAGCCCGGCGGAGAAATCCTTGACCGAGACGACCGGATTGGTCGATGCGGAAGGCTGCCAGCGTGGAAACAGGTCGCCGGGGTCGCGCCCCACCATGAGGCGAACCAACCCGGCCGCGTCAGTCCCGGCGAGAGGCTGGTCCGCGGTGACCCTGCCGTCCTTGAGCACCGTCACATGCTCGCAGAGCGCCATCACCTCGTTCAGCCGGTGCGATATGTAGAGGATCGCCACGCCTTGCGCCCGCAACCGCTCGAGCAGCTTCGTAAGGATCGCGGTCTCGGTCGCAGACAGCGAGGAGGTCGGCTCGTCGAGGATGAGCACGCGCGGCTCGCGGTAAAGCGCCTTGGCGATCTCGACCATCTGCCTCCGCCCGAGCGGAAGTGCACCGACCGGCGTGGAAAGTGGTTCGTCGAGGCCAACCAGAGCACAGACAGACCTCGCCCGCGCCGCCAGCGCCCTGTAATCGACCATGCCGAACCGGCGCGGATAGGCGCCGAGCCCGATATTCTCTGCGATCGACAAGCTCGCGGTGAGGCTGAGCTCCTGCTGGACTACCGCAATACCCCCCTGCCGAGCCTCCGACGGGGTCATGCGCGCCACGGGCCGGCCGTCGATCTCGACGGCGCCGTCGTCCGCAGGCAAGGCGCCCGACAGTATGTTGATGAGGGTCGATTTGCCTGCGCCGTTCTCGCCGAGCAGCGCATGCACGCGGCCCGGCAGAAGGGCGATCGAAACATCCCGCAGCACGGGGTTGCCGAAAAACGACTTCGACACCCCGCGCGCGGCCAGGAGCGGTGCCGCTTCCGTCACTTGCGTCAGGCCTTCCGGCTCATTTCCCGGCGAGGAGCTTGTCGAACAGTGCCTGATCGTAGGGCGAATAGATGTAGCCGTCAGCCGGGAAATCCTTGGCGCGGGCCAGATATTCGTCGAGATTGGAGTTGTCGATGATCGGCAGCGGGATCTTGATGAAGGCCGGCACGTCCTTGCCCTCGAGTGCCTGAACGGCAACGTAGGTGGCGAAGGCGCCGAGCCAGTTCGGCTGCATCGTCGCCCAGGACTTCAGCCCCTTCTCCTTCCACAGCTCGAGGAACTGCCGAGCGTTTTCACCGGTGATCGGCACCTGGTCGCGGCCTTGCTTGTCGAGCGCCAGAACCGCGCCTGCCGAAAGCGCGCCGCCGAGCGACAGGATGCCGTCTATCTCGGGGTTCGCGAAGAGCAGGCTGGTGACAGCCTCCTGCGCGGGCGCGACGTTGTAAGGCGTATTGGTCTCCGCGAGGATCGTCACATCCTTGTTGGCGTCCAGAACGGGCTGCGCGCCCTTGCGGCGGTCGTCGCTCACCGAAATGCCGGCAGGGCCGTTGAGGACGAGGATCTTGCCCTTGCCGCCCATCGCATCAATCAGGAATTTCGCGGCCTGCTCGCCCCATTGCGCGGAGTCCGTATTCACCTTGGCGGTGACCTGATCCGTGTCGACCAGGCTGTCGAAATTGATGATCGCGATGCCCTTCGCGCAGGCATCTGCCACCACGCGTGCAGGCGCGGTCGAGGACCCCGCGATCAGGATGATGGCGTCGACATTCGAATCGATCATCGACTGGATTTGCTGGATCTGCGTGTTGGCGTCACCTTGCGCATCGGTGACGACCAGCTTGTCGACCAGCCCCTTCTTCTTCAGCTCTTCGACCTCGGCCTCGATCGTGCCCTGGGTCTGCTTCATCCAGGTCGGCACGGAATAGATGTTGGCCCAGCCGATCGTATAGGGCGCCTTGCGGTCGCCCTTGATGCACTTGGCCGCAGCTTGCGCTTGGGATGCCGCGCCGATGCTGAGCAGAAGCCCGAGGCATAGGGCGCTTGCGGATGCGAAGATGGATGCTCTGGTCATGACTTGTTCCCCTGTTCGTTTGCGTCGCGGCGCGAGTGGTCGCGACGAGAGGCCCCTACGGCTTCCGCACTGCGGAAGGCGCCAGCCCCTCGTCTGGCCTGCATGCGCCAAGACTTGTGTGTGTCCGGTATTTCAGACAGTATGTCTATATATCGGACAGAGGGATGCTAGACGCGGCCTTGACAGTTTTCAAGCGTCTTGAGACGAGGACCCGCAAACGACCATCGCGGGCGGGAAACCATGACCAACGAAGCAATTGAGGTCCTTGGAGCGGACAGCATCCCGGTCCAGCGCGGCGGCGAGCGCAAACGCGGCATCGATCGTGTCATCATGCTGCTCGAGGCACTGCTGAAGCACCGCGCGCCCGCACGCGTCGGCGATATCGCCAAAATGATCAACGCGCCGCGTTCGACCACCTACGAGATCGTGAACAGTCTGCTCGATGCCGAGATGCTGGAGAATGTCGGTTCGGACGGCCACGTCTATTTCGGCCGCGCGATGCATCTGTTCGGCTGGGCCTACAGCCATCACAATGCGCATTATCGGCGGATCATCGAGACGATGGACGCAATGGCTGCCGAGACGGGCGAGACGGTCCAACTGTGTGGGCTGCGCGGCAACAAATACGTCGTGCTCGATTGCCGCGGCTCGCCGGGGCCGTTCCGTATCTCGAGCGACGTCGGCGTCGAGGTGCCAATTCCGTGGACGGCATCCGGCCGGCTCTTGCTCAGCCACATGAGCGACGACGAAGTGCGTGCCTTCATCCCGAAGGAGGACTTCCGGCTCCGCGACGGCCGCGTGATCGCGCAGGACGCCTTCCTGGCAGATATCGCCAACGCCCGCGAGCAGGGCTTCAGCGAGACTTCGGGGCTTGCCGACAGCTTCACCTGGTGCATGGCGGCGCCATTGCGCGAAAGAAGCGGTGCAATCACGCGGACGTTGTGCCTTGTTCTGCCGGTCGACACGCCTCAGCCGCGGCGGTCTGAATTGCTGGCAGCGCTGCGCGAGCGTGCGCGCAACCTGTCGCTCGCCGGCAATTGATCGGCTCCGGAAACGCAAAGTCAGCCGATACCGTCGGGTCCCGCACCGCAGACGAGCGCGCCGATCGTGTGGTCGCGGCCGAAGCTCACCGCGCCGGATCTCAATGCGGCGATCGCAGCCGCCCCGCTGAGGTCCGCCGCGATGCCGAGCTCGAACCAGAGCCAGCGCGCGGCGTCGATCATCGCCTCGTCGGAGACCAGCACGATGTCATCGACATGGTCGCGCACCGTCTCGAATATCTGCTGATCGGTCTGGCCGCAGCTCATGGTGGCGACACGGCTCGTGACCTTCTCGAGCCGGACGACGTGGCCGGCCTGCAGGGAGGCGAGAAGCGTCGGCGATCCGACAGGCTCGATACCGATGATGCGTATGGATGGCTTGAGGGCTTTCAGGGCCACGGCCATGCCCGAGATCAGTCCGCCGCCGCCGATCGCCACCAGCGCGACATCGAGGTCAGGTAGCGCCTCCTGAAGCTCGAGCCCCACGGTGCCCTGCCCCGCGACCACGGCTGGGTCGGCGAAGGGGTGGAAATAGGCGGCGCCCTTCTCTTCGGCGAAAGCGAGCGCGGCCTCGTTGGTCTCGTTCCAGATCTGCCCCAGCACTTCGACCTTCGCTCCCCAACGCTTGAGCTTATCTCGTTTTTCCTGCGTCGCACTCTCTGTGACGAACACCGTGGCCGGAACCCCGGCGAGCCGCGCCGCGCGCGCCACTGCGAGCCCGTGATTGCCGCCGGATGCCGTGACAATGCCGTTCGCGAGCTCGTTCTTTTGCAAGGTGAGCAACTTGTTGGTCGCCCCACGTGCCTTGAACGAGCCCGTCGCCTGCAGGCATTCGAGCTTGAGCATGAGGCGGGCGTCCGTGACCGGCTCCGAAACTGCCGTGACCTCGATGGTCGGCGTGTCGCGAATATGCGGCGCAATACGATCGGCGGCCGCGCGGATGTCGTCCAAGGAAATCATGGCTTCTTGCTTTCATAAGGCGTGGCAACGACGAGACAGCAATTGCCGGGACGCACTCTGCCGGGTTGGCGCCGGCCATAGACGATGCCGTCGGCTCGATAATGCAGATCGACAGGCTTGCGGCCAGGCTGCGTGATGAAGTGTATGCGCCCTGCCAGTTCCCCTGCCCGCACTTCCGTGCCGAGTCGATGGATCGGCTCGAACACGCCGTCGTCTTCCACGATCACATGGGCGCGAGATGTCAATTCGAAAAGAGCGGGCGGCTTCTCGACGGGCGTCGCAAAGTGGCGCGGCACCACCCCGAGATGCGCCAGCACGTTTCGGACACCTCGACGGCAAAGCGCGAGCGCGTCGATCGACACCGTGCCGCCGCCCGCCATCTCCGTGCCGATCACCGTCAGGCCTGCCAGGGCGGCCGAAGCGGTCGCCGTCCGCGGATCCCCTCTGTTGTCGATCACCACGGCGATCGGCGCACCAAAAGCCGTCGCCGCCGCCACATTCGCCTCATGCTGCTCCGGCGACTTGCCCGGTTCGATGACGGCGCTCGGGATGATGTCCAGCGACGAACCGCCCGAATGGAGATCGATGAACACATCGCCCATCGGAAACAACACGTCGTTGACGAAAGCCGCAATCTGCCGTGTCGTCGTGCCCAGCGGATCGCCGGGAAAGGTACGGTTCATGTTGATCCCGTCGATCGGCGAGACGCGCTGCGCCGCCATGACTGCCGGCTGATTGATCGCCGGAATAAAGATCAGGCGACCCGAAACCGAAGCCGGATCAAGGTCGCGGATCAGTTCGCCGAGCGTGATCGGACCTTCATACTCATCGCCATGATTGCCGCCTTCGAGAATGACGGTCGGCCCCTTGCCGTTGCTGATCACGGCGACCGGGACCGGCACCACACCCCAGGCATCGTCATGCGCCGAGAATGGCACATGAAACGCACCGATCTGCTTTCCCGGTTTGTCGAAGTCCACTGTCGCGGGTGTCAGCTGTTGGGTGGTGTTGCGTTCCATGTGCTACTCTTGGTGCTGGATTTGAAGGAAGCGGATCCTGGCCCGGCGGGATGTGTCGCAGGAGGACGACAAATTTTATAGACGGAAACTTGATTTCTTATATGATAGTACTCGTCGTTTCCAACCGACGGGGCCATATGCCGAAGAAGACCAGCACGACGACCGCTCGACCTGCCAAGACGCCGAGCGCAGCCGAGACCAAGCAGGCCTATGGCGCGCCTGCGCTCGAAAAGGGGCTCGATGTCCTCGAATTGCTTGCAGGCATGTCCCGCGGCGTCACCCAGAGCGAAATCGCCCAGTTGCTTGGCCGATCGCTGCAGGAGGTCTACCGCGTGGTGATGGTGCTCGAACGGCGCGGCTTTATCCAGCGCCGGCCGGGCGACGACGGGCTTTTCCTGTCCAACCGGCTGCACGACCTCTCCAACCGCTATCCGCCGATGCGGCGCATGCTCGATATCGCCCTGCCGATCATGACCTCGGCCTCGGTCGAGGCCTACCAGGCCATGCATATCGCGGTGCTCGACCATCTCGATATCCGCGTCGTCGCTCAGGTCGACAGTCCCGCGCCGCTCGGTTTCCGGCTGCGCGTTGGCACGCAGAACCCTGCCGCCGCAACGGCTTCCGGTCGCGTGCTGATTGCCTTCCAGCGACCCGCCATCAAGGACTGGGCTTTCCAACAAATCGAGCGGACGGTTTCTCAGGACACGGCCAAGGCGCTCGAACAGCGGATCGAAGCCATCCATCGCCGCGGATATGAGATGATCGCCGGCGAGGGACTGCAGGGCATCACCGATGTGAGCTTCCCGATCCTCGATTCCGAGGGCCACGCCATGGCCGCTCTCACCATGCCCTATCTGCCCTCGGCCAAAGAGCGGGTGAGCTTCGACGATGCCTGCCGCGCCCTTTTCGATGCGGCGAGCGCGGTCACGCAAGCCTTCGACGGCACACTGCCCGCGCCGAATTTTCCCCTGGCCCCAATCCGAGAAAAACGGCCTCCGGCGCGCCCGACGTGAGGGCACGGTCCTCACGACCGATCTCCTGCCGGCGTATGGACGCGGTGGCGGAACACTTCCTCCAGCCAGAGAGGCTCGCCATTCGCATCCGCGATATCGGCGAAGACATGACCGAGGGATTCCGTCCAGCGCTTCTGCACGGCACTTGCGCCGGTCACGGAGCTCGCGTGATCGAAGCCGTGCCGTGTGCGCATGCGGGAGACAACCAGATCGCCATGGCGCCAGATCTGGTAGTCGTAGATGCCGGCCTCATCGATCACCTCCAGGATTTCCGGCCAGACCGCCTCATGCGCGCGGTCATATTCCGGTCCCATGCCCGGCTTCAGCCGATAGATGAAAAGCACCGCCTCGCCTGGTCCCTTCGTTATCATCGCACAGCCCCCGCAATGGCGCCGTTCAGGATCTGGCGCTGGAACACGAGATAGACGATCATCACCGGCAGCAGCGCCACGATCAGGCCTGCGCTGATGAGCGGGATCGAGACGTCGTACTGGCCCGAAAGCAGTGCGACGCCGACCATGAGTGTGGTGTTGCCCGAACCGCCCATGATGACGAGCGGCAACAGCAGGTCGTTCCACATCCAGACGAAATTGAGGATGGAGAGTGCGGCGATGGCCGGCGTCGAGACCGGCAGCAGCACCTGGAAGAGAATGCGCATGTCCCCTGCCCCGTCCAGCCGCGCCGCCTCGATCAACTCGTCGGGAATCGCCCGGAAATAAGCGACGAGAAGGTAGGTGCTCATCGGCAGGCCGAATGCGGCATAGGCCAGGATCAATCCCTGATAGGTGCCGCCAAATCCCAAGCTGAGAATGGTGTCGTAGAGCGGATAGATCACGACCTGGCTCGGGATGACGAGCATCGAAATGATGAAAAGGAAGACTAGATTACCGCCAGGCATGCGAAGCTTGGTCACGGCATAGGCGATAAAAAGTGCCGCGACGGTGGACAGCACCAGGCCGCCTGCCGTGGTCACGATGCTGTTGAACAGAAGCCGCGGCACATGTATGCGGCTGAAGGTCTCCAGGTAGTTCTCGAAGGTGATGTTCGCCGGCAGACCCAAGGGGCTCTGCGCATAGGCAACCCGCGACTTCAGCGAATTGATGATCGTGAAAAGCAGCGGATAGAGGGCGCCGACGGCGACGACGACCAGCGCAAAGGTGACGAGCCACCTCGCCAGGCTGCGGAGCATGCGGCCGCTTGGCCCGGGTCGGCGTAGCTGGATCGCGGCTGCGCTCATGACGACCTCCCCGTCCCTTCCCGATACATGCGCCGGACCACGAAAGCCGAGACGAGCGCGGCGAAGACGAAAAGCGCCATGCCTATGGCGGCGCCTTTCCCGCGATTGAGGAATTCGAAAGTGGTCGTGAAGACGAGATACTCCGGCAGCATCGTCGCGCTGCCCGGCCCGCCGCGCGTCAGTGCATAGATAAGCGGGAACATCCAGATCAGCATGCTCGACATGCAGAGCACGGTCCAGTAGCCGATCACGGGCCTGATGAGCGGCATCGCGACGCTGACCAGAAGCCGGAAGAAGCCCGCACCGTCGAGCCGGGCCGCTTCGACAATATCCTGGGGTACCGTGGCGAGCCCCGAGAGATAGGTCAGGACTCCGAGACCGAAGAAGCTCCAGAGCGCGACGCTGGTCAGCGAGAAGAGCGCGCTGTTGGGACCGTTCAGCCACTCGATGGCGAGCGGCGAGAGCCCAATTGCGATGAGCAACGCGTTGAGCGGTCCCTCCGGCGCAAGGATCTGCCGGAACATGATGCCGACCACGACGGGGGCGATCATGTAGGGCAGGAAATAGACGGCCCGGAAGAATTTCCAGCCGGGCGTCCGCTGAAACAGGAGCAGCGCAATGATCAGCGGCAGGAAAATCCAGACTGGCAGCGTGAGGAACACCATGATGGCATTTCGGAAGGCCTGTGCCACGACCGGGTCGCGGAACGCCGAGTAGTAATTGCGCAGACCGGCGAAGGTCGGGTCCTCGAAGCCGCGTGTCCGGAGCAGGCTGAGCCATAGTGCATGGACGAGCGGCATGAGCTTGAACAGGATGGCAAGCACCACGCCCGGCAGCACCAGCGCGACCGCGAGAGGCGACAAGCCGAACTTCCGGCGCCGATGCACCCGGACTGCACCGGCTGCCTGGTTCGGCATTGTCTGTGAACTCATGGTTTCGCGCCTTGCTCAAAGAAGGCGGGGCCGCACGCGGCCCCGCCGTTCCCATCACTCCTTGGTCTTGCCCGGGCTTTCTTCCAGCGCGACCTGCATACGAGCCACCCAGTCATCCACGCTGATGCGGCCGAGCGTCACTTCCTGCCAGCCGCGGGCGAGCGCGTCGGCCTCCTGACCGCTCAGCAGCACGCCGACATGGAGCGTCGGCTTCTTGATGATCTCGCGGATCTGCGCTAGCGCCTCGGACTTGGGGAATAGGGTGGTATCGACATTCTTATTGAGCGGAATCCCGCCGCCCACCGAGATCAGGAGATCGCCATTCTTCTTGCCCGCGATGAACTTCACGAATTTCAGTCCTGCCTCCTGCTTGGTTGACCAGGAAGTCACGCCGAATACCGAGCTTTCGACGCCGCTGAAGCTGTTTGCGAGGGGAGCATCGGGCACCAGGACCGGCCACCGCATCGCGCCGACATTCTCATCGCCAAGCGCTGCGCCAAACGCCTGCCAGTTGACGGCATCGGCGATGATGGTGCTGGCGAAGGCCGCCTTGCCGCTCGAGAAGATGTCCGCGCCATCGGGCAGCATCGAGATCGAGGGCGAGTTGGAATTGATCCAGCCGCGCTTGCCGATGGAAGCCATGGCCTCGAGGATGCTCTTCATCTTCGGATCGGTCCAAGGCATGTCGCCGGCGAGCACGGCGCGCATGTCGTCCTCGCTCAGATAGTTTCGCGCGATCTCGGGGAAGTTCCAATAGGCCGGGAACACGCCGGTCATGCCATGTGCGAGACAGGTCTTGCCGATCGCGGCCACGGCCTTGCAGGCCTTGTCCATCTCGTCCCATGTCTTCGGCGGATTCTGAGGATCGAGCCCAGCCTCCTTCAGCACCTTCTTGTTGTAGTACATCACGTTGCCCTGATAGCCGAAGGGCAATCCGTAGCAGGCCTGGCTGGCATCGAAATTCAGGCAGCCGCCGCTATAGGTGATCAGGTCGCTGCCCGCGCTCTTGACGAGGTCGGCCGGGAGCGGAATGTAGGCCGAGCGGCGATCGTAGAGTTCGAGACCGCTGTTGTTCTCCATGACGTCGGGGCCACTCTTGGTCGCGATGTATGGCCCCTGGACTTCGGGATAACGATCAAAGGGAACCGTCTCGAGCTCCACCTTCACATCCGGATTTTCGGCTTCGAAGGCCTTGACCAGGGCTGCCCAGTAGTCGGGGCCGCCCGGCTGCCAGTTGAGCACCTTGATGGTGGTCACGTCCTGCGCCGATGCAGGCATGGCCATGCCGATCGACGACAGGGCGAGAGCCGCGGCAGCGCAGCCTGCCTGAAGATGTCTTCGCGTTATCGAGAAATTCCAAACACTGCTCATCGCTACGTTCCCTTCTTTGTTTTCTCGCGCTTCCCCCGTCGGAGCGCGAGTCCTCCATTCAACGGGCAGCGCTTCTTTCGACAGCCCGTCGCAAAAGCTAGCCGACAATTTTAATCCATGAAAGCGAAATTTCGTATACGAAAGTCGATTAGACGACTTCAGGCACCACGCCGCCGATCCGGCTCGATTGCAGCGCGGCATCGACAAGCGCCATCGTGCGAACGGAGTCGTGGACGTCGGTATCGAGCGTCGGATCCTCGCCGGCCACGTAGCGCTGCAGATTGGCCATCACGAAGCCGAAGGCGTCGGGCACGCGCTCGCCCTGCAGCGGGAGGTTGGTCCAACTTCCCCCTTCCGTGATGATCTCCAGCCTCTCCGGCACGGGGCGGACGTAGTCGATGAGATAACCGACCGTCAGATGCGCAGCGCCCTTGGTTCCCTCGACGCGGATGGTCGCCTCGATATGCTCGGGGCCATAGTTGTAGGTGTGGTTGAGCGAGAGTGCACAGCGCACCCGATCACCGTAGTCGAGGATGATGCTTGAGCGGGCATCGGCCTGCTTGGGATAGCGCGGATGCTTGACCGCTTTCGCATAGATGCTCGCCGGCTCACCGATCAACGAGCGGATCCAGTCCAGGTAGTGGATGGAATGAAGCGGGATTTCGACCGCATCGAGGTGCGGGATGAAGGACCAGAGCTCCCAGGGCATGTAGACGGCAAGCCTGACCTCGACATCGACGATATCGCCCAGCAGGCCCTTGCGCGCTGCATCGCGAATGGCCAGCATCGAAGGGGTGAATCGAAGCTGGAAATTGGTCGCGGCCGTGATCGACCTTGCATCGAGGACGTCAACGATCCGGCGTGCGGTCGCGCCTTCCGGGCCGAGCGGTTTCTGGATGAGCGCCACGCTGCGCTGAGGCAGCCTTTCGACGGTCGACAGGATTGCCGCAGGTGGCAGCGCCAGGTCGAAGACGCCTTCCGTGCCGCAGGCAGCCAGTGCCGCATCGAGCGTCTCATGAACCACAGGCACGTCGAAATCGGCCGCGAGCGTGCGGGCGACATCAATATTCAGATCGAATACGCCCGCCACCGGAAGGCCCATCTTGCGGTAGGCAGGCAGATGCCCGTCGCGAACGATCCCACCTGCCCCCAGAATGGTGATTGGCCTCGGCGCCGACGGCATCGGCCAGGTTTGCTGGAGGCCGGAAATGAGCATCTGGGTTTGGGCAGACATGGCGGCTCCCTGCTATGTACCTGGCCGGCAGCGCTGGTTTCACTAGCAAAATTTCACGTTGATATTTGATATTGTAGCTGGTCTACTGTGTCAATCTGAGGAGGAACGTCAGACATGATCATTGAAGGCGAAAGCCAACACCCGCACGCAGCCCGCCGCCTGCGGGAATCCCTCGCTTCGGACAAGCGCGTATCGGATGGGGGCGTACGTGTGCGCCTCACGATGGACGAGTCGTTGAAGGAAGGCGCCTATGTGATCAGCCTCGACGGTGACACGGTCGAGGTGCGCGGCGGCCCCTTCTCCGGTGTGATCTATGGCGTCGAGGAATTGATCGAGCGCGCCGGCCGGCACCTCGACGCCGCCTTCCTCAGCGGTGGCCCGGTCAGCGGCGAACCCGGGCTCGCCTACCGGACCTTCTGGACCTGGGACCACTCCACCAACTGGGAGCTCTCGCAGATCGGCCAGCAGGAGATCGGCGTATTCAACCCGTTCCAGAAGCCCCCGAAGGGCTTTCTGGACGACTACCGGCGCCTCGTCGATTTCTGCTCGAGGAACCGCATCGCCGCTATCGTCATCTACGGCTTCCTGCGCGACAGCCATGGCGGCATCGAAGCGGCGCAGGAATTGTGCCGATACGCTAACGAGCGCGGCGTCCGGATCATTCCCGGCATCGCGATCGGTGCCTATGGCGGCGTCTACTGGGAAGGCAATCATCGCTACAATCTGGCGACCTGGCTGAAGCAAAATCCTCAGCATTCCGCCAAAATGGAGAAGGGCGTCGGCTTCCAGATCGCCGACCTGGCGTTCCCCCTCAACTTCCCCCATTCAGACTACACGGTCAGCGCATGCCCAAGCGCTCCCGAGGTGATGGACTGGATGGAGGAGGCCATTTCCTGGCTCGCCGAGACCTTCGAGATCGGCGGGATCAATATCGAGAGCGGCGACTATGGCGTCTGCGGCTGCGAGCGCTGCAAGGCCCGCCGTGCAAATGACGAGGAAGCCAAACGTCGCCAGGATGACCACGGCGATTCATGGTCGCATACCGACATGGCCGCAAACTTCCCGCGTCTGTACCGCGCCGCAAAGGCCAAGCGGCCCGATCTCTGGATCTATTGCGAAATGCAGTGGGACAATTTGCTCGAACCGGTTGCGTCCGAAGCGCAGAAGGCGCTGCCGCGCGGCGCCATCTATCAGCACACGGCGAACCGCAGCTACTGGAAGCGCCTGCGTACCGAGCTCGATCCGGCCTATGTCGCTGCATTGCCGATGCAGCCCAATGTCCTGCGCTGCCAGTTCGCCTGCCAGTGGAACGGCGACGAACGCACAGAGCGTTACGCGCTCAACGCCAGGACGTTCGCCGACATGTCGACACGCGGCAGGCAATTGGGCATGGAGGGCCTCACAGTCTGGGGCGAGCCGTCCGACTATTTCGCCACGGTGGAAATCAGCTACCTCGCCTTTGCCCGCTTCTCCTGGGATCCCGACCTGTCATGGGCGGAATTCCTGGAGCGGGACGTCGCTCCCCGGCTCGGGGGCGTTGAAGCTGCTCAACGCTTCGTGGAGCTGGCGGAGGAACTGGACGGCGCGGCCGCGCTGCCCGTCGAGCGACTTGCGGCGATGCAGAAGGAGGCGCTCGCCCACGCGACGGCCCAGGAAGGCCGGATCGCCAGGCGGTGGCTGACATTGACCGACCAGATCGGCCGGCGCCTGCATATGGGCCGATAATGAAGGCGCTTCGTGACGAAAACGGTCTCTATGCCGGCCCGATCGTGGACGCCCATCATCACCTCTGGGACCTGTCGCTCGACCGGCATCCATGGCTGCGCGGGGAGACCGATCCGCAGTTGGCACGCAACTGCCTGCCCGCGGACTATCTGCGCGAGGCCAGCGGCTACGACATCGTCGCAAGCGTGCATATCGAAGCCAATTGGGACCCGACCGATCCGCTCGGCGAAATCGCCTGGCTCGATGGATTGGAGAAGCCTGCGGGTATCGCGGCACGCTATGTCGGCTATGCTGACCTGGCAAGTCCCGAGGTGGATGGGCTCCTGGAAGCTATGGCAGCCCATGGTCGGGTGGCCGGCATAAGGCAGATCCTGAGCTGGCACCCGGACCCTTCCAAATCCATGGTGCTCGACCGCCATCGCATGGCCGACCCCGCCTGGCGACGCGGAGTGGCCGCTCTCGGCCGGCTCGGGCTCTCCTTCGACATGCTGATTTCGCCGTGGCAGGTGGAGGACGCGCTCGACCTCTTGCGTGCCTTCCCCGACATCAAGTTTGCCCTCAACCATTGCGGCTCGCCCTTCGACCGCAGCGCGGAAGGCATGGCGAGATGGAGGGCTGGCCTGCATGCGCTGGCGCGGGCGCCCAATCTCGTCCTCAAGGTGTCCGATCTCGTCGCCTATGATCCGGAATGGACCGAAGCGAGTCTGCGCGAGGTCCTGCTGACCTGCCTCGACGCGTTCGGTCCCGGACGTTGCATGCTGGCGAGCGACCACCCGGTCGTGACCCGCTTCGCCAGTTTTCGGCAGACCTATGAGAGCTTTCGGCGGACCTTCGCCGATCTCAGCGATCGGGAGTTGCTCGACATCTTCGCCGGAAATGCGGCGCGGTTCTACGGTATCGAAGGGATATCGCTTCAGTAGCGCTTCGCCATGGCCTCCACCGGCAGCGGACGGATGCGGTCGGCATGGCCAGCCGTACCGAAAGCCTCGAACCTCGCCTTGCAGACTTCGGTCATCATCGCCATGGCCGGCTTGAGATATTTGCGCGGATCGAATTCGGCCGGATCCTCGGCCAGCGTCTTGCGGATCGCGGCGGTCATGGCGAGACGGTTATCGGTGTCGATGTTCACCTTGCGAACGCCGCTCCTGATACCGCGCTGTATCTCTTCGACCGGCACGCCCCAGGTCGGTTTGATGTCACCGCCATATGAATTAATGATGGCTTGCAGGTCCTCGGGCACCGACGACGAACCGTGCATGACAAGGTGTGTGTTCGGCAGGCGGCGGTTGATCGCCTCGATCACATGCATGGCAAGGATCGCACCGTCGGGCTTGCGCGTGAATTTGTAAGCCCCGTGGCTGGTGCCCATCGCGATCGCTAGCGCGTCCACACCGGTTTCGCCGACGAACTTTTCGGCCTCGACCGGATCGGTCAGGAGCTGGTGCTCCCCGAGCTTGCCGGTAGCGCCATGACCGTCTTCCTGATCGCCCATACCGGTCTCGAGCGAGCCGAGCACGCCCAACTCGCCTTCCACCGACACGCCCGCCGCATGCGCAACTTCCACGACCCGGCGGGTGATATCGACGTTGTAGGCATAGTCGGCCGGGGTCTTGCCGTCGGCCTTGAGGGAGCCGTCCATCATCACGGACGTGAAGCCGTTCTGGATCGCAGTAACGCAGGTGGCGAGATTGTTGCCGTGATCGAGATGCATGCAGACCGGAATATCGGGATACATCTCGGTCAACCCATCGATCAGCCGTGCAAGCACGCGGTCGCCCGCATAGGCACGCGCGCCGCGGCTTGCCTGCAGGATGACGGGCGCGTTGCAAGCATTGGCCGCAGCCATGATCGCCAGACCCTGCTCCATGTTGGAGATATTGAATGCCGGAACGGCATAGCCTTGCTCGGCGGCATGATCGAGAAGCTGGCGAAGTGTGATGCGGGCCATCTATGATTCCTTCTGCGGGTCCTAAGTGGCGAGTCGTGCCCCCTCGAAACGCTTAGCGCGCGTTGTACTTGGAATCCACCGCGTCGATGGCGGCGACATTCCCGGCAGAGCGGCCGTTCGGGTCGAAAGACTCCTTGAGGAATGCGTCGGCAACGGCCTTTGCCAGTTCCGGGCCGATCACCCGCGCGCCCATGGTGATGATCTGGGCGTTGTTCGACAGCGCCGCACGCTCGGCCGAATAGGTATCGTGCGTGAGCGCGGCCCGGATGCCCGGCACCTTGTTCGCCGCAATGTTGACGCCGATGCCGGTGCCGCAGATGAGAATGGCGCGTTCGTATTTCCCCGACAGAACGTCGGTGGCGACCCGGTCGGACAGATTCGCATAGAAGGGGTCCGGGCCGGCGTCGGTGCGCGAGATCTCGTCGACCTCATGCTTGTCACTCAGATAGTCGGCGAGCAGCTTGGCCAGCCCCTCGCCTGCACTGTCTCCGGCAATTGCAACTTTCATTGGTATGTCTCCTTTCACAATTTTGCGGAGCATCTGGCGAGGATGTCGAGATATCCCTCGACCTTCCAGGCAGAGCGCCCGATGAACAGGCCATCGACATGCGGGCAAGCGATGAGCTCCTCGCAGTTGTCGGGGTTGACCGAACCGCCGTAGAGGCAGGGTACGCGACGGCCAAGCACGACCTCCGCCACGGCGATGATCTCGGCCTGCCGTGTGTCGGCATAGTCGGCGGTTGCGGGAATGCCGTTCACGCCGATCGCCCAGACAGGCTCGTAGGCCAGCAGGATCGGGGCATCCTTCTGCGCTTCAGCAAGCCGCGAAAGCGCCGAGCTCACTTGGATTTCCAATATCTCACGAGCGCGGCCAGACTCGCGCTCCGCCAGGGTCTCGCCGATGCAGATGAGCGGGATCAGCCCGTGGCGAACTGCGGCTTCGGTCTTCAGGCCAACGGTTTCGTCGGTTTCGCCGAAATATGCGCGTCGCTCGGAGTGGCCGATCTCCACCATGTCGAGGTCGCAATCCCTCAGCATCACGGGCGAGATCTCGCCCGTCCAGGCACCCTCGTCGGCCCAGTGCATGTTCTGCGCGCCGACCTTGACCGAGCTGTTCTTCAACATCGCCTTCACTTCGCGAACCACGGTGAAGGGCGGGATCACGAAGCGCTGGATTCGCGGGTCTCGCGCGGCGTCGGCGGCCTTCAGCCCTTCAGCAAAGACGCGCGCTTCGGCCAGCGTCTTGTTCATCTTCCAACTCGTGCCGATCCAGACCTGCGGCGATCGGGTCATCGTTCAATCCTTTGCGACAGTGAGGGTGATCGCAGCCCGGTCGAGGGCAGTGCGATGTTCCGGGACGGGAAAGTCGTCGGTGATGATGGCGTCGAATTCGGAGAGGTCGGCCAGAACGTGCAAGGCCGAACGGCCGAAACGCTGATGGTTGACGAGCAGGCATGAGCGGCCCGCGGCGGCCATCATCGCCCGCTTGGCACGAACTACCGCGTCGTCCATGTGGAAGGCCTTGAGCCCGGAAACGGCCGGCGTCGAGATGAAGGCGATGTCGGCGCGCAACCGTGATAGTGCCGCTTCTGTCACGATGCCGAAGAAGGCGTTGAACTTGGTGCTGAACACGCCGCCGAGAGCGATCACCGTGATGCCCGGCTCGCCCTTCATCTGATCGATGATCGCGGCGTTGTTGGTTATGATCGTGACGGGACGCTTTTCCTGCAGAGCAACGCCCAGCAGCGCGGCCATGGAGCCGTCGTTGATCATCACTGTCATGCCGGGCTCCACCAGTTCGAGCGCCGCCCGCGCCATGCGGGCTTTGGCAGCGCTGTCCTGCTTTTCCCGGATGCGGAAATCGCTCTCGAACTGAGTGCCTGCCTCGATGGTCGCCCCACCGCGCACCTTGCGGAGCAGACCGCCCTGCTCGAGATCATCCAGGTCCCGGTGGATCGTCATTTTCGATACGGCGAAACGCGCGGCCAGATCGTCGAGATCGACGGCCCGTTTCTCGAGCAACAGGTCGATGATCGCTTGCCTGCGTTCTTCCCGCTTCAAAACATGTCTCCCGCGACCCAGCGGCTATGCCTTGAATATGACATCCGTCACAACAATTTCAACATGTTCTGTGTGATTTTGTGATTTTTTTATGTGATTTTATATGGGCGTGCCTGATCCGTGGCCGCAATTCACGTCCACTGGCTTCAGCGGCAGGTCGCAGGAAGGCGCCGAATGCGCTGCAACTAGTGCCAAAAGCCGTCCAGAGAACGAACCTGCAGCGCGGGATGGGCGCGTGCGGCGTGCATGCCGCGAACCGCCAGGCCAGTCCCGTCAACGGATTCCGCGCCTGCGGCCGACGTCCCAGAAGACTATCGAACGTGACGCGGACCGAGTATCTCCGGCGAACCGAAACCCGTCGCGAGCCAGACGTACCTGCCTCGCGGCGGCGATGGTAGCTTTAGCGGGACGCCCTCGTCCTCCTCTCAGGCTCCCTCCTCGCAGAAGGCAAGGGAAGGACGCCGTTTTAGCCGCCAATCGTCAGCCGGACATGATCGGCGTTGACGAACCCATCGTTCCCGATCATCACCGAGAATGGTGCTGACTAGCGATTATTCACAACCGCTTAACACAGATTCTAACTCGTGTATGACTCCAGGCTTACCCCGAGATCGCAATGAACCTTGAAGCTTAAGCTCGCGGATGAAACTACCGGGCAAGAAAGCTCAGGGCACGGCGGTGCTTAAGGGGAACGACAAGTCTGGATCCGGCAGAAAGCAATGGCCGGCACGTCTGGGCCCTTCCACCCCGGCTCGGACCGTGGAATCAACGGTCGCCGCCGCCGGCCGAAATTGGCTCAAATGGTGTGAACATGCCAGCAAATAGACCGACCGTCGCCGACGTTGCCCGCGCTGCCGGCGTCTCGTCGATGACAGTTTCCAATGTCGTCAACGGGCGTTTCGGCTCGATGACCAAGGAAACACGCGCCACGGTTGAGCGCGCGATCCGAGAACTCGGCTACCGTCCTCACGCCAGTGGTCGCAGCCTGAAATTCTCTAAGCGCTTTTCCATCGCGATACTGATTGTCGATGAATCTCCAACGTTTCTTGCCGATCCCTTCATCACATATCTTGTTGCAGGCCTCAGCAATTACCTCAACCAGCGCGACTACGCTCTCGTGGTGCATGGTATGACAGCATCGCAGTTGCAAAAAGCGGCATTGATGAAGCGCCACGAGACGGACGCACTTTGTGTCTTCCTGTCAGGTCGGCAGACACTTCGCCAACGTATGATCGCGCGTTTTGCTACCCTGGGGCAGCCTGTTATCGTGTTCCAAGAGCCTGTACCTAATGAGCCGCATCTATATTCCATCCGGCAGGACGATTTCGGGGGTGCCAAAGCGCTCGCCGTTCACATGCTGCAACGCGGAATTAGGAGTATCGCGTTCCTGGCACCTGAAGTTTCCTGGCCGGCAATCGAGCAGCGTATCGCGGGAGCACGATCAGCGATGCTAGACGCGGGCCGAGCGGAGCATTTTCGAGTCATCCTCTGCGGCGACGGCGGCATAATTGCGACCCAGGCCGCCCTCGAGGACGAGGTCGACAAGTCTGACTGGCCGTCTGCATTGATGGGCGGAAACGACCAAATGGGCATCGCAGCCCTGAAATGGGCTGTGCAGCAAGGCCTATGTGTGCCGAAGGACATTTCTGTGACAGGGTTCAACGCGTTCGATATCTGGCAGTACACTGACCCAGTGCTAACGACAGTAGCGTCGCCCGCCTACTTCATGGGTGCAAAGGCTGGTGAAATTGTCCTGGAGACACTCCACGGCAATCCTCCCAGGGATCGAGAGACAATAGTTCCCGTGGTCGTGCAGATTGGCGGGTCGACATAGGCGCACTTCACTCAGTCCGATTTGGGCTCACGTAATGGGTTGCGTACATCGTGATCTGCGAGGAAGCGGCGATGATACGCGGCTTGGGTGCGCATTGATGAATGGCGCAGCTTCCGCCGTTACTTGCGCCGGAGCTTCGCCCTGGCAACGCGTCGTCCTGGGCAACACGCCGGCTGTTGGATAGTCGCCGAGTGTGAGCTTAGGGAAGTATCAGCTCGTTCATCGCTGGGGCTTGCCAAGCAGTTTGCGGTTTGATAGCGCTTGTTTAGCGATAAACAAGGAGCTCGACCTTGGTCAAAACACGATCTGGATTCCATGGCGTTTACCCCATGATCTATGCCTTCTTCGATGAGAAGGGGGGGCTTCTGCAGGCGCCAGTTGTCGCCTCCGTCGAAGCGATGGTTAAGCACGGCGTGCACGGCCTTGCCGTGCTCGGGCTAGCATCCGAGGTCAACAAACTGTCTCGCAATGATCGCCTCCAACTCCTCGAGTGGGTCAGCGAGGCAAATGCCGGGCGCGTGCCGCTTAGTGTCACCGTGGCCGAGAATAGTGTCGCTGGGCAGATTGAATTCGCCCGCATGGCTAAAGAACGCGGCGCTGATTGGTTGGTGCTGCAACCGCCACCGGTGTCGCACGTCAGCGAAGAGCAACTCCTCGCTTTCTTCAGCGCCATTATCGACAAGATCGACCTTCCAGTCGGCATCCAGAACGCGCCGCAGTATCTAGGCATCGGCCTCTCGAATGCCGGCCTTCGCAAACTGGCCCAGCGCCATCCCAATTTCCGTGTCGCGAAGACCGAAGGCAGCGGGGTCGCGATTGCCCAACTCATCGAGGAGACGGATGGGCTATTTGATGTCTTCAACGGTCGCGGCGGCTACGAACTGCCCGATGTTCTACGCGCGGGCGCTGCCGGCGTTATCCCGGGTGGTGAGAGCTTTGACATCTTCGTCAAGGTCTACGATGCCATGCGCGCCGGAGACGACGCGCAAGCCGAGAAGAATTATCGTGACGTACTGCCCTTGATCGTCTTCCTGGAGGAGAGCATCGACCACCTTGTGACCTACGGCAAGCGCGTCGCGGCTATGCGCCTGGACACTCAGGCAGGTACCGCGCCCCTACCCTCCACCGTTTGCACGCCCTTCGGCCTCTCGGCAATCCGCCGCTTCGTCGACGCTCTCCCGAAACTCTAAGGACGCAGCTCCGCTGGATCTGCCGCACTGCACGATCGATATCATTAACCGCAAACATCAAAGGGGAACAAAGCCATGAACAGCAAACTGACACGTCGTGACTTCACCACAGTGCTCGCCGGGGTGACGGGTGTAGCTCTGCTTAACAGCCTTCCGGCCTCAGCGCAGGAAGAGGACTTGCTCGCTCAGATTAAGAAGCGTGGCTTTCTGCGCGTCGGCACCTTCAGCATCCCTCCCGAAACCTGGATCGACATAGATTCAGGCGAATGGAAAGGCATTGACGCCGACTTCACTCGGGCAATCGCCAAGTCGATCGGCGTCGAGGTCGACCCGGTTGTGCTCGTCCATGCCGCACTCGGACCAGCACTGGAAGGCAACCGCGTCGACGTCATTGCCGGCCTCTACCGGACTGCCGAGCGGGAGAAGGTGATGGCCTATAACAAGGTACCGTTCTGGTACGGCATCGACGTGCTCATCTCCCGCAAAGAAGGCGGGATTGGCAGGGTCGAGGACCTCAAGGGCAAGGTCATCGGCACAGTGCGCGGCTCGGCGCAGGAACTGGAAGCCGAGGAGTTGAAGAAGCGCTACGACATTGAGGATATCCGCAAGTTCGACGCGGCAGACCCGATGCTACTCGACCTCAAGGCCGGTCGCCTTGATGCGGCGATCTGGTGGGGTTACACCTTCGATTACGCGCTGCAGAAGAACCCATCTTACGACTTCAAGGTCGTGGAGTATCTATCGCCCGAATATCTCGGCAGCGACAAATTCCCAGCGACGCACTACGTCTTCGCCAAAAAAGGCACGGAATCGCTGATCGAAGCGTTCGATGCGGAAATCCGCCGGATGCAGTCGGCCGGCGACGACAAACAAATCATGGACAGTTATGGCCTTACCAACCCGGCCTACATCACCGGCGTGCCGAAGTGACTAATCCAGACGGAAGACACTTAGTGTCTTCCGTCACCCTGTCTTGGTTCGGAGTCTCCTAGTCCATGCTGGATTTTCTTAACCTCGCCCAGCTCTACTTCCCATACATCCTGCGCGGGGCGATAGTAACCTTGGAGTTGACCGTGCTAGCCCTGATTGGGAGCATCGTCCTCGGCCTTTTGACGGCGTTCGCGCGCATGAGCAAGCAGCGTTGGCTGCGCGCTGCAGCCGGTACCTACATCGAGCTGATCCGTGCCACGCCTGCCCTGTTGCAACTCTTTATCATCTATTTTGGCTTAACATCGTTTGACATCCGACTCGATCCGTTCTCGGCAGCAGTGCTGACGCTTGGCCTGATTGGCGGCGCCTATGCGGCGGAAGTATTTCGTGCAGGGATAGAGGCCGTTGATCGTGGCCAGTACGAGGCGGCCCGCAGTCTCGGTATGCCGTCGCCGCTCGCCATGCGGCGGATCATCTTACCCCAAGCCGCAGTGCTAATCCTGCCGCCCTTCACCAATTTCGTCATCGCTATGGTCAAGGACACGTCCCTGGCGCTGACAATTGCCGTGCCGGAGATCATGTACCGCTCCTACGACGCGGCCAGCCAGTCCTTCCGCAGCCTGGAAATTTACGTCATGGCGGGCATCATCTACGTGGCGATCTGTTTACCGTTGTCACAACTGGCTAAGGGGCTAGAGCGACGCAGGGTGCCGCGATGAATGAGATCCTGCGCATCGAAGGTCTGCGTATGGCCTTCGGCCACCACGAAGTTCTGCGCGAAATCGACCTCTCCGTGGCCGAGGGCGAGAGCATCGCCATCATCGGGCCGAGCGGTTCGGGCAAAAGCACATTGCTCCGCTGCCTCAATCGTCTGGAAGAACCGACGGGCGGGCGTATGATCTTTGAGGGCCGCGAATTCACCGCGGCCACCGACATCAATGCGCTTCGTACCCGCATGGGCATGGTTTTCCAGCACTTCAACCTGTTCCCACACATGACGGCGCTCGGCAACGTCATTGAGGCGCCTATTCATGTCCGCAAGGTGCGGCGTGAAGAAGCCATCACCGAAGGGCTGCGGCTCTTGGCCAAGGTAGGGCTAGCCGAGCGCGCCGATGCCTACCCCACTCAGCTTTCTGGCGGTCAGAAACAGCGCGTCGCGATTGCCCGCTGTCTAGCAATGCAGCCGCGCTTGCTGCTGCTTGATGAGGTCACCTCGGCGCTCGACCCGGAACTCGTCGGCGAGGTGTTGGCGGTAATACGCGATCTGGCGAGACAAGGCATGACCATGCTGATCGTCACCCACGAAATGAGCTTCGCCCGTGATGTTGCCGACCGTGTCATCTTCATGGACGGCGGCGTCATCGTCGAGCAGGGCTCGCCAACCGAGATCTTCGGTAATCCCAAGAACGAGCGTCTGCGCCGCTTCCTGCGCGCGGTACTGGAACGCGAAGCCGTTTGAGGCGTCACCCAGCACTGACAATCCTCCCCGATTTTCAAGAAGAAAGAAGCGCATGTTTAAGAGCTTTGATCGCGGCTATCACGCCGCCGTCGTTGGCGCTGCCAGTGGCCTCGGTGCCGCCGCAGCTGGGCATCTCGCCGGCCTCGGTGTGTGGATCGCCTGTCTCGATATCGACGGCGTAGGTGCCGAACGCACCGCGGCCGAGATACGCGCGGCGGGCGGTCGCGCCCGAGCCTGGAAGCTCGACGTGAATGACCCCACTGCGGTCGAGACCGTCTTCTCCGCCATTGACGACGAGTTTTCGTCGCTCGAGGCGCTTGTGAATTGCGCTGGCATTACCGGCGCCACCAACATCAAGGCCCATGAGGTAGATCTCGCCGATTTTGACCGCGTGCATGCGGTAAACCTGCGCGGCGCACTGGTGGTCTCGCAGGCGGCCCTGCGGCGCATGCTACCAAACGGCTACGGCCGCATCCTCCATCTGGCCTCGATCGCCGGTAAGGATGGCAACGCCGGCATGACCGCATATTCGACCACCAAGGCTGGCTTGATCGGCATGGTGAAATCGATGGGTAAGGACTACGCGACTACAGGAATTACCGTGAACGCTCTCGCCCCGGCCGTCATCCGCACGCCGATGGTAGACGCTTTGCCGCAGCAAACGGTTGAGTATATGACCGCCAAAATACCAATGCAGCGCTGCGGCGAGATCCGTGAAGCGGCGGAGATGATCACCTGGATCATCTCACCGGCTTGCAGCTTTACTACGGGGTTCACCTTCGACCTCAGCGGCGGGCGGGCGACCTATTGACAGTCTCCGGCCTTAAACGAGTGTTTGGCCTGAATGCACGTGGCTCGCTCCGCTGAACCGAACTCACGAGTCTTTGGGAGATAACTCGTTGGCAGTTGGGGCTGCGCCACACGCTTCCGTCGACGGAGCTCGCTACACGCGCATACGCTCTTGAAGAGGGCGGCCCGCAGCTATCGTCGGAGTTCACGAAGTACTTGCGGCATCTCCATCTGGGAGCGCCGCAACCCGAGCTGTCGGCCCTCGCAAAGATGCAGGCCGCCTACGAGGCCGCCATCGCGTGCATAGGTTACTAACCGGCGAGGGCCAATGCAGTCGGCTCGTCGGTGATCAGCCCGTTCAGCCGTCGGCTCTGGAGCACGGCCCTGATCGCCTGAACCTTCGAGGTGCCGCCGGCAATGGCGACGATCCGGCTTTCGGCGGGGCCGTCGAGATCGACAGCGAGCGTGCGGGCCGTGAGCGTGGTCTCCAGCACACGGCCTTTCGCGTCAAAGAAATGGCCGAGCATCTCCCCCACGCCTCCAACCGCCGTGATCTCGCCGATCTCGCGCGGCTCGATCATGCCCGTGGCCACGAGTTGCGCGTCCGCATCCGCCGTGCCGATGCCGACGATCTTCAGTCCCGCATTGTTCGACATCTCGAACACCTCGCGCACGCCCCGTTGCGCAAGCAGAACCTCGCGGTCTTCCGCTGAATTGGCGAAGAAGGGCACCGGCATCACATAGGCCTGCGCCCCGGTCTTTTCGGCGAGACGATGCATCACGTCGTGCGGGTTCGCGGCATAGTTTCGCGTCAGCCCGCCGAGAAGCGAGACGAAACGCACCCTCCCCGCTTCGAAACGCGGCAGCTGGTGTACGGCGGCTGCGAGGGTCCGACCGTGGCCGAGGCCAATCACTCCATGATCGCCTCGCTCGATCTCGCGCCGCAGGAATCCTGCCCCGGCAAGCCCGAGCGCACGCAGCGGCAATCCCACCTCACCGAGGTCGGGAGCGACCTCGCAGAAATCGAGCCCGAAACGCTGGCAGAGCTGATCTTCCAGGAGAGCGCATTCGACGATCTCGCCATCGATCGAGACTTTCACCACTCCATCCGCGACGGCCCGCGCGATCAACCGGTGCGCCTTGACCGACGGCAGCCTCAGCCGCTCGGCTACCGCAGCCTGTGTGAGGCCACCCGCGTAGTGCAGCCATGCAGCGCGAATGGCCAGGGATTGGTCGTGATCATGTTCACCGTTGCGCCGCGCCATTATGCATTCTCCTCCGCCGCTCTCAGATTTTGAGGCTTCGCACTCCGGTATCGATATGCGGCGCCCAGAATGCAACGCTCTCCGCGATCTGTGCGATCACCTGCCGGTCATTCGGCTCACGCTCCTTGAAACTGAGCTCGAGACAGATCTCGTTGTCCGCCGCCCCGCCGTCCTCGAATGCCTTGAGCAACGGCTCGGGGTGGATGCGGCCTCTGGCGTTGAAATCGGCCGTGAAAGGACGGTGTCCTCCCTTGTCCATCAGGCTCTGCTTGATATGGATGATGGGCGAGACCTTCGGCACCGCGCGTGCCCAGGCGTAAGGATCGTAGTCGTCAGGATTCGCGCTGGTCACGTCGCCATGGTCGATGTCGGCCATCATCCGCATCGGTACGGCCATGTTGGCGGCAGTCAGGCGGTCCTGCAGCTTCATGCATTCAGCGATCGTCTCACCGAACTCCCGGCCGATGCTCATCGGCTCCCAGAAGACGTATAGCAGTCCGGCTGCCTTGGCATGCTCGGCCACCTCGGCCCAGCAGTCGATCGCGATCCGGATCAGTTCCTCGCGACGCTCGGGGTCGTCGTAGTCCCTGTACGTCAGGATGGCGAATTGCGTGCCGACGGAGAAACCGCCGAGATCGGCTGTGATATCCGCGAATGTCTTGAACCAGTCCACATAATAGCGGCGGACGTCGCGGTCGGGATGACCGAAATGATTGAGACGCCCGTAGGGCCCAGTCATGCCGCTCGTGATCCGCACGCCCGTGCGGGCAAGCGCGCTGCTCATCCGGCGCGTCAGCCGGCGCGTTACCGATGCCGGCCAGCTCGGGTTGATGAATTCATGTGTCAGCTGCAGGTCACGAATACGCAGGTCCCGCGCCACCGTGTCGATGAGATCGTCGGGTTCGGCAAAGCGGTTCACGAGTGGGTTCGTGTTGAGTGAAAGCGTCAGTGGCATTGGTGTCCGTTCAGGGCAAAGGGAAGATCGGCGTGCGGAACTCGTGCCGCCCTCACGCCGCGTCGGCAAAACGTTCGGCTTGGAACCAGGCGGCGAAAGCGGCCTGCTCGGCTTCGCTCATGTGCAGGTAATGCTTGGTACGCCGCAGCAGGACGTCCTGCGGAGTGAGCGCCCATTCCTTCGCGACGAGGTAACGCGCCTCGGCCTCGTAGAGAAGTCCGCCATGATGGCGGCCAAGCCCCGCCAGGCTTGTCGCGCCCTTGACCACGTCCTTCGTACGCGCGCCGTAGAGCCGCCCATAGTGGTGGACGAGCCTGCGCGGCATCCATGGATAGGTGTCACGCAGGCTGTTGGCGAAGCTCTCGTAGTCCGCGTTCGGAATCTCGCCGCCCGGAAGAGGCGCATTCTCGGTCCAGTCTCCACTCATTTTCGGGAAGACGTGCTTCAGCCGATTGAGCCCACGCTCGGCAAGCTCCCTGAACGTCGTGATCTTGCCGCCGAAGACGTTCAGCAAAGGCAAGCCGTCGGTCTCATCGAGGTCGAAGACATAGTCGCGCGTGACGGCCGAGGGGTTGCCCTTGCCGTCGTCGAACAGAGGGCGCACGCCCGAAAAGCTGTGCAGCACGTCGGTACGCCGCAGCTTCTCCTTGAAGTAGCGGTTTACGGCGGCCATCAGGTACTCGATCTCGCTCTCATCCACCCCCACGTCCTCCGGACGGCCCTCATACGGGATGTCCGTTGTGCCGATCAGCGCCTTGTCGCCCTCATAGGGATTGATGAAGATCACGCGCCTGTCGTGGTTCTGGACGAGGTAGGCATTCGCACCCGGCCAGAATTTCGGGACGATGATGTGGCTTCCCTTCACGAGCCGCACATTGCGCGCGGAATTCGATCCCGCCACGCGCCCGATTATGTCGGAAACCCACGGTCCGGCGGCATTCACGATGCAGCGCGCGCGAAAGGAGCGGGTCTCGCCCGAAAGCGAGTTCCTCGTCGTGACGGTCCATGCTCCGTTGTCGCGCCGCGCCGAAACCACAGCGCTGCGGGTCAACACCTCGGCGCCGCGCTCGGCCGCGTCGACGGCATTGAGCACCACCAGGCGCGCATCATCCACCCAGCAATCGGAATATTCGAAGCCCCGGGTGAACTGGTCGAGCAGGGGCGCGCCTTCCGGATCGCGCGTCAGATCCAGCGTGCGGGTACCTGGCAGCTTCTTGCGGCCGCCAAGGTGGTCATAGAGGAAAAGCCCCAAGCGGACGAGCCAGGCAGGCCGGTCCTCAGGGCTATGCGGCAGGACGAAGCGCATTGGCCAGATGATGTGCGGGGCAGCATTCATCAGCACCTCGCGCTCCATCAGCGCCTCGCGCACCAGCCGAAATTCGTAGTATTCGAGATAGCGCAGGCCCCCGTGCACGAGCTTGCCCGAGCGCGATGACGTTCCCTCCGCGAGGTCGTCCTTTTCGCAAAGCACCACGGAAAGGCCACGGCCCGCCGCATCCCGTGCGATGCCCGCGCCGTTGATGCCGCCTCCTATCACGAAGAGGTCGATAATCCCGGATTCGGTCTTCATGTCTTGCTCCTAAGAGGCCGCTGCACCTCAGGCGCGGCGCGCGGCGGCAAGCGCGTCCCAGGTGGGAACGAGCTCGCGCCGGGCGGCGGCAAAGGCTGGGAATAGGCGGTCGTAAACAGCCGCCAACGCGGGGTCGGGCGCCTCGGCCGGGCCAAGAAGCGGCGTCACCCATTCGGCAATGCAGGCGTCCATGTCGGGATAGACGCCTATGGCGACGGCGGCCATCATGGCGGCGCCGGCTGCGCCGGCTTCCTCGCGTGCCGAAACCCGCACCGCGGCATGGGTCGCCGCCGAAAGAACGCCCCTAAGGCCCGCCGAGCGCGCCGCGCCGCCCGACAGTCGCAGCTCCGATGGCAGCTCGCCCATTGCGGCATAGCAGTCGCGCATGGCCAAGCCGAGGCCCTCGACCACGGCACGCACCAGGTCGGCATAACGGTGTTGGAGCGACAGACCGATGAATCCGGCCCGCGCGTTCGCGTTGACGAACGGACCGCGTTCACCGGCCTCGGAAATGTAGGGATGATAGACGATCTGGCCCGGAGTGCTGCCAGCAAGCCAGCCATCGACGCGACCGACCAAGTCGCGATGGCTCGCCTCGTGCCCCATGTCCCGCAGCACGTCTGCGGCCATGTTGAGCACCCAGTCGATGTTGAGCGTCGTGGCCATGTTGGTCTGCACCTGCGTCACCCGCCCCGGAATGGGCAGGGCGATCACATAGCCAGTCCCTTCGGCGTTGAGATGCACCTCATCGACCGGCTTTGCTCTCATATGGACGCCCGTGGAGCCGACGATCGAGCAAGCGACGTCTCCGGTACCCCCGCAGACGCCGGCGCCCAGCGCCGTCATCACCATGTCGACATAGCCGAGGCAAACCGGCGTCCCCGCACGCAGCCCGGCTGCGCTGGCTGCCTGGTCGGTCAGTGGATGAGTGACCAGCGTACCATCGATGATCTCCGGAAGGAGTTTACGGCGATGGCTGAGGCCAAGCGCCTCGATGACGATCTCGTCATATCGGCGAGTGCGGAAGTTGCCAAAGGTGAAGCTCGCCTCGGAAGGGTCCGTAGCCCGAACGCCGGTGAGATTGAGATAGAGCCAGTCCTTGCAGTGAAGCGCCACCTCGGCGCGATCTAGAAGTTCCGGGTCCATACGGTCCATGCATGCGAGCTGGCTGCCTTGCTGGCAGGTGTTGAGCCCCGTGCCGGTCGCCTCGAACCGTGCCCGATTGAGTGGTCCCGTCGTCAGAGCCGCAACTGTCCCGGCAGCCCGTGCATCCAGCCACAGCCAGGCATCGCCAACCGGGACGTCGCCCTCGCCCACGAGCCATGTGCCGTCGCCCTGAGCCGTCACCGCGATTACGGCGGTTCGGGAAGCAAGCCCCTCCACCTTCTCACCAAGCGCACGCAGGGCAGCAACGCAGTCAGCCCACGTCCTTGCCAAGGATTGTGTCGCCGACCCGTCCGGGCCGGAGTCGTAGCGATTCGGCACCGAAGCCGACGCGATTTGACGGCCGACTAGGTCGAAGGCCACAGCCTTGATGACTGACGTCCCGGAGTCGATGCCTATAAGGAGGTTGCCTGTCATGGAGATATTCTGTCCGGACGCGTTGCCCCGAACTCGCCACCAGCCATTACGTCTTCTCCTCTGTGCTCCGGCATCGCGATCCAGCAACAGATACATCGGAAGCGAGCGCCTGACATCGGAACCACGCGCCTCGTTTTTCATATCACAGAATTAACATGGCGCATGAAGTTTTTTGCAGACACAGCAATTTTTTTCAGATAGATTGAAGGGTGTCAATGCTCCAGGAAGCCGGCCAGGACTGCCTGACCGACTAAGCCGAGAACAGGTGGCGCCGATCTGGATAGCCGGGGTCATGCTCCGCAGTCGGCTGACACCTCTTGCGAAATGCGCGGAAATATCTTGTGAAATCAGTAGGTTGGCCCTTCTCGCGAAATCGCCTCGGCAACTTTGGCTTGCAGCGCTTGGTGATCCGTCCGGTGCTTGCCATGGCACTGCTGCATCAAGCCGGAATGCCGAGGCCCGTGCGCTCGCGGCCATTCAAATCAGTGAGAGCCGACTTGTGATTATATCATGCTTGACGCAATAAATATCACGCATATAACATGAATTGAAATGCGTGACCAGTTCAGGCGTCGCGGCGGCTGGGAGGAAAGGCCGCAGCGGCGATCGCAGCCGGAGGAGACCCATGGAACAGGATCGCTCGGTAGCGGGCCAGAGCCGGCGCTCGGCTTTCGCCGTATCCGATCCCGCCATGTGGCCGAATGCCGGCTCGCCAGCCTGACACCACCAGTTCGGAAATCCGAGGCTGCGAGATGAGTGCAACGACCGCCCCGACCCCGAAAGCTCCAGGAAAGCCGCGCCGCGGCTTGTTGGTCGGCATTGCAGCCGGCATTGCCGTGCTGATCGCCATGGCACTGGATACTACGGTCGTGCAGATCGGTTCGGACGGTGACATTCGCCAGCAGGCTTTTTCCCCGGACAAATACGGCGATGAACAGTTTCCCCGCATCCAGACCTTTATTGACGAGCGCGCCGTAGATGCCGCGACGCTCGGACCAGCCGTGCTCGCCGACAAGGCCGAGGCGGCCAAGCGCTACGGCACCGCTTCATCGACGGGAGCGATCATGCCGGTTCGGCTGACCGGCGTCGCCGGCGAGGGCAAATCGGGTGTCTACGACCTCTCCGTCGAGGGCGTTCCGGCAGACATTCATGTTCGGGTGCAGACCGGGCCCGCCATCAACGGCACCGACCTGCGCGACGCCACCGGCGATATCGAGTTCGGAAAGTTCAAGAACCAGATCGAGTTCCAGAACGCAGGCTCCGGCATCAATCGGGCGATGAAGAAGCAGATCCTCGACCCGACCGACACGACAAACCTTACCGGCAAGACTGTCGAGGTCGTTGGCGTTTTTCGTCTCATCAACCCCAAGAACTGGCTCATCACGCCATCGAGGTTGGCGGTCAAATGAGCGACGTCCGATCGGCCCGAAATGATGCGCGCGAGGTCGTCCTGGCAGCGCGCAACGTATCCAAGATCTATGGTAGCATCCATGCCCTGAAGGGCGTGAATTTCGACATCCATCGGGGCCAGGTGACCACGCTGTTCGGGGAGAACGGCGCCGGCAAATCAACCCTGATGAAGATTCTCTCCGGTGTCGTGCAGCCGAGTTCCGGCGAGATCATCCTGGACGGAGCGCCGGTCGTCTTCTCCTCGTCGACCGATGCGCGCAACCGCGGCATCTCGATCATTCATCAGGAACTGAGCCTCGCCCCGAACCTCTCGGTGCGTGACAACATCTTCATGGGCCGCGAGATCGAAGGTCCGACCGGCGTCGATTTTGCCGAGGAGGAACGCCAGACCCACAAGCTCATGGAGGAGTTGGAGGAGGATATCGATCCGCTGACCCCTGTCGAGGAATTGCGACTCGGACAGCAGCAGATCGTGGAAATCGCCCGGGCTCTGTCGGTTGACAGCCGCATCCTCATCATGGACGAACCGACCTCCGCTCTGTCTGCCTCTGAAGTGGAGGTGCTGTTCAGGGTGATCCGGGATCTGACCGCGAAAGGCGTGTCGATCGTCTATATCTCGCATCACCTCGAGGAAGCGCTGCAGATCACGGACCACGCCGTGGTCCTGCGCGACGGCATGATGACCGCGTCAGCTCCTCGTGCTGAGATCGATCTTGCGTGGATTGTCCGCAACATGGTGGGCGAGAACTACGACCTCGGCAGTCCGCCGACCGGTTACGATTTCGGCGCGACCGCCTTGTCGGTGCGCAACCTGACTGTGCCGAACCCCTCGGGGGCAGGCTACAACGTGGTGGATCGGCTCTCACTCGACGTCAGGGCGGGCGAGATCGTCTGCATCTATGGCCTGATGGGGGCCGGCCGGACCGAGCTCCTGGAGACGATCGCTGGCCGTCTCAGCGCCTCGTCGGGCGAGATCGTCCTGGACGGCCAGGAGATCTCCCATCTCAGTATCGCCGAGCGCATCGCATACGGCCTTGCCCTGGTTCCGGAGGACCGGCAGCGGGACGGCCTGGTGCAAACGATGACCGTGGGCCAGAACCTCTCGCTTGCATCCATCATGGAATTCACGCGCGGCATCTTCACGTCGACAAGGCTCGAGCGCGCACTGATCGCAAAGTCCATCCGGGACGTGACGGTGAAGACGTCCGGACCGGATGCCGCAATCGGCTCGCTTTCGGGCGGCAACCAGCAGAAGGTGGTCATCGGAAAGATGCTGGCCACGGATCCCAAGGTGATCCTGCTGGACGAACCCAGCCGCGGTATCGACATCGGCGCCAAGGCCGAGGTGTTCCGCATCCTTTCCGAACGCGCCAGGCGGGGTCAGGCCATCATATTCACCACCTCCGAGGTTGGCGAATGCCTGTCCGTCGCTCACCGCATCATCATCATGCGCCGGGGCCGGATCTCGGCGCAGTTCGACTCGGACGTGACCAAGGAGAAGATCATGGCGGCGTCCGGCGAAGCCGCGGCGGCCTGACGGCGCCAGGATTCATGGAGACCAGAGAATGACGGACACAAGCGCAAACCGCGTGTCTCCCCCGGCCAACGGAGTGCTGGGCAAGCTGAGCCTGGGCAAGCTGCTGCTCGAAGGCCGGGCTTTCTTCGCGCTGATCCTGATCGTGGCGGTCTTCTCGTTCCTGTCCCCGAACTACTTCACCACGAGCAACTTCCTCATCATGTCGTCGCACGTGGCGATCTATGGGATCCTCGCCATCGGGATGCTGCTCGTGGTCCTCAACGGCGGCATCGACCTTTCGGTCGGCTCGGTGCTGGCCCTCTCCGGAGTGATTGCCGGCTTCCTGATGCAGGGCGTGGAGCTTCCCATGTTCGGCGTCATCCTCTACCCGCCAGTCTGGGCGGTCGTGGTCCTGACCTGCGCCGTGGGTGCCGTTCTGGGGGCTCTGAACGGAGTGCTCGTCGCATGGTTCAAGGTGCCGGCCTTCGTGGCTACCCTCGGCGTGATGTACGTGGCGCGCGGGATCGCGCTGCTGATGACCAACGGCCTCACCTTCAACAATCTGGCGGGACGGCCGGAGCTCGGAAACACCGGCTTCAACTGGCTCGGCTTCAACAGGCTGTTCGGTGTTCCGATCAGTGTCATCGTGCTAGCCGCCATTGCCGTGCTCGCCGGTCTGATGCTCAGCCGCTCCGCCTTTGGACGCTGGCTCTATGCCTCGGGCGGCAACGAGCGCGCGGCCGATCTGTCGGGCGTGCCGGTCAACCGCGTGAAGATCACCGTCTACACCTTGTCCGGCATACTGTCCGCCATCGCGGGACTGGTGCTCGCCTCCCAGCTCACCTCCGCCGGACCGACCGCCGGCTTCACCTATGAGTTGACCGCGATCGCCGCGGTCGTGATCGGCGGCGCGGCGCTGACAGGCGGCCGGGGAACCGTGCGCGGGACAATGCTCGGAGCCTTCGTCATCGGCTTCCTGTCGGACGGTCTGGTCATCATAGGGGTGTCTTCCTATTGGCAGACCGTCTTCACCGGCACCGTCATCGTTCTCGCGGTGCTTCTGAACTCGATCCGTTACCGGGGCCGCCGTGCCAAATGAGGGGGCAGCCCGCAACAGCTTCTCCGTGACGAGGATCGTCACGGAAGAGAAGGCCGAGCATCGGCGACAATGCAATCCGAAAGGGAGTGAAAGATCTATGTTCAATAATACCAGAAGGATGTTCCTGATCGCGGCAGCGGCCTTGCCGCTGATGGCGAGCCACGCTTGGGCTCAAGGGCTGATCAGCATCATCGTCACCGATCCGGCGAACCCGTACTGGTTCACGGAAGGCCAGGTCGCCAAGAAGACCGCCGAAGAGCTCGGCTACCAGGCCTCCGTCAGCGCCCACAAAGGCGACACGAACACCGAGAGCACGCTGATCGATACTGCGATCACCAACAAGTCGGTCGCCATCATCCTCGACCCCGCCAATGCGGACGGCTCGGTCGGAGCGATCAAGAAGGCCGTGGCTGCCGGCATCCCGGTCTTCCTCGTGAATGCCGAGATCAACCAGGAGGGGCTCGCCAAGGCACAGCTCGTCTCCAATAACGCCCAGGGCGCCGCGCTTGGCGCGCAGCAATGGGTCGAAGCGGTTGGCGACAACGGCAATTATGTCGAGCTTTTCGGAAACCCGGCGGACAACAACGCGGCCACCCGATCCAACGGCTATGAGACCGTTCTGACTCAATATCCCGATCTCAAGAAGGTGGCCCAGGAAGTCGCAAACTGGGACCGCACGCAGGGCTATCAGAAGATGCAGTCCATGCTGCAGGCTCACCCCGACATCATCGGCGTGATTTCCGGCAATGACGAAATGGCTCTCGGTGCGATCGCGGCACTGAAAGAAGCCGGCAAGCTCAGCAAGGTGAAGGTCGGCGGGTTCGACGGTTCTCCCGACGCCGTCGCTGCGATCAAGGCCGGCGAACTGCAGTACACCGTGCTCCAGCCGGTTGCGGTGTTTTCCGCCGAGGCCGTGCGCCAGGCCGACAAGTTCATCAAGACCGGCTCGACCGGTGCGGACTCGGAGAAGCAGCTGTTCGACTGTGTCCTGATCACCAAGGACAACATCGACAAATATACCGGCCCCTTCACTCTGTCGAAGTAAGGCCAAGTCGAGGGGCGCCGACTAGGGCATGATCCCGAAAAGTTGCAGACTTTTCGGATAAGATCATGCCGCAAGAAAGAGCTAGAGCAGGATGAATGGCTCCGCTTCAATTCATCCTGCTCTAGCCGCCCCTTTTTCTCGGGGTTCGAGAGGGGATATGCGCTGAAACTCTGCCTGCCTCCGAGCTTGTTGCGGCATTTCTTGCCAAGGCAGCAGAATCACGGTTATGCGGCGGCGGGGCAGGAGGTGTGCCGGATGAAAGACAACCTCGGTTCTTTCGAGCATGCGCTGGAACGTCTCGTTGCAGATCAGGTGCCGAGCGACAGTCGGCACGCACGCCAGATCGCACGCCGGCAACTCATGGCCGAAGCCGTGATGGCCGAAGGTGCGATGCGCATCGAAGACATCACCGAACGCTTTGGCATCAGCCTCATGACCGCGCATCGCGATCTGGACGAGTTGGTCAGCCGGGGCCTGCTGCGCAAGACACGCGGCGTGGTTTCGGCCGCGCCGACCAGCCTCATCGAGTCCAGTGACGTCTACCGCGCTTCCCGCCAGGGCGCCGAGAAGAGCGCGATCGCCGAGGCGGCGGCCGCCTTCCTCGAGCCAGGCCAGGCGGTCTTCCTCGACGATTCGACGACGGTGCTCCAGTTGGTGCCGCATCTGTCTGCGCGCGTGCCGCTTACGGCCATCACCAATTCGATCACGCTGATGAACGAGCTGAAGGGCATACGTGACCTCACGTTGCTCGGCCTTGGCGGACAATTCCACAACTGGTGCAACGCCTTCATGGGACCAGTGACCATCGCCGAGATCCGGCGGCTCAGGGCGGACAGGGTGTTCCTCTCGATGGCGGCGATCACCGACGACATGGTCTTTCACCAATCACCAGAGATGGTCGAGACCAAGCGGGCCATGTTCGAGAGCGCGGCCATGCGCATTCTTCTGGCCGACCACACGAAATTCGAACGGCGCGCGCTGCATGCTATGGTCACGCTGGACGAGTTCGATGTGGTTATTGTCGACAACGGCACCCCCCCGCGGCACGTGGAGCGGATGAGAGCGCGCGGCATCAACGTCGTGGTCGCTCCGGTCCCGCGCGATGACGGCACGCCCAATGGTGAATTGTAACATCTGTGCGTGTTAACTTCACATCGGCATATGATCATTCTATAAGACTCTGCACAATTGCAGGTTCTTAGGAGTGAGTACCGATGCCCTGTCTTCTGGGGATCGACAACGGCCTGACAGTCACCAAAGCGGTCGTCTTCGACGAGACCGGCACACCGCTCGCCGTCGCGCGGCGGCGGGTCCCGCAGATCATGCCGCGCCCCCGTCATGTCGAACGCGACATGACCGTCCTTTGGCGCGCCACCGCAGAGGCAATCGCCGAGGCGATCGCACACTCGCACCGTCCAGCTTCCGACATCGCTGCCCTTGCCGCGACCGCTCACGGAGATGGGCTGTATCTCCTGGACACGGATCGGCAACCGCTTGGCCACGGCATCTTGTCGCTCGACAGCCGGGCCGGGGGCACAGTGGCCGCTTGGGAAAGGGACGGCACCGCAGCCGCGGCGCTCTCCCGCACGGGCCAGATGCCCCATGCTTCGGCGCTATCGGCCCTGTTGGCGTGGATCCGCGACCATGAACCCGAACGCTTCGCCCGCATCGGTCACGTGCTTGCCTGCAAGGACTGGCTGCGCTTCTGCCTCACCGGGACCGTCGGGACCGACCTGACCGAGGCGAGCACCTCGTTCACGGACGTCCACTCGCAAGGATACGCTCCCGATATTCTTGCGATGTTCGGCCTGGAAGCGCTTCGCAGCGCCCTGCCCCGGGTCGCGCGGCCCGACGAAGTCGTGGGCAACGTAACCGAGGAAGCAGCCGCCCTGACCGGCCTAGTCGCGGGCACGCCGGTCGTTGCCGGCCTGCATGACGTCACAGCGTCTGCCCTCGGCATTGGTGGCTATGGCGAGGGCTTGATCGCGATCGTCGCCGGCACCTATTCGATCAATGAAACCGTCTCGACCGCTCCGAAGGTTGATGCCCGCTGGTTCTGCCGCAACGGGCTTCGGCCGGGCGAGTGGAACAACATGTCAATCTCCCCTGCTTCCGCGGCGAACTACGACTGGTTCCTGGATACGCTCTGCGCGTCCGAACGCCAGGCAGCCGAAGCAGAGGGGCGCTCGATCCATGCGGTGATCGGTCCCGAGATCGAGGCTGCTCTCGGGCGGCCAACCACGCTCCTCTTCCATCCCTACCTCTTCGGTTCCCCGCACGGGCCAGTGGCCAGCGCGGGGTTTCTTGGTCTGCGCGGCTGGCATGACCGGGGCGACATGCTGCGTGCAGTGATCGAGGGGATCGCCTTCAATCACCGCGTCCATGTCGACGCCCTGCGCGGGGGCTTCGCTCCGCACGAGGCGCGGCTGACCGGGGGGATCTCCCGCAACCCGGTCTTCGCTCAGCTCTTCGCGGATGCGCTCGGCCTGCCCGTCACTGTCACCGAGACCGAAGAAGCCGCCGCGTGGGGCGCCGCCCTCTGCGCGGGGGCGGGGGTGGGCCTCTTCGCCTCGCCGCGCCATGACCCGCGGGATCTCAAAGCGCTGGGCCGTATTTACAGCCCCGACCCCAGCCAAAGCGCCGCGCTTGACGAACGCTACCTGCTCCACTGTGAGGTCGCCCGAAGTCTCGCACCGCTTTGGCCGTCCATAGAGGCGTTGGCGCCGGAGGCCGGCATATGAGCGCAGACACCCGCCGCCAGGAGATCGCCGACTACGTCATCGAACGCGGCGAGGCACGGATCGACGAGCTAGTCGCCGCCTTCGGCGTCTCGCGCATGACGATCCATCGCCATGTCGAGGAGCTCGCCCGCCAAGGCATTATGCGTAAGTTGCACGGCGCGGTGAGCGCGCAACCTTCGGGCGTCTACGAAAGCCTCTTCCGCTTCCGCGCAACCCGCGCCGCGGCCGCCAAGAGCGTGCTCGCTCGCGCTGCATTGGCCGAGATAGAGCCCGGCCAGGCCATCGTGCTGGACGATTCCACCACAGCGAATGCGCTCGCGCCGCTGCTGCCTGGGATCAGGCCTCTGACCGTGGTTACCAACAGCCTCGCTCTTGCGCAGCAACTCACCGAGGCGGAGGAGCTGAAGCTCATCCTGCTCGGCGGCGAGTACCACCCGACCTACAACGCCTTTATCGGCCATATCTGCGAAAGCGCGCTCGAACGGATCAGGGTCAACCTCCTGATCTGCTCGGCGTCGGCCGTCAACGGCACGGCAGCGCTCATCCAGGACCCGCAGGTGGTGCGGGTGAAAAAGGCCATGCATGCTGCCGCCGCGCGCCGAATTTTGCTGATCGACTCCTCCAAGTTCGGAAAGGTCGCGCTTCACCTCTTCGCCGACCTGACCGAGTTCGACCTGGTCCTCGCTGACAGCGCCCTCCCCGAACAGAGCGCCCGCGCGCTGATCGCCGCCGGCGTCAACCTGAAGATCGTGCCTTCCGAATGACAGAGGATATCGACGTTCTCATCCTGGGCGCCGGGATCAACGGCGCCGGTCTCTTCCGCGACCTATGCGAGCAGGGTCTTCGCGTCGTCATCACCGACAAGGCCGATTTCGGCTCCGGCACCAGCGCGGCGCCTTCCCGGCTCATTCACGGCGGGATCAAATATCTGGAGACGGGTGAATTCCGCCTCGTCGCACAGTCGACGCTGGAGAGAAACCTACTTCTGCGCAACGCACCCCACTGCGTGACCCCGCTGCCCACGGTGATCCCCATCTTCTCGTGGTTGAAGGGCATTCCCGCAGCCCTGCGCACATTGGCGGGCAGCACCACCGCTCCGCGCAGCCGCGGCGCCGTGCTGATCAAGATCGGTCTTGCGCTCTACGACTTTTACGGTGCGCGCCATCGCGTCATGCCGCGTCATGCGCTCTGGTCGAGAAGCCATGCCCTAAGAAAGATTCCACCACTCAATGCGAACATCGTTGCCGCGGGCACCTATTACGACGCGAAGGTTACCCATCCGGAACGGCTGGTGCTGGAGCTGCTGCAGGACGGCGTCAAGGCGAGCCCCGCCTCAGAGGCCCTGAATTACGCTGATCTGCTCGGAACAGACGGCTCGTCGGTTCGGGTCCGCGCATCGGATGGCAGCGAGCGAGCTTTCCGCCCGCGTATCGTCGTCAATGCCGCAGGGCCGTGGATCGACCGGGTGAATGAAGCGCTTGGTGCGCCCTCGCATCTGATCGGCGGCACCAAAGGCTCGCATATCCTGGTCGACCATCCCGAGCTCATCCGCGCACTTGGTGGGCGAATGATCTATTTCGAGGCGGACGACGGGCGCATCTGCCTCGTGTTCGACTATCTCGGCCGCGCGCTGGTCGGTTCCACCGATATCCGCGCTACGGACCCTGACACTGTGCGATGCGAAGACAACGAGATCGACTATTTCCTGCAGAGCCTCAGGAGCCTCCTGCCGGGGTTATCTTTCGATCGCAGTCAGATCGTCTACGCCTATTCGGGCGTCCGGCCCCTGCCCGCTTCTGACGGAACCGCGCCGGGTCTGATCAGCCGCGACCACTCGGCCCCGGTCATGGAGCCCGAAGGCGCAAGAGCATGGCCGATCGTCTCGCTCGTCGGCGGCAAATGGACGACCTTCAGGGGTTTCGCCGAGGAAGTGTCGGATATGCTCCTCATACGACTTGGGCTATCGCGCCGGAAGAGCACGCGCGAGCTTCCGATCGGCGGAGGCCACGGATTTCCCGCCGACTCGGCCGCACATGCTGGCTGGATCGACGAGGCGGTGTGGGCAACCGGCGCCACACCGGCGCGCGCGGCCACGCTGCTCAGCAGGTACGGCACCACGGCCCGCGCCGTCCTCCTCCATGAGGCAACGCACCCTGCCCCGCCTCTCGCCGACGCGCCGGACTACACGCTTGCCGAACTCGACTGGATCGTCCGCAACGAAAGTGTTGTGCATCTCGACGATCTCGTGATGCGCCGAACGGCGCTTGCGATCACAGGCCGGCTCAGCCTGCGCGACCTGGAGAGCATTGCCGACATGGCCGCCGGCGCGCTCGGCTGGGAGGCCAAGCGGCGGGACGGAGAACTGGATGTGACGCAAGCCAAGCTCGCGGAGCACCGGCTGCGCCAGAACTGACGCGGTAGCGCGGTGTTGTATGGTGGCTTAAAGCGGCTGGGATCACTTCGAATGATCCCAACCGTTCCAGAACCTATTCCGCCTTACTGAGCCGTCAGAACCGAGACTGCGCTCGTTTTGACGACCGGCGGCGGGTTCCATTTTCCCGTCAGAGCCTCGGATTTTGGTGCATAGAGCCGCATCGTCAGCGTGAACGGTCCTTCGGGCGCCGGCAGCCAGTTCCATTCCTTGTCCTTGCCGGGGCTGCGATGCTGGAAATAGAGATCGAGAGAACCGTCTGCATTTTGCAGGAAGGGCATCCAGCTGCTCACGGCAAACCGGTTCATAGCATTCGCGACCTGGAAGCCCTGATCGTCATATAGCGTAATAGACCAGAAGGCATTTGCCGGAGGTAGCTCGTTCTTGTTGAAGTGGATGGTATAGGCAAACTTGCCGTCCAGTGGCTGACCGGTTTCATCGCCGATATTGAACGGGTAGATGGCGTCTTCAGGCAGATTGGCGCCAAGACCCAGTTGCGCAATAATGGCGCGCTTCAGATAGTAATTGCCGTAGACGCCCATCGTGTCGGTATTCATCGACCAGTTATTGGCGACCCGGGCGAGCGTCTTCACTTTCCAGCCCATGAGGGTCTGGGCATCCTGCGGCGCATTCTGCAGGCCTTTTTGCACTGCAGCATCCGCCTTGGCGAGGTCGAAACTCTTGCCCGGTTCGAACCCTATGCGCTTCAGCCGGGCGATGATGGGCTGATCGGTGGCGTGAGGCGGTTGCAGCTTCAGCAGCTCAGCCGCATAAGCGAAATATTTGTCGGCCGGAGCTGTGTCGACCTGGACCTTGGGCGGCGTCTTCATGTCGATCGACGGATCGATCTTCGTCTCACCCGGTTTCGGCTCCTTGCCCCATTTCGAAAGCGGCGTGACCTTGTAGCCATCCTGGATTTTGTGAACAGCGTCGTAGTCCGGAGGCCCGTCGGTCTTCGTACGGCCGATGACCCAGACATAGGGTGTCGGCGCGTCAATTCTCTGCGTCCCTTCCGGCAGCTTGAATTCGTCGAACTTGTCGCGAAGATCGGGACGCCAGCCGGGAGAAGCAATCAGAAAATTGGCGGCCGCAGTGCCGGTCGTGCGCCAGCCGGGCGAAGCAAATACGTCCGTCCACATGTCCAGCATGGGCAACAGATAGTAGCGCCCCTTGGTATCGGGGGCTGAAATGACAACCGGCTCCTTGGTCAGATCGAGCCAGGCGCTGGAATAGAGCGTGTCGAAGTTCGGACGAACGACGACCTTAATGTCAGCCGTCGGAAATTCGGGTATGTTGTTGAAATGATTAGGCGGACCGCCGATCGAGCCCGCCTTGGCCTCGACATTGGTCAATTGCTTTCGCGTGATGTCCATCGTGATCAGCGGATAAAAGTACAGGTAAGCCTCCACGCCGATGGCGTGTGCTTCCTCCTCGGTGATAGCATCAGCGGCGTTTGCCGCAACTGTCGGGATTGTGGCGAGGGCGAATGCCAAAAGGGTGCCACCCACCAATGCGCGGGGCAGGTTCGACTTTTCCGGTACGCTTTGCGCTCGCATCTGCGCCTCCGTTAACGACAGCTGACCCCGCCATTCAGGGAACCGGCCGAAGGAATGCCGGTCAGGCAATTGGGTACCTTCGCGTTTGCGGAGACAAGTAAGTTACTGTAGCGGATCCGACGGAGGTTTATTCGCTTTTGTCGTCAGTCGGCGTGAGCAGCTCGTCGGCTGCGCTGTGGCCCTTCTTGCCGGTATTGGCTCGGCTAGTTCCGACCTGCTCGGACAGGGTATCCGCCTGACGAGACAGGTTCTTGCGCGTTTTCGCGTCTACGACAGAGATCGGTGCGCTGACGGCAAGTCCTACTCCAGTGCCGACCGCCTTGGCAGTGCCTGCAGCGAGGATGGAGATGCTGTCGCCCAGGCCGACCTCGGAATCGGTGAGCGTCTGTCCAGTGGCGAGCCGCGTTCCGATGGCCTGCGCGATCTGCGGGCTCGAGGCGAACTTGTCGTGATTGAGGCTGTCGCCGGTCTTGAGCCTGGTCAGATCGACGACGGTTATGCCTGCCCTCTCAGCAGCACTTCGATAGGGCTCCTGGCTTGGGTCGATCTGACCGAGCCGGTTCACGTTGCCGGCCACGAGCCTGGAGACGGCAAGCGCCTTGTCGTCCTGCGAAACGAAAACCGTGAACTTGGGTCGCTTGTCGCCTAGATCGCGAAATTGTTTGGCGAAGACGTCGATATCGATGTCCGGAGAGGCGAGGATGACGTTCTTGATCTTTGGCGCGACACGCCCGTCCCGTATTGCCATCTGTCGCAGCGATTCCATGGCCAGCCATGTTCCCATCGAATGGGCAAGCACCGTGACCTCGTGAACCTGCGGGCTGTCCGCAAGAAGCTTCAGCACCGTCTCCAGCCCGTCGCGCGAATAGATCGTGCTTTCGCGATCGTAATTGTAGTCGAACACGCTTGCACCGGACGGCCAGGTGAACAAGATCGGCGCGGCATCGACCTTGGAATCGTGCACGATCTGGGCGAAGCGGAATACCGCATCCTCGTAGGTGTTGTTGAAGCCGTGGACGAAGACCAAGACGTCGCGGCTCTTGGGAAGGTTCTCGTGCAGCCAGGCAAATCCTGCCTGCCTGTTGGGTTCCAGACGGTTCACCTCGACGGTCGCGAAGTCCTTGGCGGGGTTGGGTGGAAGCCGCCGCGGCCAGGCCACCTCGCCTGCCTTGCGCTGGGAATCCGGGGGGATCGAGACCTTTATTTCGTCGAGCGAGAAATTCTTGTCGCGCTGGCCACTATAGAGCGTGGCGGGATCTCCGGAAGGCTTGCGAGTGGTGATGACCAGCAAGTCGGTTACGCTGGCTCCTGGCGCGGACTCGGCGACTGGGACCAGCACGCCGACCGTGCGGCCACAGCCTGCAAGCAGAAGCGCCGACAGCACAAGGGCGACAACAGCGTGGACCTTGCACGGAAGCACGGCGATAGCGCTCATGCGATCGCTTCAAGAATGACTTGCACCTGAGACCCCTCTCCTTTGGCCTAGTCAGTGCTGCCGCATCCGCACGATTGGCGGAAAGTAGATAAGCATGCCGGCGGTGCCTGCACCAGAGCTTTTCAGTCGCCGGTCACCTTCCAGCGGTCGTCCGGGTCAAACCGCTTGATGGCTGCTGCCTTCTTCTCCGTCCCAGGTCCAAGGTCCTTTTCGTAGACGATGCCCTGGTGGCTGATGATGAAGGTGTGAACACCCGTCTCCGCATATTTCACCGGCCAGGCAATCAGTGCGAAGCCGGCAATCATGTTGCCGTTGATCACATAGTCGTATGCGCCGCCGGCAACATTGGCACCCTGCCCCGTCAGCACACGGTAGCGGTAGCCGAAATAGCCCTCGCCCTTCTTCGCCTTGTTGAGCGCTGCCTGATCTGTGAACTCGCCGGCAGGGCTGGCTCCGTTGACGTTGTCGGTCGTCCAGTAGAGTCCGTCGGTCTTGCCCTCGCTGCTCACGAGCTTCTGCGCATATTCGAGCACGCCGTCACCGTCACGGTCCTGAGAGGCGTAGTCGCGCTGCGCATCGACATAGGCGCGCATCGCGGCAATCGTCTCGAGCTCGTTTTCGCCGACGCGCCGATTGATGATTTCCTGCAGGCCGGCATAGGTGTCGAAGGCCCATTTGCCGCTCTTGCCTTTCGCGATCGGGAATGGGAACGGCCATTGCTCGTCGCCGATCTCGATCAGCTGGCGGTCGTCGAGATCCTGCACGATCACCTTCACCGCGGCGTTGGCGCGGATCTTGTCGAAAGTGTCCATGACGCCCTCGCTGGTCTTGAGCTTCGCAGGATCGAGCCCGAGCAACTTCGCCAATGCGTCGAAGTCGTTGTTGGCAAGCGATGCCTTGAAGGCGTCGATTGCCGGCGCCGGATTATCGAACACGGGCGGCGAACTGGCCGAGACGTAGCCGGTAAGCCGCATCGCCTCATCAGCCGAAGCTCGTGTCGGGGAAAGCGTTCCGGCAGCCAGCAGCAAAACCGCTGTTGCGAGCAGGCGGGATAAATAGGTCCAAACTGAAGTCGTCATCGCCGTGTCCCTTTCCCCGTCAACGCCGGTGGAATCCACCGCCATGGAAACCGCCATCATGGAAACCACCACCGTGGAATCCCCCAGGTGGGCGCCTGATGGCCATGTTCGGCCGACCGCCGCCGTGAAAGCCACCCCCCATGCTGTAAGCACCGCGATGGGAAGCCAGCATCTCGCGCTTGCCCGGGCCGACATGTCCGAGACCAGAGAGATTCCTGGGCCGGTTGTCCGATTTGGCCGCAAGCCTCGGCTTGCCCGCCGGCCGGTTTATCCTGCCAGCGGCATTGCTGGCGTTCTGGCGATCGATCTTGGGCGTGATGCCGCCGGGCCTGTTGTTGCGCCCGATGCTGCCCGGCCCGCCTGCCCTGGACTTCAGGTCTGCGGCGATCCTGTCCTTGCGAATGTCGGCGGCCGGTCCGCTCCTATTCGGCAGCGCGTTCGGATGCTCTCGCCTGATCTCGGCCGCCCGATCGCGGAAACTGTTGCCTCCATTCGCTTTGACGCGGTCGCGGATTGCCGTCCGGTCGATCTTGGCAAGCTGGTCTCGATCGAAGTTGATCTTCGAACGGTCGACGTTCTTCCAGTCGATGTCGTTGAAGTTGATCTTGCCATTGATGTTGTTGAAGCACTTGTTGCAGTCGACATTGATGTCGTGTCCGTCCCAGTGGCCGCCCCAGATGCCCCAGCCGTCCCAATCCACCGCTGCCGCCCAGACGGCGCCGGTCACCGCGCCGGCGAAGAAGGTGGCGGCCGGATACCAATAGGCCGGGTACGGGTCGGGATAATAGGTTACCGGCGCAATCGCGTAGCCTGGCTCATAGAGCATCTCTGGCTGGTATTGCGGCACGTAGATCTTGTCGCTGGTGGCCGAATGGATGATGACGTTGTCGTTCTCCTGCGTGACCTTCACCTTGTCATCGCTCTTGATTGCGCCGGTCGCTACCGCCCTGTCGCGTAGCGTCTGGATGGCAATCATGACGTCCTTCTGCTGATAGGTCAGCGCGTCGCCAAGCTGCTGCGTCCAATCGAGATCTTCACTCATCATCTTGACGATCTCGGGATAGTTGAGCAGCGAGATCACGCTGCCGTCCCAGCTGTCCTTCGGCTTGAGGCTCTTGTCGTTGTCGTGCCTGTCGAGGAAGCGGCTGGCCTCGACGATCTGCAGCGGATAAAGCGACGCCTCCGAGATGACGCCAATCAACTCGTCGGGATAAAGCGCGATCCGCGCCACCAGCACCTCGAGTTCCTTGTCGCTCAACGGCGCTGGCGGCGCTTCTGCAACCGCATCCGAGGCGGCGGCACGTGCTGCGTCGGCTTGCTCCTGTGCAAGGGCGGAACCGGTCGAAGACGATGCCAGAACGAACCCAAACAACGCCGCCGCCATCAGAGGCGGAATGTGAATTCGGTGGCTCATCGTCTACCTCCTTGCGATCTTGCTTCCAGTTGGACGACGCCTTTCGTCGCGCCGCTCGGCTCACTGCGCCGAAGGGAAAACGACCTTCCAGTCGTTCTTCATACTGATGAGGGGCCAGCCCTTTGCGTTTGCCTCGTCCAGTCCCTTGTCGAGTTTTCCGATCTGCGACGCGCGGTCATAGGCATATTCGCGTTCCGCGTCGTCGTGATGCACATAGAGGACGAGGCGGGCACCGGGGCCGGCAGCCACATATTGCAGCATCTGCAGGTCGCCATCTGAATTGCCGAACGCGATAATCGGGCGGCGGCCAATATAAGTATGGATACCGGACGGCTTGCCCGGGCCATCGTCGACGAACTGCACCTTGGGGAGCTTGACCAATTCAGGCTTGCCGTCTTTGTCGATACGGAACTCCGTCACTCCGGAAGAGCCCACGACCTGTTCGGGCGGTATGCCGTAGACACGCTCGGTCCACGGCCGCATGAAGTCGATACCGCCACCGGACACAATGTACGTCTTGAATCCATTGGCGCGCAGATACTGCATGACCTCGAGCATCGGCTGGTAGACAAGCTCGGTGTACCGCCGGCGGAAGCGCGGATGGCGCGCCGTCTCCGTCCAGTCGCGGACGGTGCTCGCGAACTCGTCCGTTGTCATGCCGGAATGCGTGGCGGTTATGATTTCGAGGAGACCCTTTTCGCCGGCGGAGGCTGCGGTCTTCAGATCGCCCTCCAGCAGAGCCTGGTAGGGCTGGGTCGTTTTCCATTCGGGATGTTGCGGCGCCAGCGCCTTGATGCGGTCGAAGGCGAAGGCCAGCTGGAAGTAGAATGGCTGCTCGCACCATAGCGTCCCGTCATTGTCGAAAGCGGCGATGCGTTCGGGCACCGGCACGAAATCAGGCGAAGCTTGCGACGTGACGCGCTCGACGAAATGGACGATCGCCTGTTTCGTAGCACCATTGTTCCAGGAGGGGAGCGGATCAGTCTGTGCTTCCGCACCCGCTGCCATTAGCAGGAGCGCAAGGAGTGCGCCAAACGCACGACCTAAGGCAAAACTCGTGCGCATGATTTTTCCTTTGCCCAGAATGCCTTGCTCATTCCGTTCGAACATCGAATCATTGCCATTTCCCACCTGTGGTGCGGGCGCGCGGGCTACGCGCGGTGAGCCGCGCCGAGGCTCGCCGATCTCCTGACCGATGGCGGCAGTGTCGATTTTCTTTCGCGCAAAAGAAGTACGTTACAGTTACCGAGTTTATTGTTGCCAGCCGTATGAGCGCTGACACAAGTGCCTGCTTCGTCAGATAAGCAGCAGCTTCTTGCAGATCGCCAGCAGCTCTTTGTACGGCATCTGCGTCGCGCCGGCCGCCACCAACGGTAGCAGGGCGGCTGCACCGACCGGAACCAGCGCCGAGCGGTCGAGGAGCAGCGTCGACATTTTCCGTGTCGCGTCGAATTGCTTGGCAGGATCGGACGCCTCCTGCTGCTCTTCGATCTCGGCAGGATCGGCGGCGACAACATTCGCCCCGAGCAACTTGCGCTCGGCTAGGCGCTGAAACTGCGTTCCCCTGGCGCTGCTCAACATCAGCGTGTTTTGCTTGAGGCGCGCAAGCGGCCTGGTGAAGGCCAGCAGCGGATAGGCAAACAGCGCCAGCACCAGGATGAGCCATAACCCCATGACATAGCCGTAAGCGGTCACCGTGATGCTCTCCTGGACCAGCTGGTGAGCCAGTCCGGCCGCGACCACACAGCTGACGCCGAAGACGCCCATGGCGAAGGCGTTGGGATAGCGGCCGACGAAAGCCAGCCCGGCGTTGCCGTCGGGATGGGTCGTCACGAGTCGCAGTTCGAGCGCTGCGATCCGGCGAAGCAGCATAGACCAGACGAAGTGACGCCACAGACCGCGCAGCAACAGGAAAAAGAAGAACGGGTTGCTGAACAGCAGGCACCACCAGCCAGCCGCCGTGAGCGTGACACCATCGGACCCGACTGCCCAGGAATGGCCGCCGGACTGCGCCAAGTTGACCAGCGACAACAGCGAAAGCGCGATCGCGGCTACGATGCAGACGGCCTCGGCAACGCGTGAGTCCCGCTGCTTCAAAGCGCTCGTCACAGCTACGGCCGCAGGCTCGAATGAGGCCGGTCCTAGAAGCGGGGCCCGCGTGAACTGCTTCAGCGTCTCCCTCAGTTGCTCCTCAACCCGCCCCTCGGCAAGTGTGAATGCCGCAATCGCGATCGCGAACCTCGCCCACACCCCGATGTCGAGCAGGTACGGACGCTCTGCGAATTTTCCGAATGCCTGGCCGGCGATCAGGCTCAAGAGCAGCGGCACGCCCCATGCCAGCGCAACGAACAGCACGGCCCTGCGCCCGGCCTGGAGCGAGTGCTCCCGGAGCATCTTCAGGCGAAGCTGCAGTTCGTAAAAAGGACCGCCATGCGCGGAGAGGAATTCTCCAATCCTTCCGTTATCTGGCGGCATTGCTACTTCTCTGGAAACAGCAATGTCAGGGTCGTGCGAATGCCCCATTCCGGGGCGCCTTCGGGCGCCTCGGCATAGTACTTGCCGCCGACCTGAATGCTCATCGCCTGCTCGCCGATCTTGAAGACCTGCGAGACCCCTAAATTGATCGGCACAGTCCACTGATCGGCAACCCAGTCATAGGTCGACTCGGTATTGAGGTTGAGCGTCGTACCATGACCAAGCGCATAGGCGAGAAAGGGCTGCAGGAAGGTGGAGTTGATCTCGTCGCGGTCATTGTCACCCGCTACCGACCAGATGTGGTTGGCCAGCACACCCACCGTCCACGGGCCGGTCTGCTCGAGCACGACAGCCGTCGGTCCGATGCCGAATTTTCCCGCCCCGAGGAAGTCGTCGGTTGCCGTCGGAATGAGGAACGCCGGTCCGACGCCCCAGATGAGCCCGCCGGGCCCCGGCGCCTTCGGCGAGAAGAAGAGGCTTTGGGTGATATCGCCCAGGCCGAACGTGTTGCCGTCGGGCGGCGGCAGGTAATCGCGATACGCGACAGGGAGAATCGTGCGCGAGATCATGGTCCAGTCATCGCTGATCGAGATCGGGATGACTGGCTGGATGTTAAGCGTGTAGGCAAAGCCGTTGCCGTCGGCGCCGGCGCCCCACTCGAAATTGCTCTGGAAGGGCACGCTGATCAGGTTCGCGATCGGATTAGAAAGTTGCTTGGCCAGTTCATCGGCGTTGTCCTCAGCCGCTGCAGGCCAGGTCATTGCCAGTATAAAGGCGCCCAAACTGATCGACGAAAGGGACAGAAATCTCTGACCCATAAGCGCGGCCCTCCCTACTGCGGTCCCTAAGACACCCCTAGAACTTCATGATGGTGCCCAGGATGGGGCCATGCTGGACTACGTCGTAGATGAAGCCATCATTGTCATAGTCGACGCCAAGTGCCCGGTAACCGAGGGCGAAGGACAGCCAGTTGTTGTACTGGTAGCCAACACCTCCCATCAGATCCCAGCTCAGATCCGATCCAGCGCCGAAGCCGCCGATCATGGCCCAGCCGTTCACGAACCACTTGTCATTGATGTTGTAGCGGCCCTTCAAGCCGACCATCGGGTCCACCCAGGTGCTCCCGTCGCTGCCGCTGAATCCAGCCAGCGCCGGCCCGCTCTGCGTGACGCTGATGTCCAAGTCGGCGTTGACGTCCCAGATCCGCACACCGGCCATCAGGTCGAACGTGGCGGTTGGCTGGGAGTAGAGACGGTACTCGCCCATGACCGTTCCCGTGAAGACCGAACTCTCAACATCAGCGGAGAGTGTCGTCGGCACTCCGTTGACGTCTCCCGTAACCGACCCGTTGGCATCCGTCTTGGCATACATGATGTCGGCGAGCAGGCCCCAGGTGCCGTTCTCGAGTTCCATCACCGCCATGCCGCCGAACTCGAAATCTTTGATAATGTCCCCGAAACTCTCGTCGACGTGCGCGGGTGGACGCCCGAATATGCCGGTGTCGCCCCTGAGTCCCGCCATCCAGAAATAAGGGGCGACGGTGAAGGTCCATTCATGGCCAGGCGGAGGAGGCTGCTGTGGCTCCACGACGTCGGCCGCGTGGCCAGCCGCGGCAAAAGCGACCATACCCAACAATCCTGCGGGCAAGCTCAGCAAGCTTCTCATGAGCGAATCCCTTCCCACCTCAATGCCGCTCAATCCTCCTCGCACGCTTCCCAGCAGCAAGCTACGTTACTGTAACAAAATGCGGTGGAAGTCCTTACCACCCGAGGACATGTTGCGCGGATGCACCTGTCCCTGTTGTCACTTCTGACGCCGAAGTCGCCCCGATCAGCTCGAACACGTCAATCTGCTCGTGACGTCCTTTGGCCTGCGCCAGGCCGAGAGGACGGAAGCAGAATCCTCTGTCAGCGCGCTCGCGCACGGCCCTGCTGGCGAGGATCGAGGTGCCGAACTCCTTGTTGAGGCCTTCCAGGCGCGATGCTACGTTCACCGTGTCGCCCATTGCCGTATATTGCCGTCGCGACATTGCCCCGACGCTGCCGACCACGGCCACGCCCGTGTGCAGGCCGAAGCGGGTGATCAGTTGCGGGAGTCCCGCCATGCGGTTGCCTTCGTTGAGAGCGTCGATGCCGGCCTTCAGCGTGAGTGTGCAGCGGCACGCGTTATCGACGTGGTCGGGATCGGGATCCGGCGCATTCCACATGGCGTAGATGGAATCGCCGAGATACTGGACAATGACGCCGCCGTGCCGCTCGACGATCCCGTTCATCAGCTCGAAATAGGTCGATAGCAGCGCCACCACCTCCTCCGGCGTGCGGCTCTCGGAAATCGTGGTGAAGTCGCGTATGTCGGTAAAAAGTACGGTGATTTCCTGGCGGACGGCGCTTCCAGCAACCGCTTGGCCCGAAGCAACTATCCTCCGCACAAGCTCGCGCGGCATGTAGAGCGCGAAAGTTCCGATGGCGCGGCGTGCGGCGCTCAGCGCGCTGGCCAATGTGTTGATCTCGGCAACGTGCGAATGAAGCTTGCCTTGGTCACGCAAGTCGAGATTGCCGATCTGCTCGGCATCACTGGTGAGCACGGAAAGCGAGCGGCTCACCAGACGGGCAACCAGGACGGAGAGGATGATCCCGATCGCGAGCAGCGCACCCGCGATCGCCAGCGCCTTTCGCAACAGATCGATGCTGGGCTTGGTAAAATCGGAGACGGGCGCGGCAATCACCACAGTATTGCCCTTCAAGAGTTCGGAGTTCCCGGTGGTCGCCATCTCCGCAAGATATGGCTCGCCGCCAACCGTGAAATGCAGCGCTTCCCCGGCCCGGTACGACGGCGATTCCAGTATTTTTTGCACCGCATCCAGCACCGGGTCGTCGATCTTGACGTCGGTGCTGTCGCCCGGCTCGAGGCTCGCCAGCACGCGGGCCATCTTCGCAGCATCGGAATGGACGATGAGCCGCTTCCGATCGTCGAAGACATAACCCACGGAATGCGCCGAGACGGCTTCGCGCGAAAGCAGCCGGCTGATTGTTTCAAGGACAACGTCCGCTCCGACGACTATTTTCTGATCCCTTTCCATCGGCATTGCGATGGTGAGCCCCAGAACGCCTGTCGTCGCCATTACGTACGGCCCGACTGCGGCCGGCCCACCGCTTCTGGAGGCGGCCTTGTACCAGGGGCGCGTCCTCGGGTCGTAGCTGGCATCACCAAGCACCCTCTCGCTGATCAGCGTCTCGTTCGCATCGTAGAAGCGCCATTTCGATTGCCGGCTAGGCCCCACCCCCTCGATTGTGCGCGCTGCCAATACTGCGCCTTGTGGCGCCGACAAGGCTTTCTTCCAGGCCGGACTGTTGGAAATGTTCACCGCGTGCACGAAGGCGCCGCTCGGATACCCGACATACATGCCATCGATATCGGGCGAGGCGGAGAGTGCTGTGGACAGGAAGCCAACCTTGACCTCCATGTCGGCCGGCGGCTCGCGAAGGAATGCCTCATTGGCCGATGTCAAAGCTATGGCCGAGTAGCCAGTGCCGAAGGTCGAGCGGTAGCGTTCGATCGCATGGGCCGACAGAAGCCGCATCTGCTGGGCCGCGGCATCAAGCGCCGTTCGCGTGCCCTGCTGGTAGGTAAGCCACATCAGCGGCAGCGAAACACCTAGCAGAAGCAGGATGATGATGACGCTGAGATGCAGCCGAAGCGGCTGCGACCAGCCTTCGGGCGAAGATTTTACCTGAGAACCGTCACCCAGCCTCGTCTCCTTCCCACCGGTTACGCCACCTTCACGCCGGCCTTCTCAAGGCCAGCCTTTAGCAGCGTGATCAGGCTCGGGGCAAAGCTTCGGTGCGCGAGGTCAGCCCCGAAGGACGCCTCGAACTGTGGTCTCTCCCGCCGCAGATCGGCAATCGCCGCTTCAGCTTCGGCTTTCCGGCCGAGCTGACCCAATATGGCCACCTTCAGGACCTGCAGGCAATAGCAGTCAGACCGGTTGATCTGCCGGAGATGCTGCAACGCTTCCGCGTACTGCCCGCGGCGATAGGCGTCGAAACTCAGGATGCTTTCGACATCGTCGCGGGATTCGCCTTGCTGCAGACTGGCCCTGGCAAGCTGGGCCCCCTCACCCCAGTGGCCCGTCACAAACAGTATGTAGGCGAGCTTGGCGATTGTCCTTGGATTGTTCGGGTTCAGCTCCAGTGCACGCCGGCCTGCCTGGATGGCTGCATCGGAATTGCCTAGCCTGAACTGGGTCATCATTCGGGCAAGGAAGCCTCTGTCGGAATCGGGCGCCAGTTCAACCGCGCGGCCGGCGTGCTCGACCGCCTTGTCCATCAGTCCGGGCATCAGTCCTCCGGATCCGAGCATTGCCAAAACGCCCGCCAGCACGGCATGGGCATCGGCGTCGTTCTCGCGAAGCGCCAATGACCGCTCCAGGCAGGCGCGCACCTCGCCAAGCTCATCCGGTTCCCTCGAATCCATGGCCTCAACCGCCCGCACGACACAGCCGTTTCCGAGCGTTGGGCGGTCTACCTCGCGCGCGGTCTCCAGCCTGTTGATGACGCCGCGGGGGGATGCGAGTTGCGTTGCCAGGCGGCCGGCCAGCCACGCTGTCGGCTCCACGTTCACAGCATTCGGGGGCCTTATAATTCCCGCACGAACCGTCTCACCGTTCCCAGTATCGAGAAGATGCCACCACAGCACGGTTCCTTCGCGGTCCTCTCCGTATTTCAAGAGCAGGCGATAACGGCTCTGAATCGAGCGTGGTGTGCCAGACGTTGCGGCATCGCCGACGCTTGCGGTGATTGCGTCCGGTGCGCTCGTCGTGACCGTCTGGAAGTTGGACAGCGCCACCAGCAATTGATCGCGAAAGACGGCGGCCTCGCTGTTTGCGCGGCCGTCCAGGCGCAACTCGACAGTCAGGTTCGGCCGCTTCGAAAAGGCAGGCCGCTCCGCCCATCGAATGAAAACGATCCCCACGAAAAGGCCAGCCGAAGCCAAGCCGGCCACCGCGCCGATCACGACGGATTTCCACTGGGTGCGAGCGCTGGGTTGGAGAGGCGACGTCGGCGGCTGACTAGCTACGGCGGGAGCAGGCGCATCGTCCAGCGAAACTGGTTCCGGCTCGCAACCAGGCCGACTCCTTGTGAACACGGGAATGTAGCGGCCCTTCGGCAATTCAATCCGCACAGACAGTCCATTACCGTGCAATTCATAGTAGCGCGTGAGTGCGGCGCGCAGGCGCGTCGCCTCGATCCTGACAATTGGATCGGTCGACGGGTCGAAGCTCGGCGGCCGCCCGAACACGTCCACTGCGATCGTGTAGGCCTTGACCGCGTCACCGCGGCCTTGGAGCAGTTCGTCGGTGACAAAGCGCAGGAATTTCCGGTGCCGGACGGTACAGTGAAATTCCGGGTCGGAGAGTATTCTCTCCAATTCCTGCTTGGCGTCGTGGTCGGATACAGTATCATCTCCGACCGCGTACGTATGGCGGCCACTGCCTGAGCTCACGGCAAGCTCCCTCGTTCTTGCCTGCCCCCCGATCTTTTTTAGCAACGAATGTTAACACGATCAATTTCCGTTTTTCTAATCGCAAAAAATCCATCTTATCTTTGTTAACTGTTTGGATGGCGCAAAAATAGAAAGGCCGATGTTTGTAGAAGATTTTACCGGATACACATTTCAATGATTTCGGCTTCAATTTCCTCGCATAAGGTCTCGTATTCATTGATGGCGTTAGAATTCGCCGGTACATTTTCCTTCCGCAACCGCTCGAGGGTCGAGCTGGCCTCCTCGAACGCGCCGCAAAGGCCGAGCAGTTCCGGATTGGCCGCGCTAAGAAGCTGAAGCTTTCCACGCAAGGCGGGCATCCTCAGCATGAGCTTCATCAGGCCGCGCCGCTCGATGTCGGCTTCCGCCGTCATCTTTCCTTCACCTCGCTTCGAGCATTCCCTGCAGCTCACGTTTCGAAGGGGTATGACGAACCACTGATCCAGACGCTCGTAAGGGCATTGGGAGCTGCTCTTCCGAGTGCCCGTATACCTCCGCCTGCCTTGCCTGCGCAGTACTGCAGCGGCTACCAGCGACAGGCGCGCCACCCTGCTCGGCTGGCCAATCCTGCTATTCTCACATGATCTTCCGCAAAGGCTAGGACTTAACAGTAACGAACCGGCCTCCGGTCGTCGGCGAATGCGACTCCCCGGCGCCAGGTTACAGTAACGTACTTTTCCGGCGCCCTGGAACGGGCAAATATGCCTGCTCCGGACAGTCCAGGCAGACCGGTTGCGCGCTACCCCGTGAGCGTACGTTTGAGGGTCCGATCAATGGTTGGCAGGTTTTCTCGCTACTTGGCAGTCGGTGCGGTTCTCGGTGTCAGTGCAGGCACCGCAACCGCAGCCTCGATGGAAGCGATGCAGGGCGCCTGGGCGATGTCGGGCACGGACTGCAACGCTGTGTTCGAGAAGAAGGGCAGCGAAATCCACTTCAGAGATCCAGGTTCGAGCCTCGATACGGGTATCATTGTCTCAGGCAGCAAGGTCGTCGGCCCGAGTGCTACCTGCACCACTGCAAAAATCCGTGAGGAGGGTGACCATTTCAACGTGCTGCTCAGCTGTTCGGACGCAGTCCTGTCGAGCAGCGTCTCGATGTCCTTCCGGATGATCGACGCGACGCATTTCGACCGCTTTGACCCGAGCTTCCCCGACTTCTCGCTGAGCTATATCAAGTGCCCGTTCTGAGCTGGGCAACGCCAGCAAGGCTCCAGCCTTCGCATGGAGGCGTTGACGCTTGAAGCGTCGGATTGATGTGCGACACTCCAGTTTATGGAGTTCGCTTCGTCCGCTCAGGCAAGCTTCACCGGCTGCGAGGTAGGCGACAAGCGGTCCCCGCACTGCCAATGCCAAGCCCGGCCAGGCGACCGTATCATCGGTCGAATGCGAGATAGTTCAGCCACGCCCTCATCCGGATCAGAATTCTTCGGATTTCTGCAAAGCTTTCCCAGTGCTTGGTGTAGATGGCAACTTCGGCGGTCGATGCACCCGGCAACTGAAACGCCGATATGTCATCCGCGACGTCGATGACAGCGAGGAAGCGCGTCTTGATGCGGATAATTACGCGATCTGGCGATCTGATGAGGGATGTCGTGGATGGCGATCAGGCCGTAAACCAAGACGACAACGACAAAAATCAGCAGTGCCAATGCGACGTAGTCGAGGACCATCTGAGCCTCACGGATTGAGCTTAGGTAACGCCCCGGCCGCGGATGCCGTGGCAGAACGGCCCCGAGCTCGTTTCAGCCATGTCGACCTTGCCTTCGACAGGGCGCCGGACAGATCGTGCGAATCCCGGTGCTGGGCACCCCGGTCGCTGCCGAACGTGGCGCGCTCGAACCGTTCGAACTCCTCGCAAGCACCGGGGCCGCCGAATTCGAGCAGCCACTTTGGTACCGAACCTATGTTCGCCCGGCGCCCCCACGCATCCAAAGCGGCGTAGGCTGCACGCAGATCCCCCAACCGGCACGCCACCTCGACACGCCGGAAATACGTGGCTTCTGAATTTTCCCTCGCGATACGCCGTTGTTCACGTCGGGACTTGATCCTTGGCCAGGCACGGGCGCCAAGCCAGGCGAGCAGGGCCAGCGTGAGAGCGGCGCCAGCAACCCACGACAGGAGCTGCAGCCATTTCGTGTAGCCGGGAGGGCCCGCCTGCTTCGGCGCGGCGGGCGGTGCGATTGCGGGCTTGAAGGCCGTATGTTCGCCGACCGTGACTGCGATTTCCCGAACCTGTGCGACTTGTCGCTTTTGGGTCGCCGGATCGTACCAGCCGATTTCGACCGCAGGCAGGACGTAATTGCCGGGCCTCTCAAAGGCGTAAGTCACACGATCGATCCGCTTGCCTTCGGCAGAGCCTTGGCCTTGAGGTGTTCCATCCGAAAGGACGGGGTCCTGCCGATAGATCCGGACACCGTCGGGAGCAGTGAAGTCGGGTGCTGGGATCATCATCGCCTGCATGCCTTCAGCCGTCACGCTGACGGTGCGCACTAGCGTGTCGCCGACCTTGATGCCTTTCAGGTCACGGTCCAGAGCCTGAGCAACCGCGAGCTTTGCGGCGATGGCTGAGCCGGCACCGGCAGATGCCCCAGGAACGCCAGCAACGGTGAACTTCTCAGGTGGCACTGTTACCGACCCGCTCGCCGGCGGCTGTCCAGGAACGGCTGCGTAGCTGAAGGTGATCGGGACCTGCGGCAAAACGAAATCACCGGCTGCCTGGGGTGTGACGAGATAGGTCCTTCGGATGCCGGCGTAAGTGACGCTGTCGATCGTCTCGACGAGATTCATCGCGTTGTCCTGCAGCGTGACGACGGCATTGGGCAGGTCGAATTGGGGGAATTTCGGCGAGGACATGAAGAAGTTCGGTACGAGAACATCGACGCTCACGACCACCTGCTGGCCGACCACGATCGATCCTTGGGTTTCCACCCTTGCACGCACGATCGGCTCGGCCGCCGAAGCCGAGAAGACGGACAGCAGCCACAGCAGCACGAACGCGAACGGCAAGTGCCATCGGGGCAGCGATCTCATTGCGCCGGCTCGCTGGCCTCGATGGCGAATTTGCGGGCGAGCAAATCGGTTGGCGTGACCTGGATGTTCCGCATCCACATCTCGGCCGACTGCTCGGCAAGGTTCACCGTGCCCTCCTTGCCTTTCTTACCTTTCTCGTCGAACTGGATCTGGTCGGGCTTCAGGTTCGGGTCCTGTGCCTGGTCCTTGTCTTCCTTCTCGCGGTCGGCGATGAGCTTCTGGATGATGCCGAGGTTGTCCTTGGCCTCAGGCCAGTCTGGCCGTCGTTTCAGAGCCTGCAAATAGCTCTGAGCGGCTTCCGGCAGGCGGTCGAGATGAGCGAGGGCATTGCCCTCGTTGTAGTAGCTTTCGGCACTATCGATCTGAGCGAAGGCGTCCACGGCCTCGGCGAACTCACCAGCTCGGTAGTGAGCCACGCCGCGCCACATCGGGTCGTCGAAATCGGCAGCGGCCCCTCGGTAGTCGCCATTCTCGAAAGCCAGGCGTCCCTGCTGGTCATGCGTCAGCCACATGCCCATGAAGGGTGAAGTCTGTGCATATGACTGGCCCGGCATGACGAGCGCAAAGCCAAGCAGAATGCCGCTGGCCCAATGCACGGACCAACCACGCCGGAACCAGAGGGCGCCAAGCAGTGCGACCGGAATGGTGAGCCACCAGCCGAGGTCTCGCCAACGGGAATTGCCCTCCCCCTGGCTCTGCTCGAGATGGCTTTGTATGCGTCGCTTGATCCAGCCGACGTCGCTGTCGTCCAGCGTGACGGTCGCGACCTGAACACCGGTCTGGCTCTGCAGTTTCTGCAGCTGGCTGACATCCATCTTCGCGAAAACGCGGGCCCCGCTGGAATCCGTGAGAAACCGTCCTTCGCCAATCTTGATCGGTCCGCCCTGCTCCGTGCCGATGCCGAGGACCATGATCTCGTCACCGCCCGAGTTCTGCTTGAAGGAATCGAAGGCCGCCGGCTCGACCCCGTCTGTCATGAACAGGATGGTCCCCGGCACTTCTTCGGAAGCCAGGGCTGTCTGGACGGCACGCAGCGCCTTGGAGCTGTCCTTGCCCGTCTCGGGCATGATGCGCGTGGCAAGCGAATTCACATAGGTCTGGACCAGCGTCGCGTCGTCCGTCAACGGCAGCACCATGTGCGCCGACCCGGCATAAGCGAAGACCGCGGTTCGCGCTCCCTTGCGACGCTCGAGCAGGTCCTGGACCTTCAGCTTGGCCCGCTCCAGTCGCGTTGGCGATATGTCGGTGGCATCCATCGTCTGCGAGAGGTCAATTGCGATGGCGAGCGGCGCCTTGTCGTCGACGAAGGGCGGACGTTCACGATCGAAAGTCGGTCCGGCCGCGGCAATCGCTCCGAGTGCGATTGCCGCGCTCACCAGATGAACCGGCCGGAACCGCCTGGCGGCGCCGCCCTCAAGGACGAGATGGTCAAGCAGGCTCGGCGCGATCATGCCGCGCCATCGACTGCGCACATCCTCACGGCGCGAGATGGTCCAGGCCAGGGCGACGGCCGCCAGGATTGCAAGCAGCCACCAGGGCCGCAGGAAGTGGAAGTCGCCGATCACGCCGCCGCCTCCCGCTCGCTGTGGCTGCGGAGCGTGGTGATGCCCCAGGCCAAGCCATGATAGGCGATCAGCAGTAACAGCGCCGCACCCAGCGGATAATGGAACAGCTCAATCGTGGGCCGCCACGAGAGCATCTTCTGGTTGGCTGGCGTGATCCGGTCGAGCGTCTGATAGATCTGTTCGAGTTGACCCTGATCCTGCCCGAAAAAGTATCGTCCGCCGGTTGTCGCGGCGATCTTCTGCAAGGCGGCGGTGTCGAGCTTGTCTTCTCCCGTGGCGTTGGGATTGCCGATGCCGACGGTGTGCACAACAATTCCATTCTGCTTTGCGATGTCGGCCGCCTTGTCGGGCGGCATCTTGCTCGCGGTGTCGTTGCCGTCGGTGAGCACGATCAGCACTTTCTCCGGGGCCGGGCTCGCCTGGAACATCTTGATCGCCAGCCCGATTGCGTCGCCGAGCGCCGTGCGCGGTCCGGCAATGCCGGGGATAATTCCCGAGATCATCGCCTGCACCGTCTTGTGATCCTGCGTGAAGGGCACCATGGGATAAGGCGCATCACCGAAGGCGATCAGCCCGATCCGGTCGCCCGTGCGGCGTTTGACGAATTCCGAGACCACCTGCCGCACCGCATCGACCCGAGCCTCGACTTGCCCTGAGGGACTGCGGAAGTCTTCCGTATCCATTGACTGCGACAGGTCGAGCGCCAGCATGAGGTCGCGCTGCGGCTCAGTCTTCTCGACGGGAGGCTCGACGAATTGCGGCCGGGCAAGAGCGAGAACGACAAGGGCCCAGCAGATCGGTGCAATGATCCGCTGCGCCCAGTTCATGCGAGGCACGATCGAGCCCTGTGTGGGCGAAATCCCGGCGGCCCGCGTGACCTCGCCGAAGAATGGAATGCGGACCGACGCCGTTTCCTCCCGGTATGGTGGCAGCAGCCACCAGACCAGTAGTGGCAGCGGCAGCAGCGCAAGGAGCCAAGGGAATTCAAGCTGATACACGGTGCCCCTCGATCCAGCCGCGCGCGGCTTGCGTCAGAGCCACTAGCTGATGCTCGGTAACGTCGATCAGCGACTTGCCCGAAGCATATTCCCCTTGCTTCAGCAGGGTGACCAACTCCGCCGGAACCGGTGCCCCGCCCGCATTGTCCTTCAGGAATTCCACCCATCGCTCACCAGTGAGCGAGGCGACCTCGCCGCGAGGCCAGGCGGCCAGCGCTACGCGCTTGAGCAGCTCCGGCAGGGCGCGCACCGCTGCCGATCTTTGCTCGGGTCGGTCGATCTGTCGTTCAAGAAGCGCAAGCTCAGCCAATGCTTCCCGGCGGTAGCGGTTCACTCGGCGGTGATGGAGCCAGCGCCACAAAGCGAGAGCAGCGAGAGCAAGAAGAAAAAGCGCGAGCACAGCCCAGCCCCAGGTCTGCGGCCACCAAGGCACCGGGGGCGGCAAGGTAATGTCGGCCAGTGAATGCAGGGCAGTGCGGGTCTGCTCGTCGATCTGGGGCGGTGTCTTGTCCATCGGCTAGCGCCCCCGGCTATGCCAGGAAAGCTCGGCCATCATTCGGCGTAGCTGCGGCAAAACCTCCTCGGCCGCCGAGACAACCATCATCGGCAGGCCGAGCTCCCGTTGCCAGGAGAGCAGCTCGCGGCCCCTCCCCTGAGCGAACTCGGTGATGCGGCCGCGCACGTCGCTGCGACCGAACGGCAGCTCGGCCTGGAGCGTGCCGCCGCTCACCACCATCTCGCCCCGTTCGGGCAGCTGGAGCAGGAAAGGATCATAGACCAGCACCGCAAGCACGTCATTGCTCATCGTCAGCTGGAGCAGCATGTCGCGCGTCTCGGCGTCATGGCCGTCGAAGTCGCTGATGACGATTACGAGATGATCATGGGCCGCCTGGCTCGCGACGACACGAAGAGCGGCGTTGAGCTGAGCATGGCCACGCGGATCCTCTACTTGCGCGTGAAGGGCGGTGTTCTGTTCCACAATCGTGTTGAGGAAATCGATCACCGCTGCACGGCTGCGATGCGGCCGGATTTGCGTGAGCTTCCTATCGTTGAAGACGACGCCTCCGACGCGGTCGCCAACCGACAGGACGCGCCACGCGGCGAGCGCTGCCGCTTGGGCGGCCGCCACCGATTTCATCGAGCGCCGGCTGCCGAAGAACATGTTCATGCGCTGGTCGACAACGATCAGCGCCGGGCGGTCCTTCTCCTCCGTGAAGACGCGCACGAATGGCTTGCCGGCACGCGCCGTCACCCGCCAGTCCATGCTGCGGATGTCGTCGCCGGGAGTGTATTCGCGTAGCTCCTCGAAGGACAGCCCGCGCCCGCGCATATGCGACTCGTGTCGGCCGGCCAACAGCTGGCGGCCCGGCTGCCTGGCCCAGAGGCCGGGTCCGCGCACTGCCGCCTCGAGCGACACGAGGTCGGCCCCCGAGACGTAGACGCCTGCCTTGCCATCCGGCTCGCGGCGCGGGCGCGTTACGCCGGTGGAACGCCCCAGTGCCGAAAGCGAGAAAGGCATCACGACCTCCTCAAGCCACCGCGACGCGCTCCAGGATGCGGTCGACCACCTGATCCGCCGTCATGCCGGCGGCATGCGCCTCATATGAGAGGATGAGACGGTGGCGAAACACGTCATGGACGATCGCCTTCACATCGTCGGGCGTGACGAAGTCCCGCGCTTGAAACCAGGCGTGGGAGCGCGAGACCTTATCGAGCGCCAGCGAGGCGCGCGGGCTCACGCCGACCTCTATCCACTTGGCCAGATCGGCATCGTATTTGGCCGGAGTGCGCGTAGCGTAGACGAGAGCGACGATGTAATTCTCCACGGGCTCGGATACGGTGACCGCGCTGATCTCGTTGCGTGCTGTGAATATGGCCTGCTGGGCGAGCACTTCGCGCTTCTCGGCCGTTTTGTTGCCGGAGCCGGCCTCCGTCTCCTCGCCACGCACCAGCCGCATGATGTCGCCCTCGGCCTTCTCATCGGGATAACCGACCTGGACATGCATCAGGAAGCGATCGAGCTGCGCCTCGGGCAAGGGATAGGTTCCCTCCTGCTCGATCGGGTTCTGGGTCGCCATCACCAGAAAGAGCTGAGGCAGGGCACGGCTTTGGCCGCCTACGGTCACCTGCCGCTCCTCCATAGCCTCCAGAAGTGCCGCCTGCACCTTGGCCGGCGCGCGGTTGATCTCGTCGGCAAGGACGAGATTGGCGAAGACGGGGCCCTCCTGGAACTTGAACGTGCCCTTCCCGCCTTCCGTGAAATAGACTTCCGAGCCGGTGATGTCGGATGGCAGAAGGTCCGGCGTGAATTGCACACGCGACAGCTTCGCGTCGAGGTTCTTGGCGAGCGTCTTGATCGCCCGTGTCTTGGCGAGCCCGGGCAATCCCTCAACCAGCAGATGTCCGTTGCTGAGAAGGCCGAGCAGCAGCCTTTCGACCATCGCTTCCTGGCCGATGATCGACTGATTGATGCGTTTGCCGAGCGCGAGGATGTCGTCACGGGCGGTCATCCGTCCTCCGGTCGCCGAGAAACCATTCGTAGTAGGGATTGCTGGCGCCGCCGGCATCCATGAGCTTGTCCATTTGCATCTGCCAACCGCGGCGGTCGTCGACATAGGCGTAGATGCCGGCTTGATAGAACGTATCGAGAAGGTCGCGCTCACGGTGCAGCTCTTGCATGAAGTCCGCGTCCGCGCCCTCGACCGGAACCTCGTGCCGCAGCGCGAAGAGCGCGACGAGCACCGGCGCGAAAGCGTCGCGCCTCACCCAAGGCGCGTATTCGATGCTCGGCCTATCGTCCGTCACGGCCGGCGCATCGCCAGCGAAGGCAGCCAGGCCGGTCTCGTCGGCAATCCAGGTCGCGAGCAGCGCGGCTGGCGAGGCGATGCCGACCTCGCTGAGGGCCGCAGAGACCGCCGGTTCGGCGAAGCGGCGCTGGATCGTGGTCAGGTCCAGCGTCATCGGCTCGAACGAGCCAATCATCAGCATTTCGTGCAGTTCAGTGGTCCAGAGCGATGCGTAGGGGAAGACCTCGATGAAGCTCTTCACCAGCGAACGCGTGTCGTCCGCGTTCTGCGTCGGCAGCGGCAGCCATTGGGCAACTATTCCGTGCCTCGCCAGACGCGATCCGGCCAGCCTGTAGAAGTCCCTCGAATAGAGGTTCGCTACGCCGGCAGCGGAAGGCGGCGGAGGCTCCAGCGTGATCAGGTCGTGCGCTTCGGCGCTCGTGAGCAGCTCGCGGCGACCATCGCGTAGCCGGATCTCGAGCCGCGGGTCGCGGCTGGCGCCGTAATTTCCTTTGAAGCCGGATGCGGCTCGCACCACGCCGGGAAGCAACTCCGCCACCACCCGTTTGTCGAGATCCTGGACGTTGAGCAGCGCGCCTGCGGTGATGCCTGTCCCCAGCCCGATCACCAGCGCGGTGCGCGGCTCCCCGCCGTGGATGATCAGTGGAAGCAGTGCCTGAAGCCGCATATAGCGCAGCGAAGGGAGCGAATCTCCTGAATTGGAGACGCCCTGTATGTAGAGGCGGCGGAATGCACCTTTGCCGCCCTGCTGTTCGACCACCGCCACGGTGGCGCCACGCCCTTCCTCGTAAAAGGCGAGCTTGCCGTTGCGGGCTGCCGGCAGGAGCGTGGCCAGCCTGTCGACTGGTGTCGCTATTGCGGTGAGGCAGGCGGCGACGGCCGCCGCCAAAGTCGCCGCAACCAACCTGCGGCCTTGCTGACCCCAGGTGGCGGCGGCGATTCCGACAAGGCTAGCGGCAACGGCCAGAATGGCCAGCGTGCGGATCAGACCGAAATGGGAAACGAGGAAGAAGCCGGTCAGCACCGTTCCGGCAATGCCGCCGATCGTATTGAGCGCGGCGACCATGCCGACCCCTTGCCCGACCCGGCCCTCCGCCACGATCAGCCGAAGCGCTGCCGGAAACGCAGCTCCAAGCAAAACTGTAGGCAGAAGCACGATTGCCGCCGCGGCGGTGGCAAACCGCGCGCACATGCCGGCAAGCTCGCTTCCGGTCAGCGACAGCGCGATCCTTTCGGTGTAGGTCTGCAGGACGACAAGCCACTCGCCAAGCACTGCGAATTCGGCCAAAGCGACCAGGCCGGCCAAGGAGATGAGCAGGCCGAAGCAACCCCATGGGTTCCGGACCTTGTCGGCCCAGCGCGCGTAAATCGCAGACCCCGCCGCAAGCCCGGTAAGGTAGGTCGCCAGCACCACCGAAAACGCGAAGGTGCGCGTGCTCATGAACTGCACGATGGATTGCGACCACACGACCTCGTAGCCGAGCGCTATGCCGCCGGCCAGCGAATAGAGGGCAATTGCAACGACTGCATCGCGCGACATCGGCGTCGCGCTGCCCGCCGCCTTCGACGGGAGTGCAACGTTCTTGCGCTCCATCAGCAGGGCGCCGGCTGCGGCAGCCACGCTGATGACAGCCGCCGCGAAGCCGGTGCCTCTCAGCCCAACGGCCGGAATGAACAGGAAGGAGGCAAGGAGCGCACCTGCAATGGCACCGAAAGTATTGGCCGCGTAGAGCCGGCCTCCGTTCCCCCCGACCGAGCCGACCGAAGCCGAGAGGGAGCGGACCAGAACCGGCAGCGTACCGCCCATCAGGATCGCGGGAATGCCCACCAAGGCAAAAACCATGGACCATGCAAGCGGGCTCGCGATTGTCTCGAGCCAGGCAAACCACGCAGCGGCGTGAGCAAGGGTCCAGGTTACTGTCACGCCGAGCAGTGCGACGCCTGCTTCGAGTTCGGCGTAGAAGAGGAACGGCCGCTCGGTTCGGTCAGCGAGCCGCCCGAGGGTCAGCCCGCCGATCGCGAGCCCACCGAAGAAGGCACTGACGCCGGCCGAGATTGCGTAAATATCGACGCCGATGATGACGGAAAGCTGCTTGATCCAGAGGATCTGGAAGATAAGGGCCGACAGCCCCGAGCCGAACAGGAGAACGGCCGGCCAGGCAAGCCGCCGGTCCGCCTCGCCTGCGGCGTCGGTTGCGACCTGCTTCATTTGAACATCATGGACACTGACTGTCATGCGGGTTCAGTCCAGTCTCCGCAAGCTCTCGGCACGCCATGGCGTGCCGAGAGAGATTCGTATCTCGGGCCCGAGCTCCTGTCATTGGGCCGGGGCAGCCTCCTTCATCTTGGCCGCGACCTTCGCCTTGACGTCCTCGACGATCTGGTCAACCGAGAAGCTCGCCGGGGCTTGGCTGGGCGGATAATCGACGAAGGTCTGCAGGAACACTGCCGCCCTCGCCACAGCCTCGGCTGTCAGGTAGGCATTTTCTACACGCCATTGGTCATAGCCGCTCCCCGATATGTCGGCGTGCTCGTAGGGATCCATTCGGAGATTGTACATCTTCGGAACCCTGAGGCAGGTGAACGGATTGGCCCAGACGTCGAACTGACCCGGCTGCCTCTGCTCGCAGAAGACGAACTTCCAGTTGTCCATACGCATGGCAACCAGTTCGCTGTCGTCGTTGAAATAGTAGACCTCGTGGCGGGGACCCTTCGGCTCCTGACCGGTCAGGTATGGAAGCTGGTTGAAGCCGTCGAGATGCACCTTAAAGTTCTTGCCGCTGATATCCGTACCCTTGAGAAGGCGTTCCTTGATATCGGTATCGCCGGCCGCGGCGAGCAGCGTCGGGAACCAGTCGAGGCCAGAGGTTATCTCGTTGGAAACGGAGCCTGGCTTGATCTTGCCTGGCCAGCGGATCATGGCTGGCACTCGGAACGCCCCCTCCCAGTTCGAATCCTTCTCACTGCGGAACGGCGTGGTCGCGGCGTCCGGCCACGTGAACGCATTGGGTCCGTTGTCGGTCGTGAAGATAACGATGGTGTTGTCGGCGATTTTCAGGTCATCAAGTGCCTTGAGCAGTTTGCCGACATTCTGGTCCATCTCCCACATGCCATCGGCGTAGAAGTAACCCTTGCCTAACCCGGCCTTCCCCTCATACTCAGGCCGCACATGTGTGAAAATGTGCATGCGCGTGAAGTTCATCCATGTGAAGAACGGCTTCTTGGCGTCTGTCTGCCTCTTTATGAAGTCTATTGCTGCGCCAGTCGTTTCATCGTCGACCGTTTCCATTCGTTTGACGGTGAGCGGGCCGGTATCTTCGATCTTTCCGTCGGCTGTTGCCTTGAGCACGCCGCGCGGATTGTACATCTTCAGAAACGCCTGATCGTCCTTTGGCCAATACGGCCGCTCCGGCTCTTCTTCCGCATTCAGGTGATAGAGATTGCCGAAGAATTCGTCGAAGCCATGCTTGGTCGGCAGGAAGCGATCCTGGTCGCCGAGGTGGTTCTTGCCGAACTGACCGGTCGCATAGCCTAGCGGCTTCAAGGCCTGGGCGATCGTTATATCGCGGTCCTGCAGGCCGACCGGTGCGCCGGGCACGCCGACCTTGGAGAGGCCGGTCCGCCAGGCTGTCTGCCCGGTGATGAACGTCGACCGCCCTGCCGTGCAGCTGTTCTCGGCATAGTAGTCCGTGAACAGCATGCCGTCATTGGCGATGCGATCGATGTTCGGCGTCTGATAGCCCACAAGGCCGCGGCTATAGGCGCTGAGGTTCGTCTGGCCGACATCGTCGCCGAATATCACGAGGATGTTCGGCTTCGCAGCCTCTTGTGCATGAGCGACATCGATGCCCGTCGAAGGACTGAGCGCCGCACTCACCGAGAGACAGGTAGCGGCAGCAAGCGCCATCGCCCCTAACTTCAATCTCGTCTGCATTTAGAGCCTCCTGAATCAAGAGCGCATTCCTCCCGCTCAAAGCTTCCGGCGGGCGCGAAGAGACTATTGTCGCGCAGAGGCTTGGGTAAGTTGTGTTACTGTAACAGACACGCAGCCTTCCGAGGGCCCGCAAGCGTGCCCGATGCCGTTTTCTGCCTTTTTTACGGTTAAAGGCTGGTCTGCCGGTATCCCGAGCGGCTAGATTGTAAAACCCGTCGAAAACAACCGCGGGATTTGGAAAAGGCGCGCGAGCAGCTGCCCGCCGGGTGATCGGAAAGGCTGGAGGCAGCTAGCCGGGAGACGCGGAGCGAGCGAAGATGAAGGACGCCGTCATAGCCGAGGAAGGCAAAGCCGCCTCACCAGGCGAGCCGCCCTATCCTGACATGATCTGGATTCCAGGTGGCGAGTTCCTGATGGGGTCCGACAAGCACTATCCGGAAGAAGCGCCGGCGCATCGGGTCCGAGTCGACGGCTTCTGGATGGACAAGTTTACCGTGACCAACCGGGATTTCGCGCGATTCGTGGAGGAGACGGGCTATGTGACCCTCGCCGAGAAGCCGGCCGATCCCAAGGCCTACCCCGGGGCGCTCCCCGAGCTGCTCGTACCGTCATCGACAATGTTCAAAAGACCGACCGGCCCGGTCGACCTCTCCAATCACTACAATTGGTGGGTCTATGTTCCAGGCGCCAACTGGCGCCACCCGCGCGGCCCGGCGAGCTCGATCAAGAAGCTCATGGACCACCCGGTCGTTCACGTCGGTTTCGAAGATGTCGAGGCCTACGCGAAATGGGCAGGCAAGGAGCTGCCGACCGAGGCCGAATGGGAGTTTGCCGCCCGCGGCGGGCTCGATGGCGCTGAATTCGTCTGGGGCGACGAGCTCACACCCGGAGGCCAGCACATGGCCAACACATTCCAAGGGGAGTTTCCCTGGCGCAACACGCTGGAAGACGGCTTCGAATATACTGCGCCAGTCGGCTCATTTCCGCCCAACGGCTACGGCCTCTTCGACATGGCAGGCAATGTCTGGCAGTGGACGGCGGACTGGTACCAGGAGCACGGCAAGATCGACAGCCCGTGCTGCACGGCCGCCAACCCGCGCGGCGGCGCGCGTGAGGCGAGCTACGATCCCCGCCAGCCGGACGTGAAAATCCCACGCAAGGTAACCAAGGGCGGCTCGCATCTTTGCGCGCCGAACTACTGTCGCCGCTATCGCCCCGCCGCGCGAATGGCGCAGCCGATCGACACCTCGATCTCGCATCTCGGCTTCCGGTGCATCGTACGATCCACGGAAGGCCCATAAGGGCAGCGCTGCGTCCCAACAAGCACAGCAGGCGAGGAAAGGCCACAGGAACGTCGACTCGACATCCTCGCGGCCGTCCGGTCCGGCAAACGACCAGATATGGTTGGCGGGATGCCCAAGGTCCAAGGACCGCTGTGCTTGAGCGCGACTGCCGTAGACCCTGCGCCACACTTGCTGCTGCCGAGCAGATCGGAGCGGACGGCTTCGGGCGGAAACTCATCCGGCATGGCCAGAGAGCGCGCCGGGTTCGCGCAGGCAAACCAAGCACCATGCGGCAAGCAGAACGTGGACCAGAACTGCCGGCCAAAGCAGAACACCGGCCAAGTTCAGTGCCACGCCCGCGTAGGCAAGGACGATGGCGCCGAGACTATAGTAGATCGCCAATCCGACTAGCTGCGCCCGCTGGACCGCACTGCGAGAGTCACTTCTCGACAGCCAGCTCGCGACGCCTATGCAAAGGAGTGCGGCCCCCATCATGCGTCCGAAGACGAGCGCCTCTGGTGAAATCTCTGCCGATCCGAGCAAGAGTTCGGACACGACGCCGGGTACTACAATGAGCACGACACCGATTAAGGCTTCGAAGATCCCGGCCACACCGAGCACCAAGGTCCTGCTGACAGCATACATCGGCGTCCGTGCCTCTCTTTCAACCAATCCCAGCGTCGTTTGGCGGATAGGCGCGCGACAGACGAACACGCCTCCGCCGGGGCGCCCACCGTCAGCGCGGCGTCGCGACAGTTTTCTTATCGGTGGGTTCTTGTAGCCGCGATCAATCTCCCAATCGATGCATGGCCCTATCGACTCGCCTCCGCTTTCTGTTCCGGTTCGAGCTTGAAGGTCAGCTTGTCGATCTTGCCCGTGAACTCGAACGGCGTGTCGTAGCGGTACTCCACCAGCGCGACAGGCGTGCGGGTGTCGATACCGACATCGAAGCTCTCGTCCTCCGGGAACGTGATGGGGATCGTGTGGTCGAGCGAGTTCGTCGCCACTTTCTGCCCGTCGACGGAGAGAATGCCCGTGCCGCCTTTACCAAGCCCTTGACCATCGGATTTGAAGTCGAAGACGATGGTGTGCTTGCCGGGCTCCAGTTCAGGCCCTTCCCAGGTCGTGCGCTTGAGGTCGAGCAAATTGTAGAGGAACACGACCTTGCCTCGGCCGACCCCGAATTCGCCTTTGCTCAGGAACAGGCCGTAGCCGCCGAAGCGCCCGCCCTGGGTGACGATCGTGCCCTCGGCGCCGCCTGCGGGGATCTCGACTTCGGCTGTGATGGTGTAGGACTTGTTCAGGATGTCCGGCGCGGCGCTCGCCGGTGTGCCGGCCAGCTCGCCGGAATACTCGAACTCCGTTCGCCCCGCCGTAAGGCTCGGGCGCGGTGTGTTCCAGCGCGTGAGCGTCGAGTTGTCGAGCGGCAGCACGTTGTACTTCTTCGCCTCTGCGTAGAAGAGATCCTGCATCTGCTTGACCTTGTCCGGCATTTTGGCGGCAAGGTCGTTAGACTGAGTCGGATCGTCCTGGACGTTGTAGAGTTCCCAGTTGTAGCCGGTGATCACGTCCGGCGGCGGCGCAGTGCTAAGCTCCCATGGGAGCGTCGCCGGGGTGGTGGCAGCCACCCGCCCATGGTCATAGATGGCACGGTTGCCGAGCATCTCGAAATATTGCGTGGTGTGCCGGGTCGGCGCGTTGGCGTTCGCCTTGTCCCACGTGTACATCATGCTCACGCCTTCAATCGGAATCTGCTTGATCCCGTTGATCGTGTCGGGCTGTGGGATACCCGCGGCATCGAGAATGGTCGGCACGATGTCGATGACGTGGTGGAACTGGCGCCGGATACCGCCGATGTCCGTGATATGACCGGGCCACGACATTGCCACGCCCTGCGCAGTCCCGCCGAAGTGTGACGGCACCTGCTTCACCCACTTGAACGGAGTATCCATCGCCCAGGCCCAGCCGGCGGAGTAATGCGGGAAGGTCCGTTCCGATCCCCAGAACGGATACCAAAGAAACTGATCCTTGACCGGCACGGAAACGCCGTTGAAGGTGGTGAACTCGTTCGGTGTGCCGTTGATCATGCCTTCGGCACTCGCTCCATTGTCGCCGCCAATGTAGATGATCAGGGTGTTGTCGAGCTCGCCGAGGTCTTCGACTTCTTGAATTACCCGCCCGATTTCATTGTCGGCATAAGCGAGATAGGCGCCGTAGATGTCAGCCTGCTTGATGAAGAGCTTCTTTTCATCCCAACTGAGGGAATCCCACTGCGGCAACTCCTTTGGCCATGGGGTTAGTTGCGCATTCTCCGGCATGATCCCAAGGCGTTTCTGATTGGCGAAGATGGTCTCGCGTACCTTGTTCCAGCCCTCGTCGAAGAGGTGCATGTCGCTGATCTTCTTGACCCACTGCGGCGTCGGGTGATGAGGCGCATGGGTGGCGCCCGGCACGTAGTAGACAAACCACGGCTTGCCTGGTGCGATCTCCTTGAGCTGCTTGATGTAGCCGATTGCATCGTCGGCCATCGCGGTCTCCAAGTTCCAGCCGGGATTGCCCTGGAAGGGGTAGATGGCAGTCGTATTGCGGTACAGGTTCGGTTGCCACTGGCTGGCATCGCCCCCGACGAAGCCGTAGAAGTAGTCGAAGCCCATCCCGGTCGGCCATTGATCGAACGGACCGGCCTGGCTCGATTGGAACGAGGGCGTGTTGTGGTCCTTCCCGAACCACGCGGTCGCATAGCCGTTCGACTTCAGAATGGTGCCGATCGTGCCCTTCTCGATCGGGATGATCGAGTCATAACCCGGGAAGCCTGTCGCCATTTCACCGACCACTCCATAGCCGACCGAGTGGTGGTTGCGCCCCGTTATCAGGGCTGCCCGCGTCGGCGAGCAGAGCGCGGTGGAGTGAAAATTCGTGTAGCGCAGTCCGCTATTTGCGATCCGATCCATATTGGGAGTGGGAATGACGCCGCCAAAGGTGCTCGGGGCCCCGAAACCCTGGTCATCTGTCATGATGAGCAGCACGTTCGGCGCACCCTTCGGCGGCACCACACGCGGCGGCCACCAGGGCTTCGACTCGGTGGCCTTGTCCTTGATCACTCCGCCGAATGGGGCGGGAGGCGGCGGTAGCTGCTTGTCGGTGATTGTGGTGGTGGCGCTGGGCGAGCCGGGCTCGCCCGTGACTTGCTGTGCTGCCGACAGCGTCACGCCGGACAGGAGCACCGAGATGGAAGCGGCGATCCTGATTGTTGCGTTCCGAGCAGTTCCGCGCATGTTTGCCTCCATGTGACGGGTTTACCGTTGGAGCAGCGGCGCCGTATTTGGCGGCCGCTGAGGCCACCTCTTTCGGCAACCTATTGCGGGCCGGCCTGCACGTTATGAATCGGCCTGCCATCCACAGCTATGGCCTGAGTATTCTCGATATTCTTGACGTCTTCCTCGGTCAGCTTCGGCCGATCCACCTTGATCGTCAGCTTGTCGAGCTTGGCGGTAAGCGTGAACGGCGGCTTGTAGTCGGCGTCATTCACGCCGGTGAGGGTGTCGGAGCCGATATCGAAGCTTTCGTCCCACTGCAGGATCATCGGCAGGGTGTGCTCCATCGTCTGCGTCGCCACCACCTTGTCGTCCACCTTGAGCGTGCCGGTACCGGGCCGGCCGACACCGCTGAAGCTGTTGTAGGCGAGCGTGCCGGCGCCGAGTCCGTCGTATTTGAAGTCGAACTCGACGATGTGCTTGCCCGGTGTTAGCGCAGGGCCTTCCCATTTCACGCGCTTCAGGTCGACCAGGTTCCAGAGGAATACCGGCTTGCTGTTAAGCAGGTAGAAGCCGTAGCCGCCGAACCGTCCGCCTGAGGTCAGGATCATGCCCTCGGCACCGCCCGCCGGCACGTCGATGTCGGCGGTGATCGTGTAGGAAGTGTTGAGCAGTGACGGCGAGTCCCCCTGCGGCAGCCCGACCATCGGATGGGTGTAGATGAATTCGCTGCGGCCGGCGGTTATGTTCGGGCGCGGCGCCACGATGCGGGCCGCGACCGAGGCGTCCATCGGGAAGACCTGGTATTTCTTCGCCTCCGCTATGAACAGCTCCTTCATCTCCTTCACCTTATCGGGGTGCTTGTCGGCGATGTTCTGAGACTGGCTGAAGTCCTTGGTGAGATCGTAGAGTTCGAGCACTTGGTTGTTGAGCGGGTCGGGATTGGCAGGACCAAACGCCTCCCACGGCGCGCGGTTCACCTTGGTGCTGAGCAGCCAGCCGTCGTTATAGAGCGCCCACTGTCCCATCATCTCGAAATATTGGGTCTTGTGACGGGTTGGCGCGTGGGCGTTCTCCTTGTCGAATGTGTAGGCGAAACTCGTACCCTCGATCGGCGCCTGCTTGATGCCGTCCACTGTGTCGGGCGCGGGAATCCCGGTTACTTCAAGGATGGTCGGCACGACGTCGATCACGTGCGTGAACTGATCGCGCAGGCCGCCCTTGCCCTTGATGCGTGCCGGCCAGGAGATCGCCATGTTCTGCCCGATGCCGCCGAGCCTCGAGGCGTTCTGCTTGAACCAGGTGAAGGGCGTATCGAAGGCCCAAGACCAGCCCGCAGACATGTGGTTGTAGGTCTGCTCGGTGCCCCAGACGTCGTACCACTTCATCTGCACGTCGACAGGCATTTCGTTGATGCCGTTGAAGAAGGCGACCTCATTGGGCGTACCCAGGGGACCGCCCTCGGCGCTCGTTCCGTTGTCGCCGTTGATATAGATGATGAGCGTGTTGTCGAGCTTGCCCATATCGTCGATGGCTTGGATGACACGCCCGATCTCGTGATCGTTATAGGCGACGTAGGCGGCGAAGACGTCTGCCTGCCTGACGAAGAGCTTCTTCTCCGTCGCGGTCAGATCATCCCAGTTCTTGAGGACTTCCGTCGGCCAAGGCGCAAGCTGTGTGTTCTGAGGGATTACGCCAAGCTTCTTCTGGTTCTCGAAGATCTGCTCGCGAAGCTTGTTCCAGCCCTCGTCGAACAGATGCATCTGGCTGATCTTATCAACCCATTCCTTGGTCGGGTGATGGGGAGCGTGTGTGGCACCCGGGGCGTACTTCATAAAGAAGGGCTTGTCGGGCGCCGTTTGATTGAGCCGGTTGAGATAGTCGATGGCGTCGTCGGCCATTCCGGTGACCAGGTTCCAGCCTGGCTTGCCTTCGAAGGGGTAGATTTGCGTGGTATTGCGAAAGAGGTTCGGTTGCCACTGGTTTGCATCGCCGCCCACGAAACCGTAGAAATATTCGAAGCCCATTCCGGTCGGCCATTGATCGAATGGCCCGATCGAGCTCGCGGCAAAAGCCGGGGTATTATGGTCCTTTCCGAACCAGGACGTAGCGTAGCCATTGTCGAGGAGTATCCGCCCGATGGTTGCTTTGTCCTTGGTGATGATACTGTTGTAGCCGGGGAAACCCGTGGACTGCTCGGAGATCACGCCGAAACCGGCTGAATGATGGTTCCGACCGGTAATCAGCGCGGCGCGCGTCGGAGAGCACAGCGCGGTGGAGTGAATGTTGTTGTAACGCAGGCCGTTCGCAGCAACGCGATCCATCGTGGGTGTCGGAATGACCCCGCCGAAAGTACTCGGGACGCCAAAGCCGGCGTCATCCGTGATGATGAGCAGGATGTTGGGCGCGTCCTTCGGCGGCACGATGCGCGGCGCCCACCAGGGCTTCGAGTTGAGGGCGTCATTCTTGATGACTCCCCCGAAACTCGGGTCGGGCGCCGGCAATTGCTTTCCGTCGATCGTCGTCGTAGCGCTCGGCGAGCCGAGCGTGCCGGTCACCTGCTGCGCTGCCGCCAGCGTCACGCCGGACAGGAGCGCTGCAAGGGAAGCGACGATCCCAAATACTGCTTTCCGAGTAGTTCTACAGGGGTCCATTCTTTCCTCCCGTGGCAAGCGGAAGACTCCGCTGGGTCAGACGTCCTGTCCTAGTAGCAGGGCGGATAGGGGTAGTAGCCGCAGGCCGGCGGCGGGTATGGCGGGCGATAGTAAGGGTCAGCTCTGACCGCGTAAGCCGCGCCCGTGGCTGCACCTGCATACCAGGCGCCGCGAAAAGCGGTGCGACGGGCGACGCCGGCGAACGAGAGTGGCGTGCGCGGCAGCCCTATGATGTCGATGAAGACCGATGCCGGCCCGTCGGCCTTCGCGATGTTGCTTTCAAGAACGTCTACGGTGAAGGTGAGCTTGTCGCCGGAGAGCTTCGGATCCTTGAGGACCAGGACAGCATCTTCGACGTCGGACGCTTCCTTGTCGAACACCGAAACCGTCGCATTCGGCGGATCTTTCTCGAATCCGCCGCCCGGCGCCCACTCTTCCAGGAGATGCTTGGTCAAGGCGTGACCGGCCGAGCGTACCGGGCGATCGGCGAACATTATCGAGTTGAGCGAAATGCCGTTGAGCGTCAGCGTCGTTCCGGTCAGGCTGGCGCTGTCGGAGTTCATGACGATCAGGGACGGAACGATCTCTTGCTTGGCCGTACCGATCGATTTCTGGGCGGGTGCCTTGATGGCATTTTCGGCAACGGCCGAACCGCTCGCGCCCAGAAAGCCGGCAACAGCAACAACCAATGCGAATCTCGATACACCTTCAGACGAGCAAAGCGTGCCGGTGACCTGCTGCGCCGCCGACACCGCCACGCTGGATAGGACCACCGCCAAGGATGCGAGGATTTTGGCTGCTGCTTTCCGAGTCTTTCCGAGCATGGCCCACCTCATTCTTCCTCTCGCTTGCGAGGGTCGGCAAAGCTTGCCGATTTGTTCGGGGAACGGTACTGCTGTCGGTGTTGCCTGCCGCATCGGGGAAGCGGCGGGTCTAAAGAAGCGGCGGATCTAACAGTAGACCCCACGCGCGCACCGCCTGACCGTCCGCCGTGCGACCCCGGCGTAGCTCACCGGCGTGAGTGGCCTGCCGATGATTGCCTGAGCTTCGCTCACAAAGCTGGAGCCGGGGATATTGTCTCCGCTCCAGAACAGGCCCGTAATGGCCGCGGCAAGTGCCGCCGCTACGAGCATTAATCTTGATTTTGTCATGACTATTGTCCTTTCGCCGGTGCGCTCGGTGGAAGCTCGTCGAGATCGGCAAGCGCTGCCTCGTCGACCTCCTTCGCGCCCTTGGGCGGGTTAAATGTGAAGGCTGCCGCGTCGACCGGCACGTCCGTCTTCCAGTCCCTCACCACGAGCGAATACTGGGGGGCCGCGGCTATGGTTTTGCTGGTGATCACGAGCTTTCGGGGCATTGGCTTCTCCCCGAGCTCGACCCACAGCTGCCAATCGGTGTCGTGCTGCCGAAACGCCAAGTGCCCGCACTCGACGCCACCGACCACGCCGCGACCGATGTGCTTGGCATCGGTTATGTCGCCGATCAGAGTGTCGTAGACATTGCTCAGCAAGAGATCAGCCCCAGGCAAGGCCCGGCCACGCTCGCACAACGAGTCGATCAGGTGGTCGACCGAACCGGCCAGGTCCATCTTCACGTAGCCGTTGGTGTTCTTGCCATAGACGACGAGCGTCTTGCCATCGAAGAGCATTTCGACGTCGACATAGCCGCCGGTCCTGGTGGCGCGGATCTCGTTGGGGCGGTCCAAGAGCAACGTACCCGAGCTGGTGAATTGAATCTTCTCCATCTCGGGGGTGATGACCTCGATGTCGGAATCGAACGTCGCCGAGATCGTCTTGGCACTCGCAAGATAGTTCGACATCGATTTGAGGATTTGGGCCGCGTCGTCGTCGGCCGCCAGGGCCGGCGACAACATCAAGCAGGCACCGGCACCAAACGAAACCGCAAAGGCCAGCCCCGCGACACTCCATGCTCGTGATGCTGTCATGACGTTTCTCCATTGTCGGCGGGCCTCGCTAAGCGGGTGGCAAGGTGATCGGTACCCGCTGGCTGTGCTCCGCCGTTCCAACCCACGCACCTGTCGCATTTTAGATGGCGCTTATAAAACCGTGCCGCCGGCCCGGGGCGTAAATTACGGTAACCAACAGGGCAGTTCGGGGGCTCGGCTGTCGTAACAGGGCTGCGCGTGCCCTTGGAGACCGCGTGCGACGGGTTAAAACCCAGGTACCAGTATGCCGGCTTTCCGAAGGCCGTCGACGAAGTGTGCCTGATCCCCGGGCGGGATATTGCGAGTTGCCAACTCCTGACCAACCTCTCGCAGAAGCTGGGGGGCATTCCTCACAAGCCAATCGCGCTCGACCGCAGCGTCGGCGGTCTCGCCGAGCTGTCCGAAGATGGCGGCGGCGATGCCATGGTAGAGGGGGTTCGCCTGCACGTTCGCCTTTCGGATCCACATCGCGGCCGACCGATAGTCGCGCTGCATATAGGAGGAAAACGCCAGTGCTGTTTCGAAATATCCCATTGGTCCCGGGTTGCGGTCGAGCACCTCGAGGATCAACTCGCTGCCGCGCTTCCATTGGCCGGACATGGCCAGGCGTATTCCATACTCGCCCACCAGCTCGGTATCGTTCGGATTGATCGAGACCGCCTGCGCGCCGATCTTCAGAGCTTCGTCAACATCTCCGTGGAAGAAAAGGGCGGTCATTTCCGCCTGTAGGCCCCTCACATTGTCCGGGTCGAGATCGACCGCGCGACGCGCAGCGTCCAGCGCCCGGTCAAGCGGAGGTGTGGAATCCGCGTTGATGCGATAGCGGAAGCGCTGTTCGTCGAGATAGGTGAGCGAGAGCAGCGCCCAGGCGGTCGCATAGTTGGGGAAGCGTTCGGCTGCGCGCTCGAGGCATTGTTTGACGGACTGATGCGTTTCCGGTCGGAGATCGGCCCGATAAGCATAGTAGGCAAGTGTGCAGGCATAGGCCTCCCAGTCGTCGGGCGGCCTCTCGACCGAACGGGCGGCGTCTGTCCGAAAGATGATGCCGTAAGGCTGTGCGATGGCAGTTGCAACTTTGCGGGCAATATCGGTCTCGGTCTCAAGAAGCTCGTGCACCTTGAGGCTCTTATCGTAGCTGTCGGCCCACACCACGGAACCGCCGGGCCGGTCTACGAGGCGCGCTGTAACGCGTAGCTTGTCGTCCTCGATGCGGATGCTCCCTTGCAATACGTAGCGGACCGGCTGGCTGCCTCGGGGAGCGGAGGTGCCTTCCGTTCCTCCGACGACCACCACAATATCCTTGAACTTGGCGATCTGGCCGACGACCTCGTCAGCCAGCCCACGGGCGACGATTGCCGATCCAGTTGTGCCGGACAGGCCCTCGAAAGGCTCGACCAGCAATCCCGGAAGGTCCGGCTTCACCGATTGGGCATTGGTCGCAGAGACTGTTGGACTTTCTTGCCTGATCTCGGAAGCCAAAAGACGGTAGCCGGTGGTGAGCGCGACGATGACAATTGGGATCGCCAGACTGCACCACACTGCCAGGGAGATCTTCGGTCGCGTCGGCGCGACCGGTTGATCGGCAAGCGCGGCGGCTGCTTCCTCAACCTGCGGCTCGCGCTCGAGCCGGTTGAATACCGGGACATAGCCGCCTTTCGGCATGGTTATGACGATCGGATCATCGCGCCCCGCCGTGAAGTAATAGCGCTCCAGCGCGCGCCGAATCCGAGCAGCCTCGATCCGAACCGACGGATCGGTTTGCGCATCGAATGAGGTGTCACGGCCGAAGACCTCGACCGCGATCGAATAGGCCTTTATGCGATCGGCTCGCCCGACCAGTGTTTCTTCGACGACGTAGGAGAAAAATTTGCGCGCGCGTGCCGACACGTCGAATTCGAGGCTCGACAGAATCCGATCAAGCTGACCGCGAATATCCGCTTCGGTACAGGGAGCCAATCCTTCGGCGGCAACATTCCCGCGAACAGCAGCCGCATCAGCCATGCTGTTCCCTCCAGAGACAGGACTTTTTCTGCCGCCCGCTTCTGTGTATTCGCGTAATTTACGTCTCCGCATTGATCTAACGCAATATACTGGCATCACAGCAATTCGGGCATATTCCTCTGCTCCGGGTATGGGCCAGGAATGAAAGCGCGACGCGACGATCTTCTCGGAGGCGATGGCCCGCGGGCGGCAATCCGTCGCTTTCCGGGCCACTTGCAGTTGATCCGGGAATTATTGGCCGACGACGAGAATTTTCGAGGAATATGCGACGACCTTGCCGCTGCCGAGCAGGCTCTTGCGGCAGTGGATCAATTGCCGAAAGCCGTTCAGGCAGAGCGTCGTTCTGAATATGAGGAGCTGATCGAAGACCTCGCAAAAGAGATTCGAACCAGTTTTCGGCTGGCGAGGATCATCCCTATCAAGCGACCGCCGAAGCGCTGAACGAGCGCGGGCAAGCATTGGTCATCATGTCGCTGATACGCCGGATGTACCGCCTGTTGTGCCACGCGACTGATTACCGGTGCGGCTTTTCTCGTGCGTGCCAAGCGTGAAAATGCTCCACCAAGATCGTCAGTGAGACGCCGCGGTCGTTGTTGAAAATTGATCCATCGCAACGACGCGAAGCGCTAATATGCCTTGATGAGATGTTTGGTTTCCCGGGCCTGTGGACGGAGCCGAGCCTATCCCGGGCGAGCCAATTGGCGAGGCTGGAAGGAGATCAGGAGCTAGCTGGGCAATTGCCCCAGCGCCGATAACGACGAAGCAGAATGCACGAGGCAAGCCGCACTCGGCTCATGCGCGATCGTGGAGCCGTGCTGCCAAAGCCGGGAGCGAGCACAATGAAAAGTAAGCTTGTCAGATTGCTGCAATGCGCAACTTTGATTGTCCTGGTGACTTTCGCAGGTTCGTCGCTGGCGCAACAGGCGCCGCCGGACATCTCGCCGGAAAAGGCAAAGCAGTTTCTCCAATTGATGTCGGATCCGCAGATCAAGGCGTGGCTGGAAGCGAAAGTGCCCGCAAAGGCGGAGCCGAGTTCCGGATCCTCGATGGCGGACGCGCTCTCGACATGGGAAACTGTAATGCGCGAACGCTTCGGTGCGCTCGTCAGCGCCGTGCCGCGACTCCCCGACGAAGTCTCCAAAGCGGCCGGGGTGATCACCACTGACGTCAATTCCGGCCGGCCGGGCACGGTTCTCGCCATCCTCGCCGTGCTGATTGCGGTAGGGTTCGGCGCCGAGCGGTTGGCCAGGCGACCGATTGACCGAGGCGCTGTCAGTCCTGCGGAGAGTGCAGGCGGTGGGGAGGCAACCGTCGCACGCGCAATCGCGTCCGAATTTGCCGGCCTGCTGACGTTCTCGATCGCCTCGCTAGGACTGTTTCTGGTGTTCAACTGGCCACCTTTGTTGAGGAAGATCGTAGTTACGCTGCTGCTCGCGACAATCGCCTTCCGGGTCGTGCGAGCAGTGATCGCGTTGTTCCTCAAATTTGGCCGCGGCTCCAGCGAAACTGCGGCGGCCAATGATGCTGAACCGTTGATTGCCATGGACGATGCTTCGGCGCGGTTCTGGGGCCGGCATCTAAGCGTCCTGATGGCATTCCTTCTGTTCGGCTGGGCTCTGGTCAGCCTAATGCCTTCCGTGGGCTTCTCTGCGGATTCGACACGGCTCATCGCTTACCTGCTCGGTCTCGGCATACTCGGAACCGCGATCGCAATTGTCTGGGGCCGCCCGGGGAAGCCGGTTTCGCGGATGAAAGGGATGCTGCTGACGCTCTTCCTCGTCGCCCTGTGGGTCGCATGGGTGGCGGGAACGACAGTGCTCCTGTGGCTCGGCATCTACGCCATCATCCTTCCATCGCTGCTCGCTGGTACGGGCAAGACGGTCTCTGCTGTGGTCGACCCCGTGAAGCCCGCAGGCGCGGTGGGCGTAATGATCGACGTCCTCGCCGTTCGAGGCGCCAGAGCGCTGGTCATTGCGGCGGCGATCATCTGGCTGGTCTATGTGTCAAGCTTCAGCGCACTGGCCCTGGCTGGAAGCCAGTTGAATGAGCGGTTGGCAAGTGGGCTGGCCAACACGGTAATAATCCTGCTGATCGCCGATCTGCTGTGGCAACTGTCGAAGGCGTTGATCGCATACAGGATGGATCTCGCGGCTCACGCGGGCGGCAATCCCGATGAGATCGCCCGCGCCGGCAGGTTGCGGACCCTCCTGCCGATTTTCCGGAATGTTCTGGCCGCGTTCATCATCGGGGTCGCCCTGCTGACGATACTTTCAGGTCTCGGCGTGCAGATCGGTCCACTGATCGCCAGCGCCGGCATCTTAGGCGTGGCGATCGGCTTCGGCGCGCAGACCTTGGTCAAGGACATATTGAGCGGGGTTTTCTACATGCTCGATGACGCCTTCCGCGTCGGCGAGTATATCCAGAGTGGGTCCTACAAGGGCACGGTAGAATCCTTCAGCCTCCGCTCTGTACGGCTCCGCCACCATCGTGGCCCCATCTACACCGTGCCTTTCGGTCAGCTGGGCGCGGTGCAGAACATGAGCCGCGACTGGGCGATCGAGAAGATGACGATCGGCGTCACCTACGATTCCGATGTCGAACTGGCACGCAAGCTGGTCAAGAAGATCGGCCAGGAGCTCGCGCAGGATCCCGAATTCGCGGCCGACATCATCGAGCCCCTGAAGATGCAGGGCATCGAGAATTTCGGCGACTTCGCCATTGAACTGAAAATGAAGATGATGACCAAACCTGCCACGCAATTCCCGATCAAGCGGCGCGCTTACGTGATGATCAAGAAGGCCTTCGAGGAGAACGGCATCAAGATGGCGGTTCCTACGGTTCATGTAGAGGGTGGGCAGGAAAGCGCTGCTGCGGCCCAGCAGGTCATGAAGATGAAGCAGGATGCCGAGCTCGCGGCCGCCGCGGCGGCCAACCAGGCTTAGACTCCAAAGCCTGCGCGCTCTGGGGGCGCCCTCTGGCCGCTGAACAGTTCAACGTCTTTAGCCGTCCGCGCCACGTGACGGCGGCGACACACTTACCCGAACCTGTGCAACCGGACCACGTCGGAATCCGTTGGACCCTTTGCATTGCCCGCCAAACTCGTTCTGTGGACAAGGCTGGAGCGATACCGGCCGCCCTTGGCTTTGCTGCTCGCAGCTATAGACTTGAACTATGAAACCTTCCCGCGACATATCCCGACTGATCGAAATCATGGCGGCGTTGAGAACGCCAGTCACCGGCTGTCCATGGGATCTCGAACAGAACTTCGAGACCATTGCGCCTTATACGCTCGAGGAGGCCTATGAGGTCGCCGACGCGATCGCTCGCAACGACCTTGTCGACCTGCGTGACGAGCTTGGCGACCTCCTGCTGCAGGTCGTCTACCACGCGCGCATGGCCGAAGAGCAAGGCGCATTCGATTTCGGCGCGGTCGTCCAGGCGATCACGGAAAAGATGATCCGGCGGCATCCACACGTGTTTGGCGACGAGGCTGCACGCGGTGCAGGCATGGCCAAGGGAATGTGGGAGAAAGTCAAGGCCGAGGAGAAGGCGGCGAAGCGCGCAGCTCGAATTGCCGCAGGACTCGCCCCCGAAGATCACGGCGCCGGCTATCTGGATAGCGTGCCGGTCGCCCACCCTGCCCTGACGCGCGCGCTGAAGCTTCAGGAAAAAGCAGCTACGGTCGGCTTCGACTGGAAGGACGCCAAACCGATCCTCGACAAGATCGAGGAAGAGATCGGCGAATTGCGTGAGGCGATCGATAGCGGGTTCAGTGCCGATGTCGAGGACGAGTTCGGCGACGTGCTCTTCGCGCTTGTCAATTTTGGCCGCCACCTGAAGATAGACCCGGAGAAGGCGTTGCGCGGCACCAACGAGAAGTTCCGCACAAGGCTGCATGCCGTTCAGCGCGCGCTCGAGGAGAACGGCAGCAGCCTGGAGGCGGCGAGCCTAGACGAAATGGAGGAGCTTTGGCAGCGGGCGAAGGCAGCCGAATAGGGTTCGCGGCCGTCTTCCCATGATTAGAGCAACGCCGCCTGGAAAAGGCTGAATTGGATCAATGTCCTACTCTAATTCTTTGTTTTGATTTGATGTTGTAGTTTGATCTGTCCTCGTTGGGATGCTGACGGGACCCTACGGCTGCTTGTATGTACAATAGATTACAACTACAACCGGGGTGCGGCCGAATACCACCTCCACATGCAATATTTAAACCGAGCGCGTCTATTCCGCGGCTTTTCGCAAATAGAGCCGCCGTTCTATTTCTTGCTTTGCGGCTTGCGTTACGAGCATCGTCATCGTGACGCTGCCGTCTTCATTGTCGACCCTGCGCCGCACATCGCCATTGCGATAGAGCCAGTCGATCAGGCCGAATTGCTGCGGCGGGACGTCAAAGGTCGCGAGTTCGAGCGCGCCGGCAAGGCGCGTCTCGATCATCTCGACAAGGGCGGGAATTCCCTCGCCCGTCACGGCGGAAATCGCGACCGGCGGCCCCTTTGCGGGGTCGGCACTCTCGGCGAGCAGCCGCTCGCGATTGGCCTCGTCGATCAGATCGACCTTGTTCCAGACCTCGATTACCCGAGTCTCGTCCGAAGCATCAACGCCGAGGTCGGCGAGGATCGCCTCCACATCTTCCGCTTGAGCGGACGTATCGGGGTCGGAAATGTCGCGCAGATGCAGGACGAGATCCGCCTCGACCACCTCCTCCAGCGTCGCCCGAAAGGCTGCGATCAGATGTGTCGGCAGATCCGAGATGAAACCGACAGTATCGGAAAGAATGACCGTTGTGCCGTGCGGCAGCCGCACACGCCGGAGCGTCGGGTCGAGGGTGGCAAACAGCATGTCCTCAGCGAGGACGCCCGCCCCGGTGAGGCGGTTGAACAGTGTCGACTTGCCCGCGTTGGTGTAACCGACGATCGCAACGACCGGAAATGGCACTTTCTTGCGCTTGGCGCGATGAAGGTCGCGCGTGCGCCGGACCGTCTCCAGCTCACGCTTCAGCTTGACGATCTTGTCCTGGAGAATACGGCGGTCGGCTTCGATCTGCGTTTCACCAGGGCCGCCCAGGAACCCTGCACCGCCGCGCTGGCGTTCCAAGTGCGTCCATGAACGCACGAGGCGGCCGCGCTGGTAATTGAGATGCGCGAGCTCGACCTGCAACGCGCCTTCCTTGGTACGCGCCCGCTCACCGAAGATTTCCAGGATAAGCCCGGTGCGGTCGAGGACTTTGGCGTTGAGCGCCTTCTCGAGATTGCGCTGCTGCACCGGCGTGAGCGGGTGGTCGACGACGACAAGCTCTGCCTTTTTGTCGCGAACGATGTTTGCGAGCTCGTCGAGCTTGCCGGTGCCGATCAAGGTTGCCGGCCGCGGATCGGCGATCATGACGATTTCGGTGTGAACCGGTTCCAGATCGATCGCAAGCGCAAGGCCGACTGCCTCGTCGAGCCTGGCCCGGGGCGAGCGGCTGAGACGTGGGCGCGAAGGATCCTCCTCGCTGCGCGGCTGCCGGGTCAGCACCGGAACGACAACAATCGCGCGACCGCTCGTTCCCGGGGCTCCCTCCTGCCCCGATTCCGGTCTTGTTGTGCTCTCCGGCCTCTCGCCGGCGCGCTTTTCTCTAACCAATCAGGATTCCCGACTGCCTTCCTCACCATCAAACATCTGAACCGGCTGGCTCGGCATGATGGTGGAGATGGCATGTTTGTAGACGAGCTGCGAATGCCCGTCGCGGCGCAAGAGCACGCAGAAATTGTCGAACGAAGTCACGACACCGGTCAATTTGACCCCATTGATCAGGAAGATCGTGAGCGGGTTCTTGCTTTTACGTACGGAATTCAGGAACAGGTCCTGAAGGTTCTGCGATCTCTCCGCCATTGTTTTTCTTTCGCCGTCCCCTATGCGCCAGATTTAGTAGCGCCAAAATAAATTGCCAGTGTCAAGCACACACAAACACGCCTTACTCCGTGACCTGTGCCGGAGCGGGACAATTCAGCATCCCCTCACTAAAAGCGGTTATCAGGCCCGTGTTTTTTCCGCAACGTCAAAAAAGGCCTGGCGAAGCGACATGGCGACAGAGCCAGGGTGGCCATTGGCTACAGATTCTCCATCGATCTCCACGATCGGCATCACCACGGTAGTGGCCGCGGTTATGAAAGCTTCGCGCGCCGCCTTCGCCTCTGCGACAGTGAAACCACGCTCTTCGATTTCCAACCCCAACTTCCCCGCGACGTCGAACAGGGTGGTGCGGGTGATACCACGCAGGATGCCGTGATCGGCCGGGCGGGTGACGAGCTTGCCTTCCATCGTCACGATCCATGCGTTGGTCGAAGCTCCTTCCTTCACCGTGCCGTCGGGATCGATAAACCACGCTTCATGCGCGCCAGCGACCTTGGCCTTCTGCTTTGCCAGCACGTTGGGCAGCAAACCGATGCTCTTGATATCGACGCGGTCCCACCGGTTTTCGGGCACTGTGATCACCTTCAGCCCGCCCTCGGCGCGCTTGTGCACCACTGCCGGATCGATGCGCTTGGCAGTTATAACGACCGCAGGCCGCGCTGCTACAGGGAAGACGTGGTCGCGAGGGGCCACGCCGCGGGTCACCTGCAGGTAAACCATGCCGTTCATCACACGGTTGCGCCGCACCACCTCGCGCATCACGGTCTCCAGAGCCTTGCGCGACATTGGCCAGGCGATGTCGAGCTCGCCAAGGGAACGGTTGAGACGGTCGAGATGGCGGGTCATGTCCACGATGAAACCACGCGCCACCTCGCAGACCTCATAGACGCCGTCGGCGAATTGGTAGCCCCGATCCTCGACATGCACGACCGCATCGGCGTGGCGAACATAACGGCCATTCACATAGGCAATGCGCGGCATGGGGCCTTCCCGTTTGGTGATTCTCTCTCAACCCGGAGATTTGACGGATTACAGTCGAGCAAGGCAATCGCCTGCTAGTCTGAATCTTGTCGCTGTTCCAAAGGACAGCGATTCAAAACGACAGCGTCTCGCCATCGGCGGGGATGCGCAGGCGTGCCGTGATGCCTGCGGCAGTCGCTGCATCGCGCAAAGCCTGCCGGTCCACCGTGGCATGGTCGAGCGCTTCCATGTGGGTCGCAATCACGATCGCGCCGGCAGGTGCGATGCGACAAACCTCAACCGTTTCTGCGGCATCCATCACAATCGGATCGCCATCCCAGAGCGCACCGCAAGAGTGCGTGACGATGAAGTCAGGCTTGACCTGGCGGATCGTCTCCCTCACGGGCGGATAAAGCACAGTATCACCTGCCCAATAGACGGTGGGCTCGCCAGGTGCTCGCAGCACGAATCCCATGACCGGTCCCATCTTCTCAACGACCTGCCCAAGGCCGTGGCTCCCTTCGCATCGCGTGAAGCTCACGCCATTCCATGCAAGGTCGCCGACGAGTGGCGTGACGTCAGTGAAACCGGCATTTCGAATAGTCTCCTCGTCGCCAGGCTGACAGATCAGCGGCAAGCCCTTCGGAACGATCTGCTTGGCAACCGAATCGAAATGATCGGAATGGAGGTGCGAAACGACGACCAGTTCGACCCCGGCCATTATCGCGTCGATGGCAACCGGCAGGTCCACAAGCGGGTTTGGCGATCTGCCGGTGTAGGAAGGCAGGCTGTGCTGCGGCGCAAGATAAGGGTCGATCAGAATCGTTGCCCCGCCGTAGTCGAGCTTCAACGTGGCGTTCCGGATAAGTTGCAGACGCAAGATCGGCCTCGCTGGTTCAGGTAATGAGGGCTCGCCGGGGGACTTCCTTAGAGCGGCGTTGCATCCAGGCAGGATCGCTACGCCGCTCTAAATCGGATTTCTCCGAGAACCGCTACGAAGGTCCGCTGACGCGGTCCTTCGGTTCGGCACGCTAGACCCCGAGCGACTTCAACTTCCGGTGAAGCGCCGATCGCTCCATGCCGATGAACTCGGCCGTGCGGGAGATATTGCCGCCGAATCGGTTGATCTGGGCTATCAGATATTCCTTTTCGAAGAGCTCGCGTGCCTCGCGCAGCGGCAGTGCCATGATGTGCTGGTCCGATTGGCTGGGCGTGCGCGGCATCACGTCACCGATTTCCGCCGGCAGCCGGTCGGCGCTGATCGGCGCCTCGACGTCGTCGCCGCGGGCCAGAATCATCAGCCGTTCGATATTGTTGCGCAGCTGGCGGATGTTGCCCGGCCAGTTATGCGCCTGCAGCACGGCGAGCGCGTCATCCCCGATGCGGCGCACCTTTATGCCGGATTGGCGCGCGACCTGACGCATGAAGTGGTCGACCAGATAGGGAATGTCCTCGCGGCGCTCGGAAAGTCCCGGCACGATCACCGGGACCACGGCAAGCCGATGATAGAGGTCCTCGCGGAAGCGACCTTCGGCGATCATGCCTTCCAGGTTCTGCGCGGTTGACGAGATGATCCGGACGTCGACCTTGACGCGCTTGGTGCCACCGACCCGCTCGAATTGCTGGTCGACGAGCACACGCAGGATTTTGCTCTGCGTGTCGCGTGGCATATCGGCGACTTCGTCGAGATAGAGCGTTCCCCGATGCGCTTCCTCCAGCGCGCCGACCTTGCGTTCGCCGCCATTCGATTCGGTGCCGAACAGCTCGATTTCCATGCGCTCGGGCGTGATCGTTGCGGCATTCAGCGTGACGAAGGGACCGGTCTTGCGGGCCGACGCCGCATGGATCGCACGAGCGACCATCTCTTTGCCCGAACCGGATGGACCGACGATCATGATGCGGCTGTTGGTCGGGGCGACGCGTTCGATCGTCTGGCGGAGCTGGTTCATCGCCGCCGACATGCCGATGAGATCGAAGCTTTCCCCGCTGCGTTGCTTCAGATCGAGCACCTCGCGCTTGAGTTTCGACGTTTCGAGCGCCCGCTCGGCAATCAGGATCAGCCGGTCGGCCTTGAACGGCTTCTCGATGAAGTCGTAGGCGCCCCGCTTGATTGCCGAAACCGCCGTCTCGATCGTGCCATGGCCGGAGATCATGACGACCGGCAGATGCGGATGCATGACCTTGATCTGGTCAAGGAGCGCTAGCCCGTCGAGCTTCGAGCCTTGCAGCCAAATGTCGAGAAAGATGAGACGCGGCACACGGTCGGCGATTGCGGCAAGTGCCGAATCGCTATCGCGTGCCGTGCGTGTCTCGTGCCCCTCATCGCTCAAAATGCCGGCGACGAGTTCGCGGATGTCCTCTTCATCGTCGACGATCAATATGTCAGACGCCATTACCGACCTTTTCAGTTTCTCTTTCTTTAGCCGCCTTCGAATCACCGGCAGCAGGTAAGGTGCCCTGCCCCATTGGCAGGAACATGGAAATCATCGCGCCACGGCCACCGTGGAAATCCGCCGGAGCGTCGTTGAGCTCCAGATGGCCGCCATGGTCCTCGACGATCTTCTTGACGATTGCGAGGCCGAGCCCCGTGCCCTTTTCGCGTGTTGTCATGTAAGGCTCGAGCAGGCGCTGCCGGTTTTCGCGCGGCAGGCCCTTGCCATTGTCGATCACGTCCACGCGGATGGTGTCGCCTTCAGGGCGGGCGATGATGCGGATCACGCCGCTTTCGCCAGTCTCGCGCTCAGCAGCTTCGATCGCCTCGGCGGCGTTCTTGATGAGATTGCCGAAGGCCTGTCCCATCAACCGGCTGTCGAACGTGCCCATCAGCGGAACATTGCCGAAATCTCGCTCGAAAGCGATATCGGCGCGGCTCACCTCGACCAGGAACGAAGCCTCGCGCAGCGCCTCGCGCAGATCCATTTTCTGCATGTCCGGCTTCGGCATGCGCGCGAATGCAGAGAATTCGTCGACCATGCGGCCGATATCCGCAACCTGGCGGATGATGGTATTGGTGCACTGGTCGAAGACCTCACGATCCTCGGTAATGACCTTGCCGTAGCGACGGCGGATGCGTTCCGCCGACAGCTGGATCGGCGTCAGCGGATTCTTGATCTCGTGGGCAATGCGACGCGCGACATCGGCCCAAGCGGAGGAGCGCTGCGCCTGGACGAGATCCGTGATGTCATCGACGGTAACGACGTAGGAATTCTCCTCGAATTCGTCTTCCGATTCCTCGATCGTGATCTGCACATTGAATGTGCGCTCCGCGCCGGCGCGGAAGAAGGTCACCTGCTCGCGATAGACTTCGCGGCCGGAATTGCGGCCGATCTCAAAGACGCGGCCGACATGCGGCAACACGGCCGAGAGGTTGCGGCCAACCGCTTGCGCGCCCTTGATCGCCAGCATCGCTTCAGCCGACCGGTTGACGATGGTGATGGTGCCGGTGGAATCGACACCGATCACGCCAGCCGTAACGCCCGCAAGCACCGCCTCCGAGAAGCGGCGGCGCTCGTCGATCAGGTCCTTGGCCTCCAGGATCTCGTTTCGCTGCGACTTCAGCTCGTGCAGCATCTTGTTGAAGGTGTCGCCGAGCGAGGCGACGTCGCCATCCGACGCCCGCACAGGCACCGTCACGTCCAGATTGCCGGTCGCCACCTCGTCGGCAGCACCGATCAGCTGACGGATCGGCCTCACCAGCCTGTCGGCCACGGCTATGCCGGTCCAGATGGCCGACAGCACGATTATCAGGGTCAGGCCAAGATAAAGCAGCCCGAACGCGACCTGGGTCGCTCCTCTATTGCGTTCGAGGCCGCGATACTCGTCGGTGTTGGCGGTAACGATCTGGCGCGCCTTGATGACCTCCGGATCGACGAGACGGATCGTATAGAGGTAGGCGTCGGGAATTTCGCGCATCTTGACGATCACACCGACCAGATTGCGCCGGTCGGGCGCGATCAGCACAGGCTGCCCGCCTTCCGCGGATTGAACCCACTGGGGCGGCGCCTGCGGCATTTCGAATTCCGCATTCGTCTTGGCCGCCATGATGACCGAGCCGTCTTCGTTGATGAGGGCGGCATGGGCGAGATTGCGGCCGAGTGCCTGCTGGGACATCAGTTCGCGAAAGCCGGTGCGGTCGAGATTGTAGACGGGGCGAGCCTGGTCGAGGTCGTAAGCCATCGACAGTGTCGTGCCCTGCAGGTTGCGGGCGTTCTCCTGCACATACGCGTCAGCGATCGACAGCGACGAGCTGATGATCGTCTTCGTCCTGATCTCGAACCAGCGGTCGAGGCCGATATCGAGCGTGATCGAAGCGACGACGGCCACCATGATCGCCGGAATGGCGGCGACCAGCGCGAACATGGTGACAATGCGGACATGTAGCCGCGAGGCCGCCTTGCCGCGGCGGCGGGCAAGGTAGATGCGGTGGATCTCGCGGCCGATCAGCCCGATCAACAGGAGAACGAAGCCCGCATTGATCGCGATCAGCGCCAGCGTCGTCGTGATGTCGGGCGTGATGGGCGTAACGCCGACCAGGATAGCGAATGACACAGCCGCGCTGATGAGCGCGCCGACGATCGCCAGCACGCCGGTCAAAGCGAGCAAACGGCGCCCCTCTATGGGCGCCGGGTCATTGTAATTCGACGTTGCCAGAATCGTTTCGGTCGCCATCGGCCCTGAAAAGCCCAGAAATGCGTTGGATGTATGCAACGCATTGTGGCGATTGTGCAACATTCCTCGATATATGAGGAAATGAAATACAGTGGATCAGGGCTGTTTCGAGGCGCGGTATACGTTGACGCCGAGCTCGCGGATCTTCTTGCGCAACGTGTTGCGGTTGAGACCCAACAGATCGGCCGCCTTGATTTGGTTGCCGCGGGTAGCGGTCATCGAGGCGAGCACCAGCGGGTACTCGACCTCGGCGAGGACGCGCTGATAGAGCCCGGATGGCGGCAGCTCGCCGCCGAACGATGCGAAATAGCGCTGCAGAAAGTGCTCGACTGCCTGCGTTATCGACAGGTCTTCGGGGAGCAGCCCCCCTCCGCCCTGCACCGGCACATCGCTTGTCTTCAGCTCGGCTTCGATGATCTCGGCAGAAATCTCGTCCTGAGCATAGAGCGCGGCCAGACGACGGATCAGATTCTCCAGCTCGCGCACGTTGCCCGGCCATGGATAATGCTTCATCAGTTCGATGCCGGCGGGCGAAATGCGCTTGGTCTGCAGCCCGGCGCTCTCGCCCTGCTTGAAGAAGTGGCGAACAAGGTCCGGAATGTCCTCGGAACGCTCCCGTAAGGGCGGCAGGCGGAGCGGCACGACGTTCAGGCGATAAAACAGGTCCTCACGAAACAGGCCCTGGTTTATGAGCGTGCGCAGATCCTTGTTGGTAGCCGCGACGATGCGTACGTCGGTCTTGATGGGAGTGCGGCCTCCGACGGTCGTGTATTCCCCCTGTTGCAGCACGCGCAGCAGGCGCGTCTGCGCTTCCATCGGCATGTCACCGATCTCATCGAGGAAAAGCGTGCCCCCCTCGGCCTGCTCGAAGCGGCCGGTCGATCGCTGCTGCGCGCCGGTGAAGGCGCCCTTCTCATGTCCGAACAGTTCCGATTCGATCAGGTCGCGCGGAATTGCCGCCATGTTGATGGCAACGAATGGGCCGTTCCTGCGGCGCCCATATTCGTGCAAAGCGCGCGCAACCAGCTCCTTGCCCGTGCCGGACTCGCCGGAAATCATTACGGTGAGGTCCGTCTGCATCATGCGTGCGAGCATCCGATAGATGTCCTGCATCGCCGGCGATCGGCCGACGAGCGGCATCGATTCGGGCTGCTCGTCGTCGTGGCGATCGATCTGCGGCCGCTTCGGCTCGGCGAGCGCGCGGTTGACGATATTGATGAGTTCAGTGAGGTCGAAGGGCTTCGGCAAATACTCGTAAGCCCCTGTTTCGGAGGCACGAATCGCCGTCATGAACGTGTTCTGCGCACTCATGACGATGACCGGCAGTTCCGGCCGTGCCTTCTTGATGCGGGGCAACATGTCGAAAGCGTTCTCGTCGGGCATGACGACATCGGTAATCACGAGATCGCCTTCGCCGGCGGCGACCCAGCGCCACAATGTCGAGGCGTTGGAGGTGACGCGGACGTCGTGGCCGACGCGCGTCAGCGCCTGGTTGAGAACTGTACGGATCGCCGCATCGTCGTCGGCGACGAGGATATTGCCGCGCGCAGTCATGGCTTGGCTCCCGATTCAGAGTCGACGTCGGCTGTCTGCTTCCAGGCGGGCATCAGGATGCGAAATGTCGTGCCGCTCGGCGGGGAATCGCATTCGATGATGCCGCCGTGTTCGCCGACGATCTTGGCTACAAGGGCAAGCCCGAGACCCGAGCCGTTCGGCTTGGTGGTTATGAAGGGGTCGAACAGGATCGGCAGTATATCCTCCGACACGCCGGGCCCGTTGTCGCGCACGCAGAATTCGAGCGGCAAAGACACGCGATCCTGGCTGCCAGGAACCGCTACACGGATGCCGGGCCGGAAGGCCGTCGACAGGGTGATCTCGCCTTGCGGATCAGAGCCTATCGCCTCGGCCGCGTTCTTAACCAGATTGAGGAAGACCTGAACGAGCTGGTCGCGATTGGCATAGACGGGCGGGAGCGACGGGTCATAATCCTCCAGGATCTTGATGCGCCTCGCAAACCCATTCTTGGCGATGGCTTTCACATGATCGAGCACGATGTGGATGTTGACCGGATAGCGCTCGATCGGCCGCTCGTCTGAAAAGATCTCCATGCGGTCGACCAAAGAGACGATGCGGTCGGTCTCGTCCGTAATGAGGCGGGTCAGCGCGCGGTCTTCATCGCTTAGTCCCGATTCCAGAAGCTGGGCAGCGCCGCGAATGCCGGAAAGCGGGTTTTTGATCTCATGCGCAAGCATGGCTGCAAGGCCGGTAACGGAACGGGCCGCGCCGCGATGCGTCATCTGGCGATCGATCTTGTCCGCCATCGAGCGTTCCTGAAACATCACGACGACGGAGCCTGGCAGTTCCGGCACGGGAGCGACATAGATGTCGACGACCTTCTCCAGCCCAATGCGCGGTGAAGAGATGTCGACTCGGTATTCGTTGACAGGAGTCTGGCGCTCGCGCACCTGATCGATCAACGCCAGCAGCGGACTGCCGAACGGCACAAACCGGGCAAGCGTGCACTTGGCAAGGATGGGCGCGCTCGAGCGGAAGAAATCCTCCGCATCCGCATTGGCAAAGACAATCCGCCCGTCGGGGCCGATCATGATCACCGGCCGGCGGATCGTGTCGAGCACGATGCGTGCGGGGTCGATTGCCGCCGATGCCTGCCTTTGATCCAGCTTCATGCAACTTCCCTAAACGGTTGCGCGGTCTCAGCAATCAAGGCTTGACGCAGTGCGGAGACGACGATCCTCGGCTCGGTCGAGGTGAGTGCAGTCTTGCGCAGTTCGGCCGAGGTCGCAGGGGCCCGGCGCTCCAGATACCAGCCGAGGTGCTTGCGCGCCTGTCTCAACCCGCTCTCGACGCCGTAGAGCGATAGCATGTCCTCGTAATGCGCAACGACGTAGTCTGCGAGCGCGAACTGACCGTGTGGCATCGGCTCGCCTGAGCTCCCCGAGGCGGCTCCGGCGATCGCGCCCGCGGTCCAAGGTGCGCCGTAATGCGCGCGGCCGACCATCACTGCATCAGCCCCCGACTTGTCGAGAATTTCTGCTGCATCGGCGGGCGACGCGACGTCACCGTTGGCGACGACCGGGATCGATACTGCCTGCTTCACTCGGGCAATGGCCCGCCAATCTGCCTTGCCCTGGTAAAACTGGCAGCGCGTGCGTCCGTGGACCGTGACCATGCTGACGCCGGACTGCTCGGCGCGACGCGCCAGCGTTGGCGCATTCAGCGTCATCTCGTCCCAGCCGAGGCGCATCTTCACCGTCACCGGCACGCTGACTGCGCCGATCACCGCATCGATCAAGGAAACGGCATGGTCGAGGTTACGCATCAGCGCCGATCCGGAATAGCCGCCCGTCACCTTCTTTGCCGGACAGCCCATGTTGATGTCGATGATGTCGGCGCCCTCGCCTTCCGCGATTCGCGCAGCCTCCGCCATATGGTCCGCCTCGCGCCCGGCGAGCTGAACCATATGTACCGGCAGCCCGGAATGCCTGATACGTGTTCCGGCCCCTGCCCTGCCTTTTGCGAGCTCGCCGCTCGCCACCATTTCGGAGACGACGAGGCCAGCGCCATGGGCATAGGCGCGACGACGGAACGGCTCGTCTGTGATGCCTGACATCGGCGCCAGGAAAACCCGGTTCCTAATCGCGACCCCGCCTATGTCGAGCGGCCGCGCCAATTTAGCCAGTTCGGGCATGCACAAAAACAGAGCAATTCATTTAACTGCTCATTCTGTAGCCACAAACTGCGGGGCGTGCAACCGCCAAGTCGCGGCAAATACGGCCAAACCGGGTTTAGGCTGGCATTCGGTCAAACGGCCGATTAGACCTCGGCCATGGATGAAACTACCTCTCGATCGCCAGGTGCCTCGCATGCGACCGTAGGTGTCGTGATCGTCGCGGCCGGCCGCGGCGAACGCGCCGGGCGACCGTCCGATGGCCCGAAGCAATATCGCAAGATCGGGGGGAAGCCGGTGATCGCGCGAACCATCGAAGCATTCCGGAAACATCCTTCCGTCGGGCCGATCGTGGTCACGATCCACCCGGACGACCACGAACTTTTCGTGGAGGCGGTCGGTGGCCTGGCGAATAACCTGATCGCGGTCGAGGGCGGCGCCACTCGACAGGACTCGGTGCGACTTGGGCTTTCGGCACTCCGCGAAGCGGCGCCCGAGAAAGTGCTTATTCACGATGCCTGCAGGCCGTTCGTGGATGCGGCCCTGATCCATCGTGTCATTGAAGGAATAGGCGAGCGCGAAGCAGCTTTGCCTGCATTGCCCATCGCGGAGACGCTGAAGCGAGCGGATGGAGCAGCGACCGTCGCGGCGACCGTCTCCCGCGAGAATCTCTACGCAGCCCAGACGCCTCAAGGGTTCCCGTTCTGGCCGATAAACGCGGCCCATCAGAAGGCGCATCGCGCCGGAAAAGCCGGATTTACCGATGACGCAGCGATCGCTGAATGGGCTAAAATGCCTGTAAGGATCGTCCAAGGCGAGCCGGAGAACATAAAGCTGACCTGGGCAAGAGACATTCAGATGGCCGACCAAAGGCTTTCGGGCGCGATGTTCCCCGATGTTCGCACCGGCAACGGTTACGACGTGCATTCCTTCGAGGCCGGCGATCACGTGACGCTCTGTGGGATAGCCATTCCGCATTCGAAGAAACTCTGTGGCCATTCCGATGCCGATGTCGCCCTGCACGCGCTCACCGACGCGCTGCTCGCGACATGCGGCGCAGGCGATATCGGCACCCATTTTCCGCCGTCCGATCCGCAATGGCGCGGTGCGGCTTCGAGGCTTTTCGTCGAGCATGCAGCAAGGCTGGTGCGCGAGCACGGCGGCCGTATCGCCAATGTCGACATTACCCTGATTGCGGAGATGCCGAAGATCGGCCCGCATCGCGCGGCGATGGCTGCTGTCTTGGCCGAAATGCTGGCCATTGCAGCCGAGCGCATCTCGGTGAAGGCGACCACCAACGAACGGCTGGGCTTCGTCGGCCGCGAGGAAGGGATTGCCGCGATCGCTACGGCGAGCGTCGTCTATCCCGGGAGCCTGCCGGAATGATTGCCGCGGCTGGCACATTCGAAGTGCTAGCACGCCAGGTTCTGGAGGCTTGCCGCGCACATGGCGTCATGCTGGCCACAGCCGAGTCCTGCACCGGCGGCATGATCGCTGCTGCGCTTACCGACATTGCTGGGTCGTCGGATGTCGTCGATCGCGGCTTCGTCACATATTCCAACGAAGCAAAAATGGAGATGATCGGCGTCTCAAAGGCAACACTTGATGCCTTTGGCGCCGTTTCGGGCGAGACCGCAAAAGAAATGGCGGCGGGCGCACTTGCGCGCTCCAGAGCGGGAATCGCACTCTCCGTGACCGGTGTTGCCGGCCCCGGCGGCGGTTCGGTGGAAAAGCCGGTCGGCCTCGTCTGGTTCGGACTGGCGATGAAGGGCCGGGATACGGCTGCCGAGCGGCGGTTGTTCGAGGATAATGGCCGTGCCTTCATCCGCGCCGAGTCCGTCAGGACTGCGCTCGAGATGGCGCTCGCTGCACTTACCGATCAGGCCGGCGGGCCGTAGACCACGTTGGCACGCTTCTCGAACGCATCGGAAAACATTCGGAAGGCGCGGTCGAACATCGAGCCCATCACAGCGCTGAGAATACGGCTCTTGAATTCATAGTCGATGAAGAAGTGAACCTCTGTGCCGCCATCCGGCGCTGGATCGAATCGCCAATGATTCTGCAGATATTTGAACGGTCCATCGATGTATTTCACATCGATCAGCCGTTCGTCCGGCCTGAGGAAGACTTGCGTGGTGAAGCTCTCGCGGATCGCCTTGTAGCCGACACTCATGTCTGCGACGAGAAGCGTGCGGCCATCCTTCTCCTTGCGCGAACGGACAGTGAGGCCGGTGCAAAGTGGCAGGAACTCAGGGTATTTCTCGACATCCGCGACCAGCGCGAACATCTTGTCGGGGGGATGTCCCACGCGGCGCGTCGTTTCAAACTGCGGCATGAAATCGCTAGCTAATCGCGCTTCTTGAGCTGCGCTTCGCGTGCGGCGCGCAGCCGTGCGAAATCGTCGCCGGCGTGATGCGACGAGCGCGTCAGCGGACTCGACGAGACCAGCAGGAAGCCCTTGGTGTAGGCGATCGTCTCGTAGGACTTGAATTCCTCCGGCGTGACGAACTTCTTCACCGGATGATGCTTCCTGGACGGCTGCAGATACTGCCCGATGGTGATGAAGTCGACGTCGGCACTGCGAAGATCGTCCATCAGCTGGACCACCTCGTTCCGCTCCTCGCCGAGCCCGACCATGATGCCAGACTTGGTGAACATCGAAGTGTCGAGTTCCTTTACCCGCTGCAGAAGCCGTATCGAATGGAAATAGCGGGCACCCGGCCTGACGGTCAGGTAGTTCGAGGGCACCGTCTCCAGATTGTGATTGAAAACGTCGGGTTTGGCTTCGACGACAATCTCGAGCGCGCCGTCCTTGCGCAGGAAGTCGGGTGTAAGCACCTCGATGGTCGTTTCCGGCGAAGTGCTGCGGATGGCGTGGATGACCTCTGCAAAATGGCGAGCACCGCCGTCATCGAGGTCATCACGATCAACCGAGGTGACGACAACATGGCTGAGGCCCATCTTTGCGACAGCCTGGGCAACGTTGCCGGGTTCGGTCTTATCGAGCGGTCCCGGCAAGCCCGTGGCGACGTTGCAAAACGCGCACGCGCGCGTGCAGATCTCGCCCATGATCATGAAGGTGGCGTGCTTCTTGTCCCAGCACTCGCCGATGTTGGGGCAGCCGGCCTCTTCGCAGACGGTGACTAGGTTGTGCGATCGCACAATGTCGCGCGTTTCCTGATAGCCGCGCGAGACCGGTGCCTTCACACGTATCCATTCGGGCTTGCGCAGCACCTCCTGGTCCGGCCGATGGGCCTTTTCCGGATGGCGCGGCCGAGATTTTGCAAGAGTATCGAGGACAGTGACCATATTATCTCTGCGGGGCCTGCGGAGGAACACGCGGCTGCGAGCGCCCAAACAGCCATAGGATGAGGATCGCGCCGCAAATGGCGACGATCAGATTGCCGAGGAAACCGTACACGTGGACGTTAAGCAAGCCGGCTAGTGTTCCGCCGACAAACGAGCCGGCAATGCCAACCAGGATATTCGTCAGAAAACTGTGCTGACGGTTCATCGTGCGCTCGGCGATCCACCCGGCCAGAAAACCGATCACCAGCATTCCGAAGAACCCGGTGCCGGGCATGCTCAGGATTCCAACTGGCTGATCCATCGGTCGATCCTCCTCACCAACCGATATAGTTCATAACGGCCTGTGCAAACAGACCATCCCTGGAATGCCCATCATGCGTTGAGCGCACGGCCATATGCGTCGAGCACGCTTTCCTTCATCATCTCCGAGAGCGTCGGATGCGGGAACACCGTATGCATCAGCTCTTCTTCGGTCGTCTCGAGGTTCATGGCAACCACAAAGCCCTGGATCAACTCCGTCACTTCGGCGCCGATCATATGAGCGCCGAGCAGCTCGCCAGTCTTCTTGTCGAAGATCGTCTTGACGAAGCCCTGGTCCTCTCCGAGCGCAATCGCCTTCCCGTTCGCGCCGAACTGGAAACCGCCGACGCGAATGTCGCGGCCCTCGGCTTTCGCCTTCTGTTCGGTCAAGCCGACCGAGGCTACTTGCGGACTGCAGTAGGTGCAGCCCGGTATTTTCGACTTGTCGAGTGCGTGCACGCCAGGGAAGTTGGCTATCTTCTCCACGCAGATCACGCCTTCGTGTTCGGCCTTGTGGGCAAGCATCGGCGGCCCTGCCACGTCGCCAATCGCATAGACGCCCTGCACGTTGGTGCGGCCGTAGCCATCGACCGCGATCGTGCCGCGGTCGGTTTTCACCCCGAGCTGCTCAAGACCGAGATTCTCGATATTGCCCTGCACACCGACGGCCGAGATCAGGCGGTCGGCGGTGATCTTCTCTACCGTGCCGTCCTTCTTCTCCACATGAGCGGTGATCGAGTTCGCTTCCTTTTCGACTTTCGTAACTTTGGCTTCGAGCAGGATCTTCATGCCTTGCTTCTCGAATTGCCGCTGAGCGAATTTCGATACTTCGGCATCTTCGACGGGCATTACCTGCGGCAAGACCTCGACGACAGTCACTTCGGCGCCCATGGCTCGGTAGAAGTAGGCGAATTCGATGCCGATGGCGCCGGAGCCCATGACCAGCAGCGACTTCGGCATTTCCTTCGGCACCATTGCCTCGAAATAGGTCCAGATCAGCCTGCCATCCGGCTCGATGCCGGGCAGCACGCGCGGGCGCGCACCGGTCGCAATAATGATGTGCTTGGCGCTGTACGTGCCCTCACCCTTTGTGCCTTTCGGCAAGGGTGGCTGAGGCTCCATCGGCTTCTTGGCCGATTTGCCGACGACGATCTCGCCGGGCTTCGTCAACCTGGCTTCGCCCCAGATCACATCCACCTTGTTCTTCTTCATCAGGAAGCCGACGCCGTTATTGAGGCGTAGCGAGACCTTGCGCGAGCGATCGACCACCCCAGCCGTATCGGCCGAAACCGTGCCGTCGATCTTCAAGCCGTAGGCCGACGGGTGTTGCGCATAATGCATGATCTCGGCCGAGCGGAGCAGCGCCTTGGTCGGGATGCAGCCCCAGTTGAGGCAGATGCCACCCAGGTGCTCTCGCTCGACGATCGCAGTCTTGAAGCCGAGCTGTGCCGAACGGACGGCCGCCACATAGCCGCCCGGGCCGGAACCGATGATGATGACGTCGTAAGATTCGGCCACAGCGAAAGCTCCTTTAAATCAAACGTTCAAAATATTGCGTACGATCGGCGCCAGCGCTTTGCCGATGGCCCTGGTGTTCTCGGCGTCGAGATGAATGCCGTCGAGCGGCGTGGTCTTCGCCACAGTGCCTGCATCGAAGAAGCCGCATTGGTATTGCTCGGCAATCTGACTGTAGAGCCCGGCGAGCTTTTTCGATTCGCTGATGCCGCCATCGAACATTGCGGCGAAATCGGCATTCTCGGTCTCGCGAATCAGCGGCGGCGAAACGACCAACACCGCAGGAGGCGGTGCGTCAAAGGAATAGACATGGTTGCGGGTGAGCTGAACCAGCCGCTCCATTCCATACCTGATGCCTATAGCGTCGCCACAGATGAACGGCTTCAGGTCGTTGGTGCCAAGCAAGATTATGACGAGATCGAGCGGCTCGTGCGTGGCGAGCAGTGTCGGCAAGGTGCGCACGCCGTTGCGGTCGGCGTCCGCCAGATGATCGTCATATGCGGTCGTGCGGCCATTGAGCCCTTCCGGAATCACACGAGCGGCAGTGCCAAGCTCGGACTGCAGAATGCTCGGCCACCGGTCCTCATAAGCATGCCGGCCGAGCCGCTGGGCATCGTAGCCCCAGGTGAGCGAGTCGCCGTAGCAAAGTATCGTCTTCATCTGTCCTCCTCCCTACTCCGCGCTGCCATTCTCTCTCAGGCGTTCCAGATGCTCCGCTGCATAGGCGAGGCAGCGTTCGAATTGGCTGAGTTCCGAAAGATCACCGGGCTCACCGCCCGTCGGTCGAAAGACGCCGCCAAAGCCCTCCAGCGTCTCGTCGATCATGAGATTGTCGGCGAGATCGAAATCCTCGATGGCATGGCCGACCCGGTCGTATTTCTGACCGTCCCTGCCCGGTGTCGAAGGACCGAAGAAGGCCTCGGCCCTGTCCAGATAATTCCTGGGATGGTTCGAGTAGCCGAAAACAGGCAGGCCCTTGGCGAAGCCGTAACCGAGCTCGAACACTGTGCCGACGTCGGCGCTTGGGCCGCGGAACGGCGACAGGTTCGCGATGATCAGATCTGCCGCGTCCATCAGCTTCACATTGCGCAGGTAAATCTGACGGGACAGGCGGTCGCTGGGCGTGAGGGCAGCAGCATCGATAGGTGGCGTGGGCTCGATGTCATAGCGATGGCAGAGCGCCGCCTTTGCCGCAAAGACCTCCGCCTTGTTGGGAAGGAAGACTTCGGGCCCGGCCAGATAGGCGCGAGGGCGGCGCAACGTCATCTGCAGGTCAAACCAGCATCGACATCGGGTTCTCGACGATGCGCTTGAAGGCGCTGAGCAGCTCGGCGCCGAGCGCGCCGTCAACAGCGCGGTGATCGGTGGAAAGCGTCACCGACATCACGTTGGCCACCACGATCGAGCCTTTCTTCACGACCGCCCGCTCCTCGCCTGCGCCGACAGCCAGGATCGTCGCATGCGGCGGATTGATCACGGCAGCAAAATCCTTGATGCCGAACATGCCGAGATTGGAGACGGCAGTCGTGCCGCCCTGATACTCTTCCGGTTTCAGCTTGCGGTTCCGCGCACGCGCCGCAAGATCCTTCATCTCGTTGGAAATGACTGAGAGCGTCTTCTCATCGGCGCGCCGCACGACCGGCGTGATCAGCCCGCCAGGAATGGATACCGCCACGCCCACATCGGCATGCTTGTGCTTGAGCATGCCGCCCTCGGTCCAGGATGCGTTGGCATCGGGAACCGCCATCAACGCAAGCGCCATCGCCTTGATGATCATGTCGTTGACAGAGAGCTTGTAGGCTGGAACCTCGCCGTTGTCGGTCTTCTTTGTTGGAGCGGCAGCATTGAGCTCGGCGCGCAACTTCAGCAGCGCGTCGATCTCGCAATCGAGCGTCAGGTAGAAATGCGGGATGGTCGATTTCGCCTCAACCAGGCGGCGGGCGATCGTCTTCCTCATATTGTCGTGCGGCACGAGCTCGTAGGAGCCGGGCTCGAACAGCTTCAACACCGCTTCGTCCGACATCGGCTTTGCGACAGGCGCCGTCCCCGTCTGGGCAGCCGGCGCCTTGGCAGCCGGAGCGCCGACGCCGCCTTGAATCGCAGCTTCGATATCAGCCTTGACAACACGGCCATGTGGACCTGAGCCACCAACAGCCTTGATGTCGATGCCGGCATCTTTCGCGATGCGGCGCGCCAGCGGTGAGGCGAAGATGCGATCACCCGTTGCGGCCCCGTTGCCTTGCGCAGGCGCAGGCTTGGGAGCTGCAGGCTGCTGCTGCGCTGGCTCCGCCTTCGTTTCAGACTTGGTCGGCTGCGGAGCTTCGGTCTTTGATGCCTCTGTTTTCGCTGTTTCCGCCTTGGGAGCCTCGACCTTGGCCGGCGCGGCCTTCGCCGCAGCGCTCGCATCCTCGCCTTCACCGGCGAGAACCGCGATCAGCGCGTTTACCTTGACGCCTTCCGTACCGGCCGGCACCACGATCTTGGCAACCGTGCCCTCATCGACGGCCTCGACCTCCATGGTGGCCTTGTCGGTTTCGATTTCTGCGATCACGTCGCCGGGCGAAACCTTGTCGCCCTCCTTGACCAGCCACTTGGCGAGATTGCCCTCTTCCATCGTGGGCGAAAGGGCCGGCATGGTGATGTTGATGGGCATCTATCGGTCTCCGGCATAGAGATGCTGAGGGTCTTCATTCAAGCCGAGTGGCCTGTCCAAAGGCCATAAGTCGGCGAGCGAAAAGGATATCGCGTCGAAGGGTACCGCACTGACCATATCGTCAGACCGCCAAGCTCCATTGAGCTTCCAATTGCCGTCGGTCGCCAGCACGAACACTTCCAGGAGCTGCTGACGTGGGTCCAGCAGCCAAAGATAAGTTACTGCTGCTTCGGCATAGATACGTCGCTTTGTCGTTCGGTCGCGCTGTTCGGTTGAGGCAGACAGAACCTCGCAAATCCAATCTGGGGGAATCTCGATAAATGCCGCATCGTGGTAGTCCCTCAGTCGCTCACGCCGCCAGCCAGCCAGATCAGGAACAATCACGTGCGAACCCAGATGGAGTTCTGGTTCGACGATAAAGATCCAGCCGCCAGGACCTCCCCCGCCACCAAACTGGTATGGATCACCAATCTTTCCGCCAAGGGCCGAAGCTGCCGCGCCATGCCTGGGCGACGGCCGCGGATGGGTCACCAGCTCGCCGTCGATGATTTCCGCCACCAAATGCGGCGGCACCGCCTCCAGGTCGGCATAGGTTGCGGGTGTTTTCTTAGGCTCAACCATAGTCATCGACCGCTGCCAGGACGGAGTCGGATAGATAACAACAAATCGCAGCCCCCCAAACGACCGGCGTCTATCCTCGATAAGTCACTGCCTTAACCGCCTCGACAACCTCCGCGACGCTCGGCAACGCCAGCTTTTCCAGATTGGCGGCATAAGGCATCGGCACATCCTTGCCGGCGATCGTGGTCACCGGTGCATCCAACCAGTCGAAGGCGCGGCGCGACACCTGGTTGGCGATGAAGTCGCCGACCGATGATTGCGGGAAGCCTTCCTCCACAACGACCAGGCGATTTGTCTTCTTCACCGAAGCGATCACGGTATCGAGGTCCATCGGCCGGATCGTACGCAGGTCGATGATCTCAGCGTCGATGCCTATGCCGGCAAGCTCGGCCTCGGCCTTCACGACATAGGTCATGCCGATGCCGAAGGAGACGATGGTGACGTCCTTGCCCGTCTTATGGATGCGCGCCTTGCCGATCGGCAGCACGAAATCGTCGAGCTTCGGCACCTCGAAGGAATGGCCGTAGAGAATCTCGTTCTCGAGGAAGATCACCGGGTTCGGATCGCGGATCGCGGCCTTGAGCAGGCCCTTGGCGTCAGCGGCCGTATAGGGTTGGATGACCTTCAGGCCAGGGATGTGGCTGTACCAGGCCGCGTAGTCCTGGCTGTGCTGGGCGGCGACGCGGGCGGCCGCGCCGTTCGGCCCGCGGAAGACGATCGGCGCGCCCATCTGGCCGCCGGACATATAGAGCGTCTTCGCCGCCGAATTGACGATCTGGTCGATCGCCTGCATGGCGAAGTTGAAGGTCATGAACTCCACGATGGGCTTAAGGCCCGCAAAAGCTGCGCCAACACCCACCCCGGCGAAGCCGTGCTCCGTGATAGGCGTGTCTACGACGCGCCGCGCCCCGAACTCCTGCAGCAAACCTTGGGTGATCTTATAGGCACCCTGATATTCGGCGACCTCCTCGCCCATGACGAAGACGTCCGGATCGCGGCGCATCTCCTCAGCCATGGCATCGCGCAGTGCTTCGCGGACGGTCATCTGGACCATCTCGGTGCCGGCTGGAATATCCGGATCAGCAGCCACCTGAACCTTCGGCGCTGCCGGGACAGCGGTATCCTTCTTGGCGCTAGGCTCTTCCTGCGGCTCGCGCGCTTTGCCGCCCGCATCATCGCGTTTTGCCTCGGCAGGCGCCTCTGCGACGGCCGGGGAGCCATCGCCCTTGCGAACATTTGCGGCGCTTTCGCCTTCCTGCAGCAGTACCGCGATCGGCGTATTGACCTTGACGCCTTCGGTGCCGGCCGGGATCAAGATCTTTCCGAGCGTGCCCTCGTCGACAGCCTCCACCTCCATGGTGGCCTTGTCTGTTTCGATTTCAGCGATCACGTCCCCTGAGGCGACCTTGTCGCCCTCATTCTTCAGCCATTTGGCGAGATTGCCCTCTTCCATCGTCGGCGAGAGCGCTGGCATCAAAATATCGATCGGCATCTTTCGCCCCCCTTAAAGCACGACGTCGGTCCAAAGCTCGGACACGTCCGGCTCGGGATCGGTCTGGGCAAATTCTGCGGCGTCCGCCACGATGTCACGCACCTCCTTGTCGATGCCTTTGAGCTCCTCCTCGCTCGCCCATTTCTTCGCGATCAGGCGTGCCCTGACCTGCTCGATCGGGTCGTGCTCGGAGCGCATCTTCTGCACTTCCTCCTTGGTCCGATACTTGGCTGGGTCGGACATGGAGTGGCCGCGATAGCGGTAAGTCAGCATTTCGAGGATGATGGGCCCCTCGCCGGAGCGGCACCACTCGAGCGCAAGATCGCCCGCCGATTTCACGGCCCGCACATCCATGCCATCGACCTGAAGGCCGGGAATCTTGAACGATAGGCCACGATGCGAGAACACGGTCTCGGCCGAGGAGCGTGCGACGGACGTGCCCATCGCATAGCGGTTATTCTCGATGATGTAGACGATCGGCAGCTTCCACAGCGAGGCCATGTTGAAGCTCTCGTAGACCTGACCCTGGTTGGCCGCGCCGTCGCCAAAGAAAGTCAACGCGACCGAATTGTTCTGCCTATAGCGGTTGGCAAAAGCGAGCCCGGTGCCGAGGGGGACCTGCGCGCCGACGATGCCGTGCCCCCCATAGAAGTTCTTCTCCTTGGAGAACATGTGCATGGAGCCGCCCTTGCCCTTGGAGTAACCACCGCGGCGCCCGGTCAATTCAGCCATCACCCCGCGCGGTGACATCTCCATCGCAAGCATATGACCATGGTCGCGGTAGGCAGTGATCATCTGATCGCCTTCCCGCATTGTCATCTTGAGGCCGGTAACGACCGCTTCCTGACCGATATAGAGATGACAGAAGCCACCGATGAAGCCCATGCCGTAGAGCTGGCCGGCTTTCTCCTCGAATCGCCGGATCAGGAGCATATCGCGAAAAACCGCCAGTTCCTGCTCCTTACTGAAGTCTGCAGGCTGCGGCGTAGTGAGGCTTTGCTTGATTTCAGTGCGTGATTTGGCTGATGTTTTCTTGGCGGCGGTCGCCATCAGTCGCTCCCTAATATGTCTCTTGATGGACATTGGGGCCGTCGCACCCCACGCGACCCATCTCGTTCCGTAAACGCTAGCATGGAGAGTTGGGTTCGGCCATGCGGAAAAACGCATGGCAGGCATGCAAAACGCACGGCCAGCCCGCGGCTAACCTATTCTATTCGCTCGATAAATTATCGATTAACTTGAATTCTGTTAATTCGCCGCCGCAGGATCGAGCATGATGGTGATCTCATCCGAATGCGACACGTTCAGCGAGCGGCGCGCCTGCTCGTCCAGCATATCCTTCTCGAGCGTGCCGTCATGCATCAGCTGCACACGGCGCTCGAGCTCGAGCCTCTGCGCTTTGATAGCGGCAAGTTCTTCGTTGAGCTCCAGGGCCTGTGCCTCGAGCTGGTATTTCGAATTGATGCCGAACTCGCCGTGATAGGCGTGAAAGCCGAAATAGGCGAGAAACAGGGCCGAGATCGCAGGCACGATCAAACGGCCGGTATTTCGATTCTTGTGCTGGCGGGTCCACATGGCGCGCTCCTTGCGCACCATGTCGCCTGATCTTGCTTAATAGAGAGTTACCAACGAAAGCTGAAGATCAGCCTTGTGCCTTCACCACGCTCTTGCCCGCATAGCTCGCCTGCTTGCCGAGCTCTTCCTCGATGCGGATGAGCTGGTTGTACTTGGCGGTGCGGTCGGAGCGGGCGAGCGAGCCGGTCTTGATCTGCCCGCAATTGGTCGCAACGGCGAGATCGGCAATAGTGGAATCTTCCGTCTCGCCGGAGCGGTGGGACATGACCGCGGTGTAGGCTGCCTTGTGGGCGGTCGCGACCGCATCGAGCGTCTCAGACAGCGAGCCGATCTGGTTCACTTTGACCAGGATCGAATTGGCGACTCCCATGCGAATGCCATCCCGGAGGCGAGCAGCATTCGTAACGAAAAGGTCGTCGCCGACGAGCTGCACCTTGCCGCCCACGAGGTCGGTCAGTGTCTTCCAGCCTTCCCAATCGTCCTCGGCCATGCCGTCTTCGATCGAGATGATCGGATAATCGGCGACGAGCTTGGCCAGATATTTGGCCTGCGCCTTCGGATCGCGCGCCTTGCGCTCGCCCTCATAGACGTAGTTGCCGTCCTTGAAGAACTCGGTCGAGGCGCAATCGAGCGCGAGCGCAACTTCCTCGCCGGGCTTGTAACCGGCCTTCTCGATCGAAGCCACGACGAAGTCTAGCGCGGCCTGCGCGCTCTTCAGATTTGGTGCAAAGCCACCCTCGTCGCCGACATTCGTGTTGTGGCCGGCCTCCTTGAGGCCCTTCTTCAGCGTGTGGAAGATTTCCGAACCCCAGCGCACTGCGTCGCGCAGGGTCGGCGCGCCGATCGGCATGATCATGAATTCCTGGAAATCGATCGGATTGTCGGCATGCACGCCGCCATTGACGATGTTCATCATCGGGACGGGCAGTATGTGTGCATGCGCTCCGCCGACGTAGCGGTAGAGCGGAAGCCCCGCGGCCTCGGCGGCAGCCTTGGCGACAGCCAGCGATACGCCGAGGATGGCATTTGCTCCAAGCCTGCTCTTGTTCGGAGTGCCGTCAAGCTCGATCATCGTCTGGTCGATATGGAGCTGGTTCTCGGCTTCCATCCCGCCGATCGCCTCGAAAATCTCGCCGTTGACAGCTTCCACCGCGCGCTCGACGCCCTTGCCAAGGAAGCGCTGTCCGCCATCACGCAATTCGACGGCTTCATGCGCGCCGGTCGAGGCGCCGGAGGGTACGGCGGCGCGCCCCATCGACCCGTCTTCCAGCACCACGTCGACTTCGACGGTCGGATTGCCGCGGCTGTCCAGAATCTCGCGCCCCACGACGTCGATGATGGCAGTCATGCGCAAACCCCTCTGTTCCTGTCGATTGAAAGCCGCGTTGTCTTAGCCAAAGCCCCGCGAGAAAGGCAATGCACGGGGAGAGTTTATTTTTGATCAGAGCAAGCCAGGCTCACGGGTCAGAGCCGGACGGCAGCGCGATTGTGAGCGAAGGCGAAGGCAGAGGCGGTGCCTGCGCAGGCAATCACCGGCCCCAGAAGCGAGAACGGCAACGGGATCACCAACCCGGCAATGGCGATCGCACCGAGCGCAATCGCCGCTATGAGCAGCCCCCAGAAACCGGGCAGAGCAGCCGCAGCGAAACCGGCGAGAATCGCGACATAAATGACGACCGGGTTGGCGAGGGCTGACCCGAACAGCGCGCCGAAGACGGCGACCAGCAGGGCCGCATAGACGAGCAAGGCGCGGCGGCCGTAATCACCTGGTGCGCCGCCGATAAACATCAGGAAGACGAGGATAATAGTCGGGATGTTGACGATCAGGGCAAAACTTATGCTGCTCGTCATCATCTGATCTCAAGCCGCCGGCTTAACAGTCGACTTGAACTTGGACATCAGATAGGGCCCCGAAAGGACGGGCGCATAGCGCGGCCTTTCTCCTGGCGCCAGGCAGGATTCGATACAGCTTATCTCGGCATCCCAGTTGGGCTGGTGAAAAAAGGCAAACGACTGCCTTCGCGCCGCATTGCCGTCCGAGTTGACGACACGGTGCAACGTCGAGACCCAGCGGTCGTTGGTCCACAGCGCCATCAGGTCGCCGATATTGATGATGAAGGCGCCCGGCACCGGCGGCACCTCGCTCCACTTGCCCTCTGGCGTGTAGATCTGCAGCCCGCCTGAGCCCGCCTGCGGCAACAGGATCGTCAGGCTGCCGTAGTCGGTATGCGCGCCTGCCCTGAGCTGGCCTGGCTTGGGCGCAACCGAGGCTTCCGGATAGTTGAGAGCGCGCATTGCGCTGATGGGCCGATCGATCATCTCCTCGAAGAAATGTTCCGGCAGCTTCAGCGCTACCGCAAAGACGCGCATTATCCGCGCCGCCAGATTCTCCATTGCTCTGTAGTAAGCCTTCCACGCATCGACGAAACCCTCCGGCGCGGCGGGCCAGATCGTCTCGGCATAGCAGAATGAAAGAGCTTCGGGATCGCTCAAACCCGACGGAACGGACGGTGGGCCTCCGTTGAAACTTTCCTTCAAATCAGGCGGTGTATCGGCGCCTTTCGATTTGGCGAGCGCCTCGACCCCTGGCCCGAGATATCCATAGGGGTAGCCGGCATAAGGCGCCCGCACCTTCTCCTTCGCCTCCGCCGGCAAGTCAAAAAAGGCATGAGCTGCAGACCAGGCGGCTTCGATAATGGGCTGCGGCACCCCATGTCCGCTGACTGCCAGAAAGCCCGTGCTGCGGCAAATTCCATCAACCTCGGCGCCCAGGACCGCGCGCTCGGCCATCCCGGCCTTCTCGAAGCGCGAAAGATCGAAGATCGGGAAACCGGATGTCGGCATGACGCGCCACCTTTCCATTCGTCATGCCGACCTTAGTCGGAAAATCACGCCGCTGCATAGCGGCCGAGAATTGGGAAATCCGGCTTTCCCCCGAAAGCCATCACTGGGGTGAGCCGGCGAGCATTCGAAGAGGCCCGCCGTGCCTGGCTTCGGCCCGCCGCGCTCAGTGCTCAGTGCCAGTAGGGATCAACGTGCCAGTACTCATACGAGGCATTGCGCGCGACCTGACCGTCGCCTTGGGTCAGCTCGTCAATCGTGTAGCTCGGCGCAGCCTGGAGCTGCTCCTTGGTGAAAGGGACGACATAGCCGCCGCGGGTGGGCTCATAGTCGAGTACCGACCATGGAATAGCGTGATATTTTTCGCCAATTCCTAAAAAGCCGCCAAAGCCGATGACCGCGAACATGATGCCGTTCGAAGCCTTTTCCAGCATCACGTCCTCGATTGTGCCTATGTGGTCGCCGGCAGTATTGTAGACTGATGTTCCGATCACGCGCGAAGCGCGAATAGCGTCTGTATGTCCGCTAAGGGTCGGCATTGTCTTGTTCTCCTCGTTGAGTGAATGGATCACAAACCAACGGGAAGCTTCGTCCGAAGTTCCGGACAGCGCCGTGGACCAGGCGGGCTGCGCTCAGTCCGCTACGACGAATGTGATCCTCAGACTGACTCGAAGCAAAGATATACCGGCGGGTGTTCCCCTCAATCCCGGCCTATGATTTCGCAACGCGATCCAAGGCGATCAGCCGTTCAAGCAGGGCCGGCATGTCTTTCAGCGGCACCATGTTCGGGCCATCCGAAGAGGTCGAGTTGTCGGGATCCTGATGCGTCTCGATGAAGACGCCCGCCACGCCGACGGCCACCGCCGCGCGCGCCAGTGTCTGCACGAAACGGCGCTCGCCACCCGACGAGCCGCCCTGACCTCCAGGCTGCTGCACGGAATGCGTGGCGTCGAAGATCACCGGCGCGCCGGTCTCAGCCATGATCGGCAGTGCGCGCATGTCGGACACCAGCGTGTTATATCCGAAGGAAGCGCCACGCTCGGTCACCAGCACGTTCGGGTTGCCGCTGTCGGTCAGCTTGGCCACCACGTTCTTCATATCCCAGGGCGCGAGGAACTGGCCCTTCTTCACGTTGACCACCTTGCCCGTCTTGGCGGCGGCGACAAGCAGATCAGTTTGGCGGCTGAGGAAAGCCGGGATCTGCAAGACATCGACATGCGGCGCCACGATCGCGCATTGTTCCTCGTTATGGATGTCAGTTAGCACGGGTAGGCCGAATTCATTGCGCAGGTCGTCAAAGACCGGCAGCGCCGCGTCCAGACCGGCGCCGCGCGTGGCCTTCAGCGAGGTTCTATTCGCCTTGTCGAAGCTGGTCTTGTAGACCAGACCGATGCCGAGCCGCTCGGCGATTTCCTTGAGCGCGCCGGCCATGTCGAATGCGTGCTGGCGCGATTCGAGCTGGCAAGGGCCGGCAATCAGGGCCAGCGGCGCAGTATTGGCGAATGCCACACTTCCGACATTCACAACGCCGTTTGGCTTGCTCATTGCTCTTCCCCGAATGCGAATAGCGCACCCTGACCAGGCGCGGGTTGGACGATGACACGATTGTTGCGCCTCTCGAAAGCAACCTGCATGGCCCGAAGGATATCTTCTGCGCCCGGCGCATTGGCAGTTGCAATGCCGATGGGATGATAGCCTTCCGGCGCCACGGTGAAGCCGAGCTTCGTCACTCGGTTGCCGGCTGTCGCCAAATCGAGGACCGGCAGCACTGCATGATCGATCGGACGAGCGGGAGGAGCATACATGCTCGCGACTTGCCCGAAATCGGGCGCGGGTTCAAGGCATGCAGAGCGGCGTAAGCCATTACGCCGGCTGCTCGGCGCGTTCGGCCCGCCGCGCCACCCTCCAGCCGATCACCGCAGCAGCAAGGAGCACCAGCGCGGCGATGAGAAACGATGTGCCGGGGAACGGCAGCCACGAATCTTCGCTCAGCGTGAAGGCGTATACCGCGCCGAAGAATAGTGGCGAGGCGATGCCGGCGATGCTGCCGACGCTCATGTTGGCGCCCTGGAGCTGCCCCTGCTCGGATTCGGAGACGCGCTGCGTCATCAGCGACTGAATGGTGGGCATGGCTAGGCCCCAGAGCGCATTCGGGAACATGGCGAGCGTAAAGGTGAGCCCATCGGGCGCCAACCCCATCAGGGCAATGCCAAACGCTCCGCCGAACAAGCCGAAGACCATCACCGGACGATCACCGAAGCGCTTCGTCGCCGGACCGACGAGCAGCCCTTGCACCGCCATGTCGAGCAGACCGACCATGGCGAGCAGCGCGCCGACTTGCCAGGCGCCCCAGCCGTAGCGATAGCCGGCGTAAAGCACGAACACGGCCGAGAAGACGTGGTGGGCGAAATAGAGAAGGAAGTTCACCACCGCCAGGCCGGAAAGCTCGGGGTGCGAAGCAAGGAGCCGCATCGCGCCGAACGGGTTGGCGCGGGACCATGAAAACTCCATGCGGTTCTCGGGCTTGAGCGACTCGGGCAGAATGAGCAAACCGTAGAGAAAGGCAACTCCCGACAGGCCGGCCGCAAACCAGAACGGCGCGCGCGGCGAGATCTCGCCGAGAAAACCGCCGATCAGCGGTCCGAGCACGAAGCCGCCGCTGAAGGCGGCGCCGATAAGTCCGTAGCCGCGCGCCCTGCCCTCCGGCGGCGTGATGTCGGCCATGTAGGCAAACACCGTCGTGAAACTCGACGAGGTGACGCCGGCAATGATGCGCCCGAGCGCGAGCCACCAGAGGTTCGGCGCCAACGCCATGAGCACATAGTCGGCCGCCAGCCCAAGGCAGGAGAGCAGGATGACCGGCCGCCGACCGTACCGGTCCGACAGTGAGCCGATCACCGGCGACGCGATGAACTGCATGCCGGCCCAGAGCGCCACGAACACGCCATTGATCCAGCCGGCTTCCGCGTTCGAGCCGATGAATTGCTCGATGAGCTCCGGGAAGACGGGAATAATGATTCCCATCGCCACGATGTCGAGCACCGCAGTGACAAAGATGAAGGCGATGACGGCCTTACGGCGCGCGCCAAAGAGACCGGACATGACGGATTCCTGCAAGGACCGGCCTTATAGCTGTCGATCCGCGAGATGACCACCCGCTGTGATGGGCGCTCCTGACAGCCCGCAGGCAGCCAGGCGGCAGCGATAGCGGCGCTATCATCTGCCTGTCACGAGAATCGTCGATGAACCCCGCGAATCCGCCCGCATGCGGCGGAAACAGGGCTCGACAGATGCGCGGGAAGCCGGCGATCACGGCAGCAATCGAGGCAGAGCAGCCTTCAGCCAAAAGCGAAGCTGGCGCGGACTCGCAGCACAGCGACGTCCGTCGCATCCTGCTGGTCACCGACGCCTGGCACCCGCAGGTAAACGGCGTGGTGCGCACGCTGGAGCGCCTTTCCGAAAAGCTTCCCACAATGGGTGTCGAGGCGGTCTTCCTGACGCCGGCCGGTTTTCGCAGCCTCGCGATGCCCACCTATCCGGAGATACGGCTTGCATTGACGACGCCCGGAGAGGTCCGCCGACAAATAAAGGCCGCTGCCGCCGACCACGTTCATATCGTGACGGAGGGTCCGCTTGGGCTCATGGCGCGCTGGGCCTGTCTGAAGGAAGGTCACCACTTCACGACGAGTTACCATACACGCTTCCCCGAATATCTGCGGGCGCGCTTGCCCCTTCCCGAGAGCTGGACCTACGCGTGGATGCGCCGTTTCCATAATGCCGCGGCCGCGACACTTGTCGCTACTCCCTCGCTGGCGACCGAACTTGCCGGCAAGGGCTTCACGAAGCTGAGGCCATGGACTCGCGGGGTCGACACCGAGCTTTTCAACCCAGACCGGAGCGGGGATCTTGGTTTGCCGCGACCGATATTTCTCTATGTCGGCCGTGTCGCGGTCGAGAAGAACATCGGCGCCTTCCTCGGGCTCGACCTGCCGGGCAGCAAGGTCGTGGTCGGCGACGGTCCAGCGATGGCGCAGCTCAAGGCGCGTCATACCGACGCGCATTTTCTCGGCGAGCGCACCGGGCTGGAGCTAGCCCGCATCTATGCGTCGTCCGACGTGTTCGTCTTCCCGAGCCGCACCGACACGTTCGGCATTGTGCTGCTGGAAGCTCTGGCAAGCGGGCTGCCGATTGCGGCCTACCCAGTCACCGGCCCGATCGACATCGTCGGCGACGGGACGGCAGGCGTGCTGTCGGAGGATCTCGGGGCCGCGGCGCAGGCGGCACTCACCGTCGATCGACAGCATGCGAGGGAGAAGGCGCTAGGCTATAGCTGGAAAGCCTGCGCCGAGATGTTCGTCGGTCACGTCCGAGATGTTCATGGCAAGCACGAGCAAGCTATACCAGCCGGCTCTGCTCCATAGCCGCGCCGATGAAGCTCGCAAACAGCGGATGCGGTTCGAAGGGGCGGCTCTTCAGTTCGGGGTGATATTGCACGCCGATGAACCAAGGGTGGTCGGGATACTCGACCGTCTCGGGCAGCACGCCGTCCGGCGACATGCCGGCAAAAAGCAGTCCGCATTCCTCCAACCGCGCCTTGTAGTCGATATTGACCTCGTAGCGATGGCGGTGGCGCTCTGAAATCAGCGTGTTGCCGTAGATTTCCGCAATCTTGGAATGCTTTGTCAGCTCGGCCGGATAGGCGCCGAGCCGCATGGTGCCGCCAAGATCGCCCGCCGCCCTTCGCTTCTCCAGCATGTTGCCCTTCAGCCATTCGGTCATCAGGCCAACAACAGGCTCCTTGGTGGGGCCGAACTCGGTCGACGAAGCATTCTCTATTCCGGCAAGCGATCGGGCGGCTTCGATACAGGCCATCTGCATGCCGAAGCAAATGCCGAAATAGGGCACCTTGCGCTCGCGCGCGAACTTCGCGGCAAGGATCTTGCCTTCCGAGCCGCGCTCGCCGAAGCCGCCCGGCACGAGTATGCCGTGCACCTTTTCCAGGAAGGGCGCCGGATCTTCCTGCTCGAATATCTCGCTTTCGATCCAGTCGAGCTTGACGCGCACCCTGTTGGCCATGCCGCCATGGGAGAGTGCCTCGATCAGCGACTTGTAGGCGTCCTTGAGGCCGGTGTACTTGCCGACCACCGCGATCGTCACCTCGCCTTCCGGGTTGTGGATGCGGTTCGAGACCTCCTGCCAGCGTTCCATGCGGGGCTTCGGCGCAGGGTCAATGCCGAATGCAGCGAGCACCTCCGAATCCAGCCCCTCCTTATGATAGGCCATCGGCACGTCATAGATGTGCGGCACGTCGAGGGCCTGGATGACGGCGCTCTCACGCACGTTGCAGAACAGCGAGAGCTTTCTACGCTCCTCCTTCGGGATGATCCGATCCGCACGTACCAGAAGGATGTCCGGTGCAATGCCGATCGAGCGCAATTCCTTGACGGAGTGCTGGGTCGGCTTGGTCTTTAGCTCGCCGGCGGTCGGGATGTACGGCATAAGCGTCAGATGCACGTAAACGGCGTTGTTGCGCGGCAGATCGTTGCCGAGCTGGCGGATTGCCTCGAGGAAAGGCATCGCCTCGATATCACCGACCGTGCCGCCAATCTCGCAAATGACGAAATCGTACTCCTCATTGCCCGACAGGACGAAATTCTTGATCTCGTCGGTGACGTGCGGGATCACCTGAACCGTCGCGCCGAGATAGTCGCCGCGTCGCTCCTTCTCGATGATGTTCTTGTAGATCCGGCCTGTGGTGATGTTGTCTTCCTGGTTCGCAGAGCGACCCGTGAAGCGTTCGTAGTGGCCGAGGTCGAGATCCGTCTCGGCTCCGTCGTCGGTCACGAACACCTCGCCATGCTGGTAAGGCGACATCGTGCCAGGGTCTACGTTGAGATATGGGTCGAGCTTGCGCAGGCGCACGCGGTAGCCACGCGCCTGCAAGAGGGCACCGAGTGCCGCTGCAGCTATGCCTTTTCCAAGGGAAGAAACCACGCCGCCGGTAATGAATACATATCGCGCCATGGGAACCAAGCCATAACTCCGGCCAAGTGATTCCGCCAGCGGAAAATCACGGCCAACACTTTCCTGCACTGCGGCCAGTCGTCCTAGGGCCCAGCCGCCCAATGAAAAAGGGCCGGCGCCGCCGGCCCCTTCGAGAATTTTCGCGTGATCGCTAGAGTACGACGACGGGCGTGCCGAGCTTAACGCGGCGATAGAGATCCATCACGTGATCGTTGATCATGCGGAAGCAGCCATTCGACGCTGCGGAGCCGATGGATTGCGGCTGGTTCGTCCCGTGAATGCGCAGGTGCGTGTCCTGCTTACCCTGGTAGAGATAGATCGCACGGGCGCCCAGCGGATTGTCCGGCCCACCGTCCATGCCGTCCTTGTACTGGCCATATTTCTTAGGCTCGCGCTGCTGCATTTCCTTCGTCGGAATCCAGCGCGGCCATTCCTGCTTGTCGCCGACCGTCACGCTGCCCTTGAACTGCAGCCCTTCCCGGCCGACCGCGATCGCATACCGGCGGGCCGTCGAGCGATCCTCGATGAGGTAGAGAAACTTCGCGCTCGTATCGATGACGATAGTGCCCGGGGCATAGCCGGGGAATTCGACTTCCTGCGGCTCGAATTCCGCTCTCACCTTGAACTTCTTCCTGGTCTGCCGCTCCTCGAGGACCGAGTCCAGAGCACGGGTTTCCGGCAGCATCTCGGCTCGAGAAGTCCCGCCGAAAAGGCTTGCGAAGATGTCCGGCTTTCTGTCCAGGTTCTCGCTCCGCAACTCGCCCTTGTTACCGGTGATCGAGACCTGGATCGGCTGGGGCTGCTGAGTTTCCGGCTCTGCCTTGGTTTTGGCGACAGTCGCCACAAGCTTCGCCTTTTCCTTGCCGTCCTCCTTCGAGGGGGCTTGCTTGAGGCCGCCGCCGAACAATGCCGCGAACAGTCCCCGCGGCTTCTCTTCTTCCTTGGCCTCTTCAACGCCCGCCTTGTTTTTCGCCTTGGCGAGTTTCTTGTTGTTCTTCTTGCTGGCCGACTTGGCCTTCAGCTTCTTCTCCGTTGCCGGATCGGTCTTTGAGGTCGCGGCTTCAAGCGCTGCAACGCTTTGGGTTGCGGCTGCGACGACTTCAGTCTTGCCGGTGTCAGCGGTCGTGCCCGCTGCGAAAGCCGGGGCACAGGCGATAGCCGCGCCAATGCCCAGCAGAAGGAGGCTGCGAAATTTCATTTTGATGTTGCCCGAGTGATCGATTTGCACACGGCGGCAAAATCTGCTGATCCGCCAAATCGAAATTGCCGCCGCGTTGCCCTTATAGGCGATCAACAATCGTGCTCACAAGCTGGCCTCGGGCCCAGCAACGGCGATATGCGGTCCTTCGAATGTGTTTTGGATTCAGTGTGTCCGAATGACAACAACCAGCCTCGGCAGGATTGCACGAGGCTGGTTGCGCAGGCCTTGAGAGGCGCCTGAGCGCCCGTAATTATTGGCTGTTCGGGACCGCCGGTGAGGCTGGGGCCGGCGCCGGAGGCGGCGTCGCCGGTTTTGATTCGCCGCTCGGAGACGTCGTCCCGCCATTTTCCGCAGGTGGCGTCGCCTTGTTGTTGCCGCCGAGCTTGTCAAGCACGCCACCGGAGCCGCTGCCATTGCCGGCTGCACCACCGTTCTGTTCTCCGCTCACCGGCGCGCGATCGAGAATGTCGATCGGTCGCTCCCCGTAGCGGGCAAGCAGCGAAAGACCCAGCGAGGTCGCGAAGAAAGCGATCGCGAGTATCCCGGTAGCCCTGGTCAAGGCGTTCGCAGCACCACGGGCCGTCATGAATCCCGAGCCGCCGCCGATGCCCAGCCCACCGCCTTCGGAGCGCTGCAGCAGCACCACGCCGACAAGCGCGACGACGACCATGAGATGGATGACGATAAGGACTGTTTGCATGGAATTCCCGGCAATCACAAGCGTCGCTGACGGGGCTCGACGCCGTTGGAGGCGGCTCCATACACGCGTTTCATAGTATTTCCAAGCCCGTGCTGAGATATGGTGGCACGATCGAGGAATGCAACCTCGGCTGAGAGCCCCTCCTCGCGGTCAGATGGCACGATAGGCATCGGCGATGCCGAGGAAATCGGCCGCCTTCAGGCTCGCCCCACCAATAAGCGCGCCATTGACGTTGGCTACGGCCAGCAAGTCGCGCGCGTTCGCGGGCTTCACTGAGCCGCCATAGAGAATGCGGGTCCTCTCGGCTTCTGCACCGATCAAGCTGCCAAGTTCGTTCCGGATATGCGCATGCGCCTCGGCGACGTCCTCGACAGTCGGCGTGAGTCCAGTGCCGATCGCCCAAACAGGTTCATAGGCAATGACTACGGATTCGTGCGTCGCGCCTTTCGGCACCGAGCCGGCGATCTGCCGCGACAATATGTCAAGCGTGGCACCGATCTCGCGCTCGGCTCTGGTCTCACCGATGCAGACGATGGCCACAAGCCCCGCCCGCCATGCCGCTTCCGCCTTGGAGAGAACGACGGCATCCGTCTCGCCATGGTCGGCGCGCCGCTCGGAATGGCCGACGATCACGAACGACGCGCCGGCATCCTTCAGCATCTCGGCCGACACATCCCCCGTATGCGCGCCCGATTCCTTCCAATGGCAATCCTGACCGCCGCTGCGCACCGGCGTCCGCGACAACACTTCCGAGGCGCGCGACAGGAGGGTCGCGGGCACGCAGATCAGCGCGTCGGCCTCGGCTTCGAGTTCTCCGGTGAAGCCTCGGCCTATGGCCAGCAGCTCGTCGAGCGAACTGCCCGTGCCGTTCATTTTCCAGTTACCGGCGACGAGTGGACGAATGGCAATAGACATTATCAAGCTTCCTCCCTAACGCGCGGAACATCGGGTTCACTATCAAAATCAGGGCACAAAGCAATCGACAGCAGGCTAGACCCGGGCAAATAAGGGCGCTATTGCCCAACCAACATCAGGCAGGCGCGCCCTTGTAACCAAAGAAAGGCGCGCGATCGGAACTGGATATGCTCGACGCACTACGCACGGCCGCGGGAACCTGGGTTGCCAAGCTGCTTCTTTTCATGCTCGTCGTGAGCTTCGCGATCTGGGGCATTTCCGGACGCATGATCACAGGTTTCGGATCGCCGCATGTGATCGAAGCCGGCGGCACGGCGGTTTCGATGAAGGACTACCGCCTCGCCTACGATCGCCAGATGCAGATTCTCTCGCAGCAGTTCGGGACTCGACTGACGCGCGAACAGGCAAAGGCACTCGGGCTCGACCAGCAAGTGCTAGGGCAGCTCACCGCCGGCGCGGTGCTCGACGAGCAGGCGCGCAAGCTCGGTCTCGGCGTCTCCAAGGATCGGCTGGCTGAGCTTGCTCGCCAGGATCCGGCCTTCAGGGGTCCCGACGGCAAGTTCGACCGGCAGCAGTTCGAGGAGATGATCAGGCGAGCCGGCATGAATGCCGAGGACTATCTGAAAACCCGCAAGCAGGCTGCCGTGCGCCAGCAGATCCTCGAGGCGATTTCCGACGGGCTGAAAGCGCCGGCTACCTTCCTCCGCGCAGTGGCGCTGTACCGCGGCGAAAACCGAACTGTCGATTACGTTTCGGTTCCGCGCTCCCTGGTCGAGCCGATCGAGGAACCGGCCGATTCTGCGCTGAAGAGCTGGTTCGAAGCGCACAAGGCCAGCTACGCGGCGCCGGAGTACCGTAAGATCTCCTACATCAGGCTCGACCCTGAATCGATCGCCGACCCCGCCTCTATCAGCGACGAGCAGGTGAAGAAGGATTACGAGCAGCATATTGCCAACTATACGACGCCCGAGAAGCGGACGATCGAGCAGCTGGTTTTCCCGTCCGAGGAAGCCGCGAAGACTGCATATGACTCCACGAAAACCGGCTCGACCTTCGAGGACCTCGTCAAGGGCGCAGGCAAAACCACGGCGGATGTGGAACTTGGCACTTTCACCAAGGAGCAGGTGCCCGACCCGGCGATCGCCGACGCTGCCTTCGCGCTGCAACCGAACCAGGTAAGCGACGTCATCAAGGGCTCGTTCGGGCCGGTGTTGGTGCGTGTCACCGCCGTGACGCCGCAGGTCGTCAAATCGCTCGACCAGGTCAAGGAGGAGATCCGCAAACAGCTCGCGACAAGCGAGGCAAGCCGGATACTGCTCGACGCGCATGATTCCTACGAAGACGCTCGGGCGGGCGGCGCGACACTTGCTGAGGCGGCCGCCAAGCTCAACCTCAAGGTCGTGACCATCGACGCGATAGACAGGCAGGCGCAGCGACCGGACGGTACCATTGTCAACGACATCCCGGAATCGGCCGAGTTGTTGAAGCAGGCCTTCGAGAGCGAGGTCGGCATAGAGAACCCGGCGATCAACATCGGCTCTTCCGGCTACGTCTATTACGAGGTCCAAGGTATTACGCCGGCGCGTGACCGGACCCTCGAAGAGGTCCGTGACAAGGTCGTAGCCGACTGGAAGGCCGCGGAGGCGGAAAAGCGACTGGACGCCAAGATGGCCGACCTGGAGAAGCAGGTGAAGGACGGCGCCGACCTCGACGCGATCGCTGCCGAGCTGAAGCTGGAGAAGCAGACCAAGCGTGGCCTGAAGCGCGAAGCCGATGACGCCGACTTCGGCAGGCAGGGTGTGGCCGCAGTCTTCGGCGTTGCACAGGGCGGCGCCGGCACGATCCACAACCCTGCTGGAGACGGGCGCATTCTCTTCAAGGTCACCGAAGTCTTCGAGCCTGCCGATGCCGGGCCGGACTCCGTGCCTGAGGAGGCGAGACGGCAATTTGCGGCAGGACTGTCGGAAGACCTGCTCGACCAGCTCGTGGCTCAGTTGCAGACCCAATATGAGGTGACGGTCAACCAGAGCGCCATCCAGCAGTCGTTGGCCTTCTGACGAGGGGACATGAGCGAGCTCAAGGCGCATATTGCAAAGGTTGCTACCGGCAAGCCGCTCAGCTTCGAGGAGGCTCGTGCGGCTTTTGACACGATCATGTCCGGTGAGGCGACACCGAGCCAGATCGGCGCCTTCCTGATGGCCTTGCGCGTGCGCGGCGAGACGGTCGAGGAGATCTCGGGCGCCGTCGCCACGATGCGCGAGAAGATGCTGCGCGTCGAAGCTCCTGACGGTGCGGTCGACATTGTCGGCACGGGGGGGGACGGCTCGCACAGCGTCAACATCTCGACGGCGTCGGCATTCGTGATCGCAGGCTGCGGCGTGCCCGTCGCAAAACACGGCAACCGCGGCCTTTCTTCGCAGACAGGAGCAGCCGACGTGCTGATGGCACTCGGCATAAAAATCGATCTCACACCTGAAGCAATCGGCCGCACGATCCGCGAGGCCGGCATCGGCTTCATGTTCGCCCCCTCGCACCATCCGGCAATGCGCCATGTCGGTCCGACCCGAATCGAGCTCGGCACGCGGACCATTTTCAACTTGTTAGGCCCCCTCTCCAACCCCGCCGGCGTAAAGAGACAGATGGTCGGCGTCTTCGCAGCGGAATGGGTAGAACCACTTGCCAAGACGTTACAGGCACTGGATGCCGAGAAGGTCTGGGTTGTGCATGGCGACGGGTTTGACGAAATCACGACGACGGGCGAAACGAAAGTATCGCAGCTCGTGGACGGTTCGGTGACGACGTTCTCGATCACGCCGGAATCGGTCGGATTTCCCCGGTATCGGCGCGAGGACCTGCGCGGCGGCGACGCAGCCTTCAACGCGCGCGCCTTGCGGAACCTGCTCGAGGGTGCCCCAGGCGCCTATCGGGATACGGTGCTGATGAATGCCGGTGCGGGTCTCGTCGTCGCCGGAAAGGCGGATTCACTGGCGGATGGAGTCGTGCTCGCGGCACGCTCCATCGACGAAGGACGCGCCGAGGGCGTTCTCGACGCGCTGATACGCACATCCAACGACTAGGCAGATCATGGCCGACATTTTGAAGAGGATCGAGGCCTACAAGCGCGAAGAGATTGCCGCTGCGAAGTCGCGCGTGCCGTTCGACGAGCTAAAGGTGCGGGCGCGAGATGCGGAGCCGCCACGCGGCTTTCTCGTCGCCTTGCAGGCAAAGCGCGCGAAAGGTGTTTTCGGCCTCATTGCAGAGATCAAGAAGGCCAGCCCATCCAAAGGTCTGATCCGTGCGGATTTCGATCCGCCGGCGCTTGCTCGCGCCTATGAAGCCGGTGGCGCCGCTTGCTTGTCGGTCCTCACTGACACGCCATCCTTCCAAGGCACGCCGGAATTCCTGACAAACGCACGTTCGGCGACGAAGCTGCCGGCTCTGCGCAAGGATTTCATGTTCGAGCCCTACCAGGTTTACGAGGCACGTGCCTGGGGCGCTGACGCCATACTGATCATCATGGCAAGTCTTTCCGACGACGAAGCGCTGACGCTCGAAGACGCTGCCTTCGAGCTGGGAATGGACGCGCTAATCGAAGTGCATGACGAGGCGGAGCTGGAGCGCTCGCTCCGGCTGAGATCCCCTCTCCTCGGCATCAATAATCGCGATCTGAGAACCTTCGCGACGTCACTGGAAACGTCGGAACGGCTTGCCGCCTTCGCTCCGGAGGACCGTCTCCTCGTCTCGGAGAGCGGCATCTTTGCCAATGAGGACTGCATCCGGCTTCACCAGCACGGCGTCGACGCCTTTCTGGTCGGCGAGAGCCTGATGCGACAGGCGGACGTCGAGACAGCGACTCGCACCCTGCTCTTCGGCGCCGGTGCGCAGCAACCTGCAGCGCGCCGCCATGGCTGAGGCAGACCGGCTCACCCATATTGGCGCCGCAGGTGAGGCGCATATGGTAGATGTGGGCGCAAAGGCCGAGACGGAGCGCGTTGCTATTGCCGAGGGCACAGTCATCATGCTGCCGGCCACGCTCGAGACGATCCTCGCCGGCGACGCCAAGAAGGGCGATGTGCTGGGCGCGGCCCGTATTGCCGGCATCATGGCGGCAAAGAGAACACACGAACTGATTCCTCTCTGCCATCCTCTGCTTCTCACCAAGGTCGCGGTCGACATTGAGCCGGATCGGTCGCTGCCGGGGCTGCGCGTGCGCGCGCAGGCGCGGGTCACCGGCAAGACCGGTGTCGAGATGGAGGCATTGACGGCAGCTTCGGTTGCCTGCCTGACGATCTATGACATGGCGAAGGCCATCGACCGTGGCATGGTCATTTCCGGCATCAGACTGCTCGAGAAGACCGGCGGAAAATCAGGCGATTTCCGCGCCGGCGAAGGATAGGCAATGGGATTGCTGTCCGTCGAGGAAGCGCTCGGCAAGCTGCTCTTCGGCGCGGCACCGAGTGGCGTGGAAACGGTTTCGATCTCCGAATGCGCGGATCGCGTGCTGGCCGAGCCGCTGAAAGCGCTTCGCACGCACCCCCCCTTCCCGGCTTCGGCGATGGATGGCTATGCGGTTCACGCGGCCGATCTCTCGCCGGGCGCGAAGCTCGCGGTCATTGGCACTGCTCCCGCCGGTGCTCCTTTCGAAGGGGGGATCAGAACCGGTCAGGCCGTACGGATCTTCACGGGCGCGCCGGTGCCCGATGGAGCCGATACCATACTGATCCAGGAAAATGCCAAGCGCCTGGACGAACGTACTATCGAGGTATTGGAGACGGTCTCTGCCGGGCGCCATATTCGCCGGGCTGGTCTCGATTTTGTCGAGGGTGACACGCTGCTGGACCGCGGCCGAGTACTTGATGCGGCAGCCCTTTCCTTGGCGGCCGCGGCCAATCATGGCAGCCTGCGAGTCTTCCGGCGTCCCTTGGTCGCCATCATTGCCACTGGCGACGAACTGCTGCCGCCGGGGAGTGAGCTTGGGCCCGGTCAGATCGTCGCATCGAACAGCTACGGCACTGCCGCGATCGCTCGCGCCGCCGGCGCGGCTGTCCTCGACCTCGGCATCGTGCCGGACCGCCACGACGAGATCGCCGCCCGGGTCGAGCAAGCACAGGCGGCCAAAGCCGATATAGTCGTCACCCTGGGCGGCGCATCGGTCGGCGATCACGACCTTGTCAATCAGGTGCTGACGGCCCAGGGTATGACGCTCGAGTTCTGGAGGATTGCCATGCGTCCAGGCAAGCCGCTGATGTTCGGCAGGCTCGGCCGGACGAGCATCATGGGGCTGCCGGGCAACCCCGTATCGAGTCTCATCTGCGCGCACATCTTCCTGAAGCCGCTCGTTGCAAAGCTGGCGGGCCGGCCGGCCGATGCAGACATCCGCGAGGCAGTGCTCGGCAGCGCCATGGCGGACAACGATCAACGCCAGGACTATGTACGCGCCTCGGTTTCATCCGGTCCCGGCGGTCTTGTGGCTTCACCTTTCAGCGCCCAGGATTCCTCGATGCTGAGAGTTCTTGCCGATGCCAACGGGCTTATCATCCGCCCTCCCGGCGCACCGGCAGCACCGGCCGGAACCATCGTTCCGGTGTTGATGCTACGCTGACATTATTTGAAAGAGAAATTCTGGAAAAGCTTGTCCGGTCATAGACGAATGGGCTTTCGCCTCAGCACGATCACGCCATCCCGAGGATCAGGTGAGGAGCCGACCTTGCGAACAGACGGCGCGCCGGGGAAGCGATGCTGGACAGGCGTCCATCTCGACTTGGCTATTTTATATCGCCGGCGAAATAATTGTACGATCCTCCGGCGGACAGCGAGATGCCAAGTCCTCCACCCGCAATGATGGCGAATCCTTTGGCACTCTCACCGATATCACCGGGAAACACAGCCCCTGTCGCAAGTCGGCCGACCCAATTGCCGGAGGCAGGCAGGCCAAAAAACAAAAGCCAAGCGCCGTACCCGCCGACGAAGACATTGGCGCTCAAGAAGTGAGTCAGGCATCCACCAAAAAAGGAGGTCGACATAAGTTTCGTCCTCGCCTTCGCAACGCAAATGCCCCGTGTTCCTGCCGGCAAGTCGCCGATGGAGAAGCCGCTATTGTCGGCAAGAAACTTCACCACCTTCGCGGCGATCGAGTTGCCCTGCAGGCCTGGAAGTCCTCCGGACAAACCCGCCGAGAATCCAGCGATCCACATGTTGCCCTGAACTCTCTCTCGACCAAGTGGTGTTCCGAGGTGTTCGAACACGATGGGGCCAGTAAATGCGCCCCCTCCAATCGGGGCAGCTACACTGACTCCGGTTAGGCTAAGATTGGTTACATACCAATCATCGAACTCCTCGATCGGGACTGGTTTTGGCGCAGGATTCGGCGGGATAGGGGCCGGACTGCCGCCGGACGCCAGCAGGTTCAACTGCTTGAGCGTGTTCATGTTCGGATCGACAACGCCGTCGATGTTCTGAAAGATGCCACTGCTCTTCCAGAAGACCTGAAAGTCCCAGATCGCATCTGCAAGAACTTGTGGGCAGAATTTATTCGGCCCCGCAAGCGGCGGAGCAACGGTAATTCCGCTGAGGATCAGCCCCTTTTTTCCGCCCTTGTCAGTCGGGATCGACCAGAGGAGATCAATGATCTTCTGCTGATCCCGCTGATTGTTCGTCACATTCTGCTTGCGCCACCTCAGGCCGACCGGCCCATCCAGCGTGACAGGCATGCCCCCCTCCTGCAACGGGAATGCTCACTGTATCAGCTTTGAGTATGCTGTCCATCCGCTGCGCCCGCCCCCCGAAGACCGGGATTGCGCTGGCAGTTCGAGAGCAGCACTTGCAAGGATGGATGGTCTGACGCTCTGGAAGGTTGCAGACACCAGCCTTGCAATAGAGCTTCGTTGACCGGATACAGCAAACGTCCCCTTTACGGATTCATTAAAATTTAAACGGTTGCGGAACACAACTGGAACATATAGTGATTGTTCTGGTTTTGTTTTCGCTTCTGATTCTCGGGGCCGCCAATGCTGACGCGCAAGCAACACGAACTGCTTCTGTTCATTCACGAGCGGCTCAAGGAGGCCGGCATCCCTCCGTCCTTCGACGAGATGAAAGAGGCTCTCGACCTTGCCTCGAAATCCGGCATTCACCGGTTGATCACTGCACTCGAGGAGCGCGGGTTCATTCGCCGGCTTCCCAATCGGGCCAGGGCGCTGGAGGTATTGAGGCTCCCGGACTCGATCGCACCCGGCCTCGCGCCGGCGCGCAACAAGTTCTCGCCGAGTGTCATCGAAGGCAGTCTCGGCCGCAAGCCTGAGCCGGTGCGCCAGCGCATCGCCAGCAATGACGACGAAGGGGGCGGCGTTTCCATTCCGGTGATGGGCCGCATTGCGGCGGGCGTGCCGATCGAAGCCATTCAGCACAAGACCCACTCGATCTCGGTTCCACCGGAGATGATCTCCGGCGGCGAGCACTACGCGCTGGAGATCAAGGGCGATTCGATGATCGAGGCCGGGATTTTCGACGGCGATACCGTCATCATCCGCAACACCAGCACGGCCAATCCAGGTGATATCGTAGTTGCGCTGGTCGACGACGAGGAAGCGACTCTCAAGCGCTTCCGCCGCAAAGGTGCCTCGATCGCGCTCGAAGCCGCCAACCCAGCCTACGAGACGCGGATCTTCGGGCCTGACCGGGTCAAGGTGCAGGGCCGGCTGGTCGGGCTGATCCGCCGCTACTGAGCGATGCGGCCGGATCATCGGCTGCTTCATTGTCGATTCTAAGAGAGGCTGGGACCGTATTGGCTGTCGTCGCTTTCGGTTGCGCAGCGGCCTCGGTCGGCTTCTGCCGCTCATATGGCGCCAGCCCCCGCGCCTCGCGCGCGAAGGCCCGATGGGTATGCCAGGGCCGGTACGGCTTGCTGATCGCAAAATCGATTTCCGCGGACATTTGACCGGCGCGCCTCTGAAAACTTACTGACGCGCTGCCTCGCCGGGCGAGATCGCGCTTGGTGAGCACGGTTGGGCCGGCTTCTAGGCACGGGTTTTCTGCTGTAGCGTCGTCGATGACGATCAGCTGAGCGATCGCGCAAAACGGCAGTGCCTCGGCAGCGGTTGAAACATGGACGATCTGCGCCGCACTGACCGAATAGGCGACGCAGACATTTCCTGCGCAATTGAAAGCTTCCTCGCCGGTTTCGGCGAGCTGGCGAGGATCCTCGATCGCCACGTTCTTCGGCTTGGTGAGAACCTCGCTCCCAAGGGCACGCTGCCAGTCCTCGATCGTGAAGCCGTTCGGGCGCATTCGGTTGACAGCCAGCGCGCCATCGTCGGTACGGATTGTCAGCAGCCGCGCATCTTCCGAGATCAAAGCTTCGGGCAAACTGCGTTCCATGATGATCGCCAGGCCGGCGAATGTCAGGGGCACGGCAACGAGCCTGAGCCAAGTTGTCGACACCGTCGCGGCGATCAGCGCCGCAGTGAGCACGGCGACTGCGCTTGCCGGAACAAGCCCTACCCCGTCGATGGGCGACACGTCGGAGATCCATTCGGCAATCACGATCATGGCGGTCAGTCCCTTGCCCATCACTAGAAAGGCCCACTTGTCGAGACCGAACGGCATCAAAATCATGCCGAACACGGCGAAGGGCATGACGATCGCGGACACGATCGGCATGGCCGCAAGATTGGCCACCACGCTGAGCGGCGAAACGCGTTGGAAGTGGTAAGCACCGTATACTGCCGTCGCCGTCCCTGCGACCAGCGATGTGGCGGCCAGTCCTACGGCATGACCGATGATCTTTGTCAGGCCACTCCGGAGCAGGCCTTGGTCCGAACGAATTGCTGGCGGACCGCGTCGTCTTTCAGACCAGGAAGTATAGGCACCGATCAGCGCGGCGGTTGCAGCGAAGGACATTTGGAAACTGGGCCCGGCGACTTCGTGCGGCGAGACAGCGATGATGACGATCGCAGAGATGGCGAGATTGCGCATGCTGAGCGCCGCACGATCGAAGATCACCGCGACAAGCATGATGCCGATCATCAGGAAGCTGCGTTCCGCCGCAACGGAGAAGCCTGAAATGAAGAGATAGATGCCGAGCGCTAGAATGGCTGCGCCGGCAGCGTATTTCTTCACGGGCCGCCGCGATGCAAAGGACGGAAACAGCGCGAAGCCGGCACGAAGCGCTGTCATGATCGTTCCAGCCACGATCGCCATATGCAGGCCGGATATTGACAGCACGTGCGCGAGACCCGTTCGCCGCAGTGCCTCGTTCACATCGTCGGGAATCCCCGCACGCACGCCAGCGATCAGAGCGGCCGCAATCTCACCCTCCGCCTCGCCGTCAATTGCCGTCCGGATTCGGTCGCCCAGACCAGCACGCAAATTTTCTACAAGTGCGAAGAACCGTGTGGCCATGTCGGCGGGCGGAGACTCGGCGACCCGCTGCGGTGGTCTGAAGAAAAAGCCGTTGGCGCCGATCCCGTTGAAATAATTGGCGAAAGAGAAATCGTAGCCGCCCGGCCGCGTTGGACCAGCCGGCGGCACAAGCCGCGCAACTCCTACGACGGTTTCACCCACCCGAAGGCCGGCGGGTATCGACTGCGCTGAGACGCGCACTCGCTCCGGCACGTATTTCAGCTTCGGCCGCTCGGTGGCAAGAACGTCCACCGTCAGGCGGATGCGCCCATTCGCCTGCTGCTCGATCAGCGCCACGCGACCAGTCAGCCTGGTCGAAATCTCGGCCGCGAGAATCCTCGTGCCCGCACGCCAGGTCTCGACTTTCGCGAAGGTCATGCCGAGAGCAAAGCAGAGCAAGGCAGATAATATCAGATGCAGCACAAGACGCGATCGGGCCAGCCACGTGACAAAAGCAATCGCGAGCACGCTCGAACCGAGTTCCGCAAAGCTGGGTTCGCTGTCGATCGAGAAGTAGACCAGCGCGCCCGCCGCGAGGAAAACGGGCGTGAACAGGAAGGTTGTTCCGCGGTCCCATTCGGTCGCAATCGCATTCCGGACGGCGCCACCAAGCCGCGGGACTGCCCCCCACCGCACCATGCGGGCGATCTTCGATCGCACTTCTGCAGTCCGGCCGAACGCCGAACCAGGCGCGGGCGGCAAACTGCCAGCGCGTTCGAGGTTTGCAGGCGGGGCCGGCATGAGCTCCGTCGCAAACCCTGCACGTTCATCGAACGGCACCTTTGGCCGAACCTGGTCGTCCGGGCCCGCCATCCCTCACCCCTTGCGGCACCGAACTTCCATGCTACATGAGCGGCCGGAAAACGCCATGCGCCTGGAAAGGCATGGCGATGCCGGCGTCACGGCTGGCTGCAGCTTACCCAGAGACCTCAATGTCAAAACCCGTCGTCACACGCTTTGCACCTTCGCCAACAGGCTTCCTGCATATTGGCGGGGCACGCACGGCCCTCTTCAACTGGCTCTATGCCCGCCACACGGGCGGCATCATGCTTTTGAGGATCGAGGACACCGACCGCGAGCGTTCTACCGAAGCGGCGACGGCTGCGATCCTTGACGGAATGACGTGGCTCGGCCTGGACTGGGAGGGCGAGGCGATCTCGCAGTTCCAGCGGGCGCCGCGCCATCGTGAGGTTGCCGAGGAACTGGTCCGCATGGGCAAGGCCTATTACTGCTATGCCTCGGCTGCCGAGCTCGAAGAGATGCGGGAGAAGGCGCGCGCCGAGGGTCGACCGCCGCGCTATGACGGCCGCTGGCGCGACCGCGACCTCTCCGAGGCGCCGGCCGGTGTGAAGCCGGCGATCCGCATCAAGGCACCGACCCAAGGCGAGACGGTCGTGAATGACCGCGTGCAAGGCGAAGTGCGTTTCCCCAACAAGGATCTGGACGACTTTATCATCCTGCGCTCGGACGGAACGCCGACCTACATGCACGCCGTGGTCGTCGACGACCATGACATGGGCGTGACGCACATCATCCGCGGCGACGATCATCTTACCAATGCGGCCCGCCAGACGATCATCTACGACGCGATGGGTTGGGAAGTGCCCGTTATGGCGCATGTTCCGATGATCCTCGGAGCTGACGGCGCCAAGCTGTCGAAGCGGCACGGTGCGCTGGGCGTCGATGCCTATCGTGCCATGGGCTATCTGCCGGCCGCGCTCAGGAACCATCTCGCCCGCCTCAGCTGGAGCCACGGCGACGAGGAAATCATGGCGCTCGACGATATGATTCGCTGGTTCGAGATAGAGGACATCAACAAGAGCCCGGCGCGCTTCGATTTCCAGAAGCTCGAGGCGTTGAACGGCGTTTATATGCGACAGACGAGCAGCGACGAGCTGTTCGATATCTTCGTTAAGACGCTGCCCTATCTCGACAACGGTCGGTGGATTCTCGATCGGCTCGACGAGCGGCGCGGTGCGCAGCTCAAAGCGGCATTGGGTGGCCTGAAGGAGCGTGCCAAGACACTGGTCGAGCTCGCCGACGGCGCAGCCTTCCTGTTTGCCGAGCGTCCGTTGCAGCTCGATGAGAAGGCTGCGTCGCTTGTCGCAGGATCGGCGCAGGACGTCCTGAGGGGGGCAAAGGTCGCGCTCGAGAACATCCACGGTGAATGGGATGCGCCATCGACCGAAGCCGTGATTCGCAGTTTTGCGGAGAGCAAGGCTCTCAAACTCGGCAACGTGGCGCAGCCACTACGTGCCGCGCTCACCGGCAGGGCCACTTCGCCGGGCGTCTTCGACGTACTCGCCGTGCTTGGCCGAGAGGAAAGTCTCGGCCGAATTGCCGATCAAATCGGTTAGTAAGCCAGGCTGCCGGAGGCATCGCTAAAATTCATTGAACCCAACCTTGTGCGATGCAACATTACGGTGCGCGTCGCGCTTGGCAGCCAATCCCGAATGCGATAGCAATCTCGCGCATTTGCAGGCCTCGCTACCTCGCGTTGCGTCCTTTCCCGCCTGTTCTGGCGAGGCCCAAACCCGACAGGAGATTCCGATGAGCGTATCGGCGGCGAAACTCGAATTTAATGGCAAGTCGATCGATCTCGAAGTGTCGCACGGGACTGTCGGGCCTGACGTCATCGACATCGGGTCGCTTTACAAAGAGACCGGCGCGTTCACCTACGATCCCGGCTTCACCTCGACGGCGAGCTGTGAGTCCAAGATCACCTTCATCGACGGTGACGAAGGCGTGCTTCTGCATCGCGGATATCCGATCGACCAGCTCGCGGAGCACGGGGATTTCCTCGAGGTCTGTTACCTTCTGCTCTATGGGGAATTGCCAACCAAGGCGCAGAAAGACGATTTCGACTATCGCGTGACGCGCCACACCATGGTGCACGAGCAGATGTCGCGCTTCTTTACGGGTTTTCGCCGCGATGCACACCCGATGGCGGTGATGTGCGGCGTCGTCGGCGCTCTCTCGGCCTTCTACCACGACTCGACCGACATCTCGGATCCGTATCAGCGCATGGTCGCCTCCATGCGGCTGATCGCCAAGATGCCGACCATCGCGGCAATGGCCTATAAATATCACATCGGCCAGCCCTTCATTTATCCAAAGAACGAGCTCTCCTTCGCAGCGAACTTCCTGCACATGTGCTTCGCGGTGCCCTGCGAAGAGTACAAGGTCAACCCGGTGCTGGCACGTGCCATGGACCGCATCTTCATCCTGCATGCCGACCACGAGCAGAACGCCTCGACCTCGACCGTGCGGCTCGCGGGTTCTTCGGGCGCCAACCCCTTTGCCTGCATCGCGGCTGGCATCGCCTGCCTGTGGGGACCCGCACATGGCGGCGCCAACGAGGCGGCGCTCAACATGCTTGCCGAAATCGGCACCGTCGACCGCATTCCGCAGTACATCGCGCGGGCCAAGGACAAGAACGACCCCTTCCGCCTGATGGGCTTCGGCCACCGCGTCTACAAGAACTACGATCCTCGCGCCAAGATCATGCAGAAGACGACGCATGAGGTCCTCGGCGAGCTGGGCATCAAGGACGACCCGATGCTCGATGTGGCGATCGAGCTCGAGAAGATTGCGCTAACCGACGAATATTTCATCGAAAAGAAGCTCTACCCGAATATCGACTTCTATTCCGGCATCACGCTGAAGGCGCTCGGATTCCCGACCACCATGTTCACCGTGCTGTTCGCGGTCGCCCGCACCGTCGGCTGGATCGCTCAGTGGAAGGAGATGATCGAGGACCCCCAGCAGAAGATCGGGCGCCCGCGTCAGCTTTACACCGGGTACACCGAGCGCGACTACGTGCCTATCGCCAAGCGTTGAGGCTTGGCGGCAGGACTGGGATTAGGGCAGTGTGGTTGTTGAAATCAGATCGCCACGCTGCGCTATTTCGCTGTTAGATAAGATTATCTGAAGCCACTGTGCGCTTTCGGCGCAAGACTAGGTTCACAAAGCCATCTTTCGCGAACGTTCCTCGACCGTTCGCAGCACGACATCGGCAGCAATCTCGCCGGATGGCCTGTCGGTCGAGAGCCGCCTCCTGATCTCGGCGAACCCGTCCTGTTGCCAGCGCCGAAGCTGAGTGTCCGACAGCAGCGCTTCGACCTGGCGGGCGACATGTTCGGGCCGGACGATATCGTTATAAAGCTCGGGCACGACCGGACGATCGGCAATCAGGTTCGGGAGCGAGGCGGACCAGGCCGTCACCAGAAAACGAATGCTGTTCGCCAGCCAATCGAGCTTGTAGCAGGCGACCAACGGCACGCCGACGAGCGCCAGCTCCAGTGTAACCGTCCCCGACGCGGAGAGCGCGGCGTCGGCTTCGCCGAAGGCACGCCACTTGCCCGCGACATCACCGATAACTTCAGGCCGTTCGGGCCAGTCCGCGACTGCCGCTTCGATCATGGGCTGCACATGTGGCACTGTGGGCATCAGCACCCGCAGCCTGTGGCCGCGCCGGCTCAGCACATCGAGCGCCCCTCGGAAAGGCTGGATCAGTCGGGAGACTTCGCCCTTCCGTGAGCCGGGTAACACCAGCAACGTCGAGGGCTCGCCGTCCGAAGGTAACCGGCGCTGCCGCTGTGCTTCGACCGCTGCGACGAGGCCTGCGTCATGCGAAAGCCTGTGGCCGACAAAGGTGCCTGCCGGTCCGCCTATGCGTTCAAGGGCTTCCGGCTCGAAGGGGAGCAGGCAAAGTATATGATCGACATGGGGCCGCATGGCCGGCGCGCGGCCTGGACGCCATGCCCACACGCTCGGGCAGACATAGTGGACAATCGGGATAGCAGATGCGGCCGCCCTCACCTTGCGAGCCACGCGCAAGCCGAAGTCCGGACTGTCGATCGTCACCAGACAGTCCGGCTTGGCTGCTGCAATCGCGCGCGCTGTCTCGCCGATGCGACGCAGCAAGCGCGGCAAATCGCGCAGCACCGCGCTGATGCCCATCAGGGCGATCTCAGCCGGATCAAAAAGGCTTTTCAGCCCTTCTTCCTGAAGATGCCTCCCGCCCACTCCGACAAGTTCCACCGGCGCGCCGGTCATAGAGTGCAATGCGCGAACGAGATCGGCACCGAGCAGGTCGCCGGATTCCTCTCCGGCGACCACGGCGAGACGAAATGGCCGTGCGGTGCTGTTCAAGCCGTGTCCCCCGGGAGGCCAACCACGAAAAGGCCGAGGGCATCGGCTGAAGAGCGCACCGTCTCATAGTCGAGGATCAGCGAGTGCCCTGCCTCCACGCCAATTCCGGCAAGCCCGGCATCATGAGCGGCCTTGACGGTTTGGGGGCCGATCGCCGGCAAATCGGCGCGCAGCTCCTGCCCCGGTTTCGCACATTTGACGATGACGCCGCGCTTCTTGCCCGACAACCGCGGATGCGAGCGCAGACTTGCAGTCCGGGCCAGCAGCCCATCGGTTCCCTCCACCCCCTCGACGGCAATGACGCGGCCGCCGATCGCGATAGCGCCCTGGCCGATGTCAAGCGCTCCTATGGCCTTGGCTGCGCTGAAGGCGGCACGGAGATCACGATAGTCGGCGCTCTTGGGCTGCGCTCTGGTAATGGCGCCTTCGATCGCCAGTAGATCGGGCACAACTTCATGAGCTCCCACCACTTTCGGGCCAACCTCCTCGATCAAGGCGACAATCGTGCTGAGCAGCGCATTGTCACCTTTCCCCAGGGCCAAGGCCAAGCGAGGCAGCATCGTAGTGAGCATGTAGCGGCTGGGCTTCAGCCTGGTCAGCCTCGGGCGGCGCCCGATCCCGCCCGCCAGCACCACATGCGTTATCCGCTCGCGCTTAAGAAGGGGAATGAGATCGGCCATATGCTCAAGCTCGATCGTTGCGTGATCGTAGGAGGTGAGCTCGTCGACATCGGCCTCTTCCCCGTTTGTGATGACCACGAATGGTGGATGCCCGGCGGCGTTCAATCCAGCGGCGACATTTACGGGAAGCCGGCCGCTGCCGGCGATAACTGCGACACGGTCGCTTGCAGCGAGCTCGATGGCGGGCCGCGTCTCAGGCGGCGGCATCGGCGTCTTCGTCGCCATCGTCATCGTCGAGAGCGGGGGTGAGGAAGTAGCGCTTCTCTCGCGACTTCAGGAAATCGATGATTTTCATCGCCGCCGGAAAGTTCGCGAACTCGACGGTCGCTGCCGTGAGATTCTCCGAAATCGGTCGGCTGCGGTCGAACACGGCTCGGTACGCACGCCGCGCGGCGTGGATTTCTGCGCGAGAGAGCCCGGACCGCTTCATGCCGATTATGTTGAGGCCCCGCAGCTTGGCAAGGTTGCCGCGAGCGATCCCGAACGGAATGACGTCGCCCGGAATTGCAGAGCAGCCGCTCAAGAAGGCATTGTCGCCAATGCGCGCGAACTGGTGGACAGCGGTCAATCCGCCAATGATGACATTGTCGCCGATCTCGCAATGGCCCGCGAGCGTAGCGCCGTTGGCGAAAGTCGCATTTTTACCGACAATGCAGTCATGAGCGACATGCGTGTAGGCGAGAAAATTGCCATTGTCGCCCACGACCGTCTCACCGCGGCTCGTGTCGGTGCCGGTGTGCATCGTCACGCCTTCGCGAATCGTACAGTTTTTGCCGATCGACAGTGTTGTGCGTCCGCCCTTGTGCTTGGCGTTCTGCGGCAGACCGCCGAGAGCTGCCTGCGGGAACACGCGCGTCCCTGCGCCAACCGTCGTCGCTCCTACGATCGAGACGTGACTGAAAAGCTCGACATCATCCTCAAGAATGACGTCGGCGCCAACATGGCAGAATGGGCCGATTTTCACCCGTTCGCCCAAACGGGCGCCGGATTCCACGACGGACAATGGATGCACGAGAGTTGCGGCCGACATCGATATGCGCCGATCAAGCCTGCGCGGGCGTCATCATCGCCGTGATTTCCGCTTCGGCAACCTTGGCGCCGTCGACGATCGCCTCACAGGCATATTTCCAGATGTTGCCGCGGTTCTTCAGCTTTCTCACATGGATCTCGAGTTGATCGCCCGGCACGACCGGGCGGCGGAATTTTGCGTTGTCGATGGTCATGAAATAGACGACCGCAGGCCTTTCGCCAGCCGTCTTCTTGATGCAGATCGCGCCTGCCGTCTGAGCCATCGCCTCGATAATGAGAACACCCGGCATGACCGGCTGGCCAGGAAAATGACCCTGGAAATGCGGCTCGTTGACGGTAACGTTCTTGATTCCTACCGCCGAATTGTCCTCGTCGATGGAATGTATGCGGTCGACCAACAGAAATGGATAGCGATGCGGCAACATGCGCAGAAGGTCGCCGATGTCGGCTGTGCCGAGGGTCGCCGCTAGCTCACTCGCCATCACTATCCCCTTTCGACCCTTTGGGCCTTGTCAGGCGGCGGATCGCCGCGACCTCGCGGAAAAACTGATTGACCGGCTTGGCCGGTGTGCCGGCCCAGCGCTCGCCAGCGGGAATGTCATGCATCAAGCCGGAGCTGGCGGCAAGCTGTGCCCCGCTTCCAATCGTCACGTGATCGGCGATGCCGACCCCCCCGCCGAGCTGGACACCGTCGCCGAGCTTGACGGAGCCCGACAAGCCGACCTTGCCGGCGATCAGGCAGAAACGGCCGATTTCAACGTTGTGGGCGATTTGAACCAGATTATCGATCTTGGTACCTTCGCCGATCACCGTATCCGCCATGGCGCCGCGATCGACTGTTGTGTTGGCTCCGATCTCGACATCATCCTGAATTATGACGCGGCCGATCTGCGGCAGCCGCTCCGCGCCTCGAGGGCCGGCGACGAAGCCGAAGCCTTCGCGGCCGATCTGGGCGCCTCCGTGTATCACGACGCGATTGCCGATCAACGCGCACTGGACGGTCGCGCCGGGCCCTATGAAGCAGTCGCGTCCAATCTGCGACCAGGCGGCGATCACCGCATTGGGCGCGATCACCGATCCCGAACCGATGGCGACACGCGGGCCGATCACCGCCCCTGCTTCGACAACGACGCCCTCCTCGAGGAAAGCCGTGTCGGAAATAGTTGCGCGGGGCGATATCCCGGATTCGCCTGTAAGGGCCTGCGGCCGCGCAGCCGTCGGATAGATGAGGCGGCCTATCAGGGCAAAAGCCCTTTGCGGCTTCGGAGTAACCAGAACGGCGACCTGAGGCGGAACCAACGCGGCGATATCGTCGGTGCAAAGCACTGCGGCAGCGCTGAGCCCCTTCAGCAGGCCGGCATTGCGCCTGCCCTCCACGAAGACCAGTTTGCCCTCACCGCCTTCGGTGGCCGAAGCGATGCCGGTGACGATGCGCTCTGCATGGGCGTCATCTACGAGCTTTGCACCGGTGCGTCCGGCGATCTCGGAAACGGATATCGGCCGAGACGGCGCGAAAAAGACCGGGTCTGCCATATTGCGCGCCTTACCTTCCGGGCCAACCCGGCCCGGAAGCATTGTCGTCCTACCCCTAAAAGCGGGTGGAGATGCCGAAATTGAAGTTCTGCGTGTTGTCGGTGTCCTCTTTGAGGACCGGGAAAGCATAGTCGATGCGCAACGGCCCAAAGGGAGAAGCCCAGATCAGGCCGGCGCCGACCGAAGCGCGCCAATCCATGCCGGTGCTCTGAAGGTCATTGACAACGGCATTAACATTGTTGCCGAAGACGGTCGCCGCGTCCGCGAAGACGGCGCCGCGAAGCCCAATGCTTTCCGGGATAATCGGTAGCGGGAACTGAGCCTCCGCGTTCGCGTGAAGGTAGCTCTCGCCGCCAAGATGGTCACCGGTTCGCGCATCAACGGGTCCGATGCCGTTGTATTCGAAGCCGCGAATCATGCGGTCGTTGTTCTTGAACAGATCGAAGGTCCGGAGCCCTTGGTCGCTGAAGCCCTCTACGTGGCCGCCGCCGGCCGTTAGAAGACCGACGATGTCGTACTCTTCGGAGAGAGTATGATAGTAGCGGGCGCGAGCAAAAGCCTTGACGAACTGCGCATCGCCGCCGAGACCGGCGACTTCAACAGTCCCAGAGGCGTAGATGCCAGCATGCGGGTTGTTGATGTCATCGAGCGTGTTGTAAATCAGCGAACCGCTGACCGACGACTTCAGCCACGGGCTTTCTTCGACGCCCTGGAGAATAGCCGGGGAGATGTTGCACTTTGCCGGATCGAAGACGCCGTTAGTCTCACAATCACTGTCAATTTTATATTTTTCCTGCGAGATGTTGTAGGCGAGCTGCGTCGACAGGGACTGCGTGACTGGCAGGCCAAAGCGTACCGTCGCGCCGATGATGTCGCTGTTATAGGTGGTGTAGTTGCGGGTCGACTTGTAGATATCGAAACCCGCCGAAATGCGACGGCCGAGGAAGTACGGCTCGGTAAACGACAACTGGAAATCGCGCGAGTTCTGGCCGCCACCGGCCGAGAACTTGATGTACTGGCCACGGCCCAGGAAGTTCTTTTCCGAAATGCCACCATCGATGGAAGGCCCGGAGGTTTCGCCGCCCGTCGTGTAACCGGCACCAATATTGAACTCGCCGGTCGATTTCTCGACGACGTCGACGACGAGGACGACCTGATCGGGCTCGGAGCCCGGAGCGGTCGAAATCTCGACGGACTGGAAATAGTCGAGGGCTTGCAAGCGCCGCTTGGCACGCTGCACCAGCACCTGGTTGAAAGCATCGCCCTCGCTGATGTCGAATTCCCGACGGATCACATAATCGCGTGTGCGCTCGTTGCCGCGAATCTCGATGCGCTCGACATAAGTGCGCGGACCCTGATCGATCGCATAGACGACCGAGATCGTATGGTTCTCGAAATTGCGGTCGCCGCGCGGCGTCACCTGCGCAAAGGCGTAACCCATGCCCGCCACCTTCTCGGTGAGCGCGATGATCGTATCCTCGACATTCTTGGCGCTGTAGACCTCGCCGGCACGGGTCTTGATCACGCCGCCCAGAGCCTCGGCATTGACGCCCTCGATGCTGCTCTCGATGGAGATGTCGCCGAAGTTGTAGCGTTCACCTTCTTCGATGGTGAAGTCGATCGTGTACGAATTGGTCGCCGGATCGAGGTTGGCCGAAGACGAAATCACCTGGAAATCGGCAAAGCCGTGATTGAAGTAGAAGCGGCGCAGCGCTTCCTCGTCCGCGCGCAGCTTGTCCTCGGAATAGACGTCGTCACGCAAGATGTACGACAGGATCGTCGACCGGTGGGTCGAGATCACTTCGGAAAGCCGGCGATCGCTGAACGCGTTGTTGCCGTTGAAGTTGATCGCGGCGATCTTGGTGCGACCGCCTTCGTTGATCTCGAAAACCACATTCACGCGGCCTTGGCCGACATCGATGACCTGCGTGGTCACCTGAGCGTCTTCACGGCCGATCTGCCTGTAAGCCTGCTTGACGGCTTCCACATCCGCGTTGAGCGCATCCTGAGAGAACGGCCCGCGCGGCTTCAGTTGCACAGCGGTCGCAAGCGCGTTGTCCTTGAGCTTCTTGTTGCCCTGGAACAGGACTTGGTTGACGATCGAATTTTCCTTGACCTGAACGACAAGCGTCGAACCAACCTGGTTGATGCGAACATCCGAAAACAGGCCGGTGGAAAAGAGCCGTTTCACCGCCTCGTCGATATCGGCATTTGAAAAGGACTGGCCAGGCTTGACGTCGATGTAACCGATAATGGTCTCGCGATCGACACGCTGGTTGCCTTCGACACTGATGCGGCTGACGACCGCAGCTTCGGCGGAAGGAACATATGCAAATTGGACTGCAACCGTTGCGGGTGCCACCAACCCTACTGACAGAGCCACCGCCGACACGGCGCTCAAAAACTTACCACTTGCCTTCATAGGGCTGTAAGACCTTTTCTCGTTGTCCCCACGGCGAGAAATCCGGACGGCCGGAGTAATCTCGTACCGTATTATCCGGAAATTCCCTACACGCAAGGCTCCCGGTTAATTTGTGTTTACATAACCAGGAGGCGTGGCTTTCGCGTCACGCCTATCCCCCCGCATGGTAAACGCACTCTCAATCGGATGCGCACTCAAGCCAAATTTCTTCATAATTTCAACAGCCAAACAGGTCGTTCCAGAACACGAATCCCATAAAGACGAGAACGACCGTGAACCCTGCCCGGTAGACGATCTCCATCAATCGTTCGGAGACTGGACGGCCTATCAAGGCCTCGATGCCGTAGAACAAGAGATGGCCGCCGTCGAGCGGCGGAATCGGTAACAGGTTCAAAATTCCGATTCCGACAGACAATAAAGCCACGAGTTGCACCAGCCACTGGAACCCAAGCGCTGCCGCGCGGCCTGCCATGTCGGCGATCTTCACCGGACCACCCAGCTGACATTTGTCCTCGCGGCCGACAGCGAAGCGTTTGATGAACTGGCCGGTGCGCTCGACGATGTGTCCCGTCTCGCGCAAGGCTTCGACGAAGGCTCCGGCCGGGGTGAAGGAGACGTAGCGCGGCTGCGCTACCTGTTCGTTGGTAATGACGCCGATGGTGCCGAGCTTGACGGTGTTGCCCAGCGCGTCCTTCTGCTCGGTAATCTTCGGCGTCGCGGTGAGCACCACATCCTTGCCATCGCGCAGCATGACGAAAACGATCGAATCGCCGGCGCGGCCGGACACCAGCCTCTGCACATCGGTAAAGCTCTCCACCGGCTGGCCGTCGACGCTGACGAATCGGTCGCCGGGCAGGATGCCCGCGGCCGCGGCTGGGCTGTCGGGTACGATCTGGGCAACGGTCGGCTGTAGAATCACCTTGCCGTAGATCGAAAACAGGACTGCCAGGACGACGATCGTCAGCACGAAGTTGAAGAATGGGCCGGCGAAGACGGTAAGCGCCCGTTTCCAGACCGGCTGGACATGGAACGCAACCTTGCGCTCCTCGTCGGAGAGATGGGCAATTTCCTTCTCATCCGGCTGGCTGACCGCATTCATATCGCCGACAAATTTCACGTAGCCGCCAAGCGGAATCGCGCAGAGCTTCCAGCGCGTGCCATGCCTGTCATTGAAGCCAAAGAGTTCCGGGCCGAACCCGATAGAGAAGGTGGTAACGCCGATGCCGCACCAGCGACCTATGAGGTAGTGGCCCATCTCATGGACGAACACGACCACGGTGAGCACGAATAGAAACGGCACGATCGTTCCGATCAGCAGCCCTTTCGTGCTGAATATGGAGGCGATCGTGTCGATCAAGGGCAGTCCTCAAATTTGGTACTGGCTGCTACAGCCGTGCAGTTTCGCTCAAATGCCGGCAAATCCGTGGCTAGTGTCCCGTTCTAGCACGAATCGCACCAGGCTGCCCTTCGGCTATCAGCCACCAACCAATCCCGAAGCTGGATTATCGGCACTGCCGAACAGCATACCGATCACGTATAGAGCCCAGGCAGCGACGACAAGCCCGTCGACGCGATCCAGGAAGCCGCCGTGGCCCGGGATCAGCTGGCTCGAATCCTTTACGCCCTGTCGGCGCTTCAGAAACGATTCGAGAAGATCGCCGAACTGGGCAATCACGGCGAGCGCCAGCGCTATGGCTGCGACCCAGACATTGCTCCAGCCTGTCAGTTCGGCAAAAAGCGTCCCGCCGGCCAGCCCCCCGACCGCGCCGCCGACAGCACCGCTCCAGGTCTTGCTCGGCGAGATCGATGGCGCGAGCTTCGGACCGCCGACCGTCCGGCCGACGAAATAGGCAAATACGTCGGTGGCCCAAACGACAGCGAACAAGAAAAGAATGAGGAGAAGTCCCCCCCAGCCGTCACCACGGATAAGCGCCAGCGTGAGGGCGGAGATTGCAGCGTAAGCCACGCCTGCCGCATTCCAGAGGCCCTGCCCGCGCGCCCATCCGTGGGCGCTCGACACCAGGATCGCCACTGCGGCGACAAGGAAAAGCACCCGCGCCTGAAGTCCGATAACGAGACAGCCGAGGGCTAGACCGAGGCAGAGCGCCGAGAGCCAGTGATGCTCCGTGCTCGTCGGTTCGCGTCGCATTGATGCCCATTCATAGAACATCGCACCGGCGACCAGGGCCGCTAGCACACGGCAAACCACGCCCCCCAGCCAGACGAGACCCAGCACTACAGCGCCGAGCACGATCGCGGAAAGGATACGAATCTGCAGGTTGGTCAAACGTTTTCGACCGGATGTTCCAGGATCGCTGGATGCAGGATCAGGAGATGCGCTCACAATGCAACATCGCGCGCCGGCACGCCGCCGTAGCGTCTGTCGCGACCGGCATAAGTGCGGATGGCCTCGACCAGCTCGTTACGACTGAAGTCGGGCCAGTAGCAGGGCAGGAACACGAACTCGCTGTAGGCCGCCTGCCAGGGAAGGAAGTTGGATAGTCTGAGTTCACCGCTGGTGCGAATGACGAGGTCCGGATCCGGCATGCCGGCCGTGTCCAGATATTCCGCAAACGCGTCCTGGGTCACCTCTTCCGGCGCAATCACGCCGGCGTCGACTGCCTGCGCGATCTTGCGGGCCGCGCGCGCAATCTCGTCTCGGCCGCCATAGTTGAAGGCGATGACCAGGTTAAGGCTGCGGTTTTGACACGTCAGTGCCTCGGCCTCTTCGAGCAGCGCTCTGATATCGGACGAGAGCCCGTCACGGTCGCCGATCACGCGAACCCTGACGCCGTTCTGGTGCAGTTCTGCAAGGTCGCGACGGATGAAGAGTTTGAGCAGCCCCATCAGGTCGGTCACTTCCGATTTCGGCCGCGACCAGTTCTCCGACGAGAAGGCGTAGACTGTCAGCCATTCAATGCCGAGATCGGGTGCCGCCCGCACGGCGGCGCGCAGAGCCTGCACGCCGGCTCTATGGCCGGCGACCCGCGGCAGGCCGCGGGCCTTCGCCCAACGGCCATTGCCGTCCATGATTATAGCTACATGCGCTGGGTCCGACATTCCTTCACTTTCAGGCGTCCGGCTTCGTTGGGAAGCCGTCAGACTTGCATGATTTCGGCTTCCTTTTCCGTCAGCAGGACATCGATTGCCGAAATCGTCTCGTCGGTCATTTTCTGCACGCGGTCGGACTGGCTGCGCAGTTCGTCCTCGTTGATCGTCTTGTCCTTCTCGGCCTTCTTCAGGTGATCCATCCCGTCGCGGCGGACATGACGCGCTGAAACGCGTGCATTCTCCGCGTATTGATGGGCAATCTTCACCAATTCCTTGCGCCGCTGCTCGTTGAGCTCAGGCAAAGGGATGCGCAGTGTCGTACCGTCGACGATGGGATTGAAGCCAAGGTTGGCCTCGCGGATACCCCGATCCACGGCGCCGACAAGAGACTTGTCCCAAACCGAAACCGATATCATGCGCGGCTCAGGCACTGTCACCGTCGCCACTTGGTTGATCGGCATCGACGTGCCGTAGGCATTGACATGGATGGGATCGAGCAAGTTGCTCGACGCACGTCCAGTACGCAGCGACGCAATATCGTGCTTGAAGGCTGCGATCGCGCCGTCCATCCGCCGTTGCAGGTCCTTGAAATCCACGCCGTTCGTCACTTGAGGTCTCCTTCCCGTCCTCGCCCGCCATTGGGCTGGAGCAGCGGTTGTCGCGCTATTGCTCCGCCACCACCGTGCAGTGGCCTCCGCCCTTCAGAATGGCGCCGAAGCCGCCTTTTTCATGAATTGAGTAAACGATTATCGGAATGTTGTTTTCACGTGCAAGCGCAATCGCAGTGGCATCCATGATGGCTAGGCCCCGATGCAGCACCTCCTCATGGCTGATGCGGGCGAAACGAACGGCATCTTTCTCCTTCTTCGGGTCGGCCGAATAGACGCCGTCGACCTGCGTACCCTTGAAAAGCGCGTCGGCGCCGATTTCGGCTGCCCTCAGCGCCGCGGCGGAATCGGTGGTGAAGAACGGATTGCCGGTGCCGCCCGCGAAAATGACCACCTTGCCGGCATCCATGTAGGCGGTCGCCTGTCGTTGCGAGAAGCTCTCGCAGATCTCAGGCATGGCAATCGCCGACAGTACCACAGCGTCGACGCCGAGCTTGACCAGTGAGGTGCGAAGCGCCAGCGAATTGATGACGGTGCCGAGCATGCCCATGTGGTCGCCGGTAACGCGGTCACCGCCCTTGGAAGCAACCGCGACCCCGCGAAAGATGTTGCCGCCGCCGATGACCACGCCGACATCCACGCCGAGTTCCTTCGCCTCCGCTATGTCACTGGCGATCTGATCCGCAACCGAGACGTCGATGCCGAAACCCTGGGTGCCCATCAAGGCTTCGCCGGAGGCCTTCAAAAGGACACGGCGGTAGATTGGCTTGATCGTCATTCGATCCCCTGGAAGCCGGAAAAGGTTGGTGGAGGGACTGAATGCCGCCGCTGCTGCGGTTCGGTCCCGAGCTTTCGTCGCTCGATACACGAAGGGCGCCGCGATGTCACGCGACGCCCTCCCCGAACAGACCTGCTTATAGCGCGGTTATTTCTTCACCGCGGCAGCTACTTCTGCCGCAAAGTCGGATTTTTCCTTCTCGATACCTTCGCCGAGCGCGAATCGCAGGAACGCCGTGAGCTTCGCCGGCGCGCCGATCTCCTTCTCCGCATCCTTGAGTGCCTTCTCGACGGTAACGTCGGGATTGAGCACGAAGGACTGCTTCAGGAGCACGACCTCCTCGTAGAATTTGCGCAGCCTGCCCTCGACCATCTTCTCGATGATCGCTTCCGGCTTGCCGGACTGGCGCGCCTGCTCCGCGAAGATCGAACGCTCGCGCTCGACAACCGCCGGATCGAGCTCCTCGGGCGTCAGTGCGAGCGGGTTGGTGGCCGCGACGTGCATGGCGATCTGACGCGCAATTGCATGTGCAGCCTCTGCCTTGCCCGAGGTCTCGACCGCGACCAGCACGCCGAGCTTGCCGAGATTGTCGGCAACGGCATTATGGATATAGGTCGCGACGGCGCCCTGGCCGACCGAAAGCTTTGCCGAGCGACGGAAATGCAAGTTCTCGCCAATGGTGCCGACCGCGTCCTTGATCGTCTCGGCAACGGACTTGTCCGAGCCAGGATAATTCGCCGCGGCGACCTTCTCGGCGTCGCCGCCGAAGGCCAGCGCCACCTTAGCGACGCTGCGAACGATGTCCTGGAAAGCATCGTTGCGGGCAACGAAGTCGGTCTCCGAATTGACCTCGACGAGAACAGCCTCGCGCAGCCCCGAATCGATGCCGATCAGACCTTCGGCCGCCGTGCGGCCGGCCTTCTTGTCGGCTTTGGAGATGCCCTTCTTGCGCAGCCAGTCGACCGCGGCTTCCATGTCGCCATTGGTCTCAGCGAGTGCGGCCTTGCAATCCATCATGCCCGCGCCGGTCAGTTCGCGAAGCTCCTTCACCTGTGCAGCCGAAATGCTCATATGATCCTCTTGTCGAAATAGGCTGGCGCACCACCGTTCCGATGATGCGCCTGCTATTGGCGTCACGCGCCTTGTTTGGGGGACCATGATCTTTCCGAAAATCGGGTCCCGCTTCGGGATCATGGTCAGGGTTTATTGCGGAAATCCGGAGGCCAGAAAGGCTTTCCGAATCAAGCCTCCGGCGCGGCGCCTTCGGGTTGCGCATCGAGTGCCGGCTCGATCGGGGCTTCCGCCGAAGCGCCGATATCCATGCCGAGCGCGCCCTGCTGACGAGCGATACCGTCGATCGCTGCCTTGGCGACCAGGTCGCAATACAGAGCGATCGCGCGCTGGGCGTCGTCATTGCCCGGGATCGGGTAATCGATCTTGTCGGGATCGCAGTTGGAATCGATGATCGCCACGACCGGGATGCCGAGTCGCTTCGCCTCTTGGATGGCGATCGCCTCCTTGTTCGTGTCGATCACGAACATCAGGTCAGGCGTCGAGCCCATGTCCTTGATGCCGCCCAGCGCCTTGTTGAGCTTGTCGCGCTCACGGTCGAGGTTGAGGCGCTCTTTCTTGGTGAGGCCCTGAGCCTCGCCGGCGAGCGTCTCATCGAGCTTGCGCAGCCGCTGGATTGAGTTGGAGATCGTCTTCCAGTTGGTGAGCATGCCGCCCAGCCACCGTGAATTGACGTAGTATTGGGCAGAGCGCTGCGCAGCATCGGCAACAATGTCGGATGCCTGGCGCTTGGTGCCGACGAACAGCACGCGGCCGCCGCGGGCGACCGTGTCGGAAATCGCGACAAGGGCCTGATGCAGCAGCGGAACCGTCTGCGACAGGTCGATGATGTGGACGTTGTTGCGGGCGCCGTAGATGTAGGGCGCCATTTTCGGGTTCCAGCGATGCGTCTGGTGGCCGAAGTGAACACCAGCTTCCAATAGCTGGCGCATGCTGTAATCAGGCAGAGCCATAGTGGTTTCCTTTTCCGGTTGACCCTCCACGGACCTTGGACGGCGGGGTTCAAGCCCCGGTCGCCACCGGAGGCATCAGCCGGATTTCTCCCGAGCAGAAGCCGAAGTCCGTGTGTGGAATGGCCGGCCATATAGTTGCTCGGCGTGCCGAAAGCAAGCCGCCACGGCCGCATGCGCCGATTATCCGGTCCGTTCGATTGCAGAGCTGGCGATCTGGGCGTGGTGGAACGGATTGGCGTACCGACGGAAAGTCCCTCTGGCTTCGAGCTCGACATTGATCGCATCGAGCGCGACCTGCATGCGCGAGCGAAGCGCCTCGAGGGCGTTGTCGACCGAGCCGGAGAACTCGTGGATGGCGAGAGGCTGGGGAACGCGGATATAGGCACGGCGTGGGCCTGCCGGCTGCGGCAGGAATCGATTGAGAGTGTCGCGAAGCGAGCCAGCGCAATAGTCGTGGCGAATGCGCTTCAGGTGCTCGGCGAGCTCTTCCTGGGTGACAGACCTGCCGACAAATGCGAACGAGCCGACACGCCGCACGCGCGCCAGGGCTTCGGCCAGCGATCTGAGTTCCTTCGCCGTTTCCTTGGACAGTGCACCCTTTTCACGAAGGCGGCGCCGTGCCAGCCGGAGCAGCTGATCCTCGTCCTGGCCGGCCTCGGTCTCCAGCATTTCTGCGATCCGTCTTCGAGCCTCGACAATGATGGCTGCCTGCCGCTCCGCGAAGGCTGCACAAGGATTCGCAGTGATCCCCAACCGCTCTTCCTGGCGAGCGAGCAGTGCCAAGTATATTCCGTAAACTCGTTCAGGCAGCGATCGGCCAGCTCTCGGATCGAGCTTCAATTGTCGCTCGACATAGGCGCACTCCGCCATCAGCGGCTTCTCGACATCTTCCAGGAAAACGAGCTTCCAGACGATTGGCGCAACCCATGCCTCGAAGCCAGAATCGGTCCTGCGTCCCTGTTCGAGCGCCTCCCGAGCCATCTCCACTGCGCCAGGCAGCAGCCGTGCGACATGGTTGCCATGCCAGCCCACGCTTCCTTCGGGATGAAGCAGTACTGCGTGGCCTTTCAGCGCCCAGGCCTCGGAGAATTCCCGCGCCGGGGTGCCGTTGCCGGGAATCTGTGCGATCAGATTGTTGGCGAGCCAGAATCTCTGCGCGAGTGGCCCCGTCCCGTTTACGATCGCATGCGTCGCCCATGAGGCGGCGAGCGGGCTCACCCGGGCGATGACCTCCTTGTCGATCATCCAGTCGGTGAAGAATTCGGGATGATTGGGCGCAATGAAGGTGGCCTTGCCCCGCCCGCAAACTGCCTTCAGCCTTGCCTCGTCGTCAGCCGGAACATCGAAGTGACGGATATTTGCGAGGCCGCGGAATGGGGGAACCTTTCTGAGCGGCCATAGGTCTCGCAGCAGCGGAATGCCTTTCAACATGAACACGCGGTTGAACGTGGTCATGGCGCCGATCAGCGCCTGGTTCGGCCGCGGTCCGATGAAGGTGTCGATCCGGCTCACGTTCCCCGTCCGCGAACCAATCCGTTTGGCGGCCCTTGCTACTTGTTGCAGGTACCAGGCTTGACGTCGAAGAGCTTCAGATTCACGAGCTTGCCCCGCATGGAGAAGTCGCCATAATCCATTTCGAGATCCCGCGTAATGCCATTCTCGTGCAGCTTGAAGCTGATGCGATATTCGGGAAGCTCCTCGCCGCCCTTCTTGCTCTCGTCGAAATAGGCGATTTCGACTGGCCAGACCTTGTCCTTCTCCAAGCTGGCGAGTGCCGGCGCTTCGGGGTCGTTCTTGCGCTCGTCGGCCTTCTTGCCGATGACCACCGTCGTCGTCATCGCCCGGTCGGCGTCATCAGAGCCGTCGAAAAGGCTGGTCTGGTAGAATGTTTCGCCAGTATCTGCTCTGTCCAGCAGGTCGATCAGGTGCTGGGTCGGGAATTGGGCGAAGCCGAGGTTCAGGTGCTTCTGTTCCGGTTTCTCGAGCTTCACCTTGAGGCCTTTCGCCTCCCGATTGGCGGTTCCCCTTATTTCCTTGTCGAGTGACTGATCGAGGTAGGATTTCGTGACGAAGCTGAAGGCCTTGCCGTCGGCATCCTCGAAGGTGGTCGTCTGCTGGTCGGTCAGCTTGGTCGTGTCGCCTGTGTCGATCTTCGTCACGAAGCGGAAGGTCACGGTGTAGCCCTCGCAGGCCGAACCGTTGAACTCGTAGACCATCCGACCGGTGATGCCGGTGATGCCGGAGCGGTCGGACGCATGGTCGAGCGTCAGATCATAAACTGCCCGGTGAGGCGCGAGCATTCGTGCCGCAAAGGCCGTATCGGGAAAGGCCAGGGGGACGAAGGCGAGAGACAGGAAAGCAAGCCGCGTAACGGGCATCTGGAACTCCGGTCGGCGGCCTGTGGCAGGCCGCGCTGAGGTTTGATCCACCATAAAAAAAGTCATGGCGGAAGCGAGGCAAAAATAGCACCTTCCCCAATCACTACTCCGACACCATCGAATAAGGAACATGCAATGGCAGAGACTATCGACAGCCGGCTCGCAGCACTCGGGATCAGCCTGCCGGCCGCTGCTGCGCCCGCGGCCAACTACGTGCCGTTTACCCGCTCGGGCAATCTGGTCTTCACGGCCGGGCAATTGCCATTGAAGGACGGCAAGTTGGTGGCGAGCGGACTGCTCGGTCGCGACCTCGATACGACCGCAGGCAAAGAGGCCGCGAAATACTGCGCGATCAACATTCTCGCGCAGGCCAAGGCTGCAATCGGTGATCTGGAGAAGATGAAAAGGCTGGTGCGGATAACCGTATTCGTCGCCTCGGCTCCCGACTTCACCGAGCAGCATCTAGTCGCCAATGGCGCGTCGGACTTCCTGGTGGCGGTGCTTGGCGAACGCGGCAAGCATGCGCGCTCGGCGGTCGGGACCGCTGTGCTCCCGCTGAACGCATCGGTCGAGATCGAGGCGGTATTCGAGGCGGATTGATGGACCATATCAGCTGGATAAAAGAGCGGCCGGTCGCCCATCGCGGCCTGCACGACCTCAACCGGACCCGCTGGGAAAACACGCTGTCCGCGTTCGCTGCGGCGATCGAAAAGAACTACGCGATCGAGTGCGACGTTCACCTTTCCGGCGACGGCGTGCCAGTCGTCATTCACGATAACGATCTGAAGCGCCTCACCGGCGTAGACGGCTATGTTTGGCAACGCAGCGCTGCCGAGATCAAGGCACTGAGGATCGGCGGAACAGAGGACCGCGTACCGACGCTTGCCGAGACGCTGAGGCTCGTCGACGGGCGCGTGCCTCTGGTGATCGAGCTCAAGGGCGTACCGGGCCACGATGCCGGTATTGTTGCCAAGGTCGCATCGGAACTGCGCAGCTATCGCGGCAAGGTCGCCATCATGTCGTTCGATCATTGGCTGCTTCGCGACTTCCCGAAGGAGGCGCCGGGCGTCCCCGCTGGGCTGACAGCCTGGGGCGACATGCCGCACCACTTCGAAGCGCATTTCTCGATGCTCGGCAGCGGCTATTCCTTTGTGTCCTATGACGTGACTGCATTGCCCAATCCATTCGTCACCTTCGTCCGGGAACGCCTCCAAATGCCGGTGATCAGCTGGACTGTTCGCGACAGGGCTGCGGTCCAGCGTACCTTCGCACATGCCGATCAGATGACGTTCGAGGGTTTCGATCCCGACGGAGGATTGACGAGCTGACCGCTTGCAGCAGGATGGCTCAAACAGGGTGACCATTCTGCCAGTTGTGTTTTAGCGCGAGCTCAGCTGAAATTCCGCAACGTTCCTGCATCGTGCAAAGCCGGGCTTGCACAAAACGCCTGAAGGCCCAGATTACGCAATATGGCGGATCAGACAGAGGCACGAAAGCTCGCGGACGGCGAATTGGCCGTTCGCATCGCGACAAGCATCGGCGCTTTCACGAAAAAGGAATGGCAGAGCCTTTCCGGAACGACACGCAACGACCCGGCCGGCTACAATCCGTTCCTCTCCTATGAATTTCTGACGAGCCTCGAAGAGTCTGGCTGCGCCGTGCCGCGCACCGGCTGGCAGGGTCAGCATCTGAGACTTGAAGACGCCAGTGGAGCGTTTATCGGCGCCGTACCCTGCTACGCCAAATCGCACAGCCAGGGCGAATACGTCTTCGACTACGGCTGGGCCGATGCGTTTGAGCGGGCCGGAGGCCGCTATTATCCCAAGCTGCAGGTCTCGGTCCCCTTCACGCCTGTGACCGGCCCGCGGCTGCTTAGCAGGAGTTGCGAAGGCAGCACGCAGGTCAAGACTGCGTTGGCGGCGGGACTGAAGCTGGTGACCGATCGGCTCGACGTTTCATCTGCGCATGTCACTTTCGCACGAGCGGACGACATTGCAGTCCTGAACGAGGCCGGCTTCCTTATCCGCACCGACCAGCAATTCCATTTCTTCAACAAGGGCTATCGCAGCTATGCCGATTTCCTGGACACGCTGGCATCCCGCAAGCGCAAGGCGCTGAAGAGGGAGCGACGGGAGGCGTTGTCGGCAGGGATCACGATCGACTGGCTGAGTGGAAAGGACATCACCGAAAGCGCCTGGGACGATTTCTTCACCTTCTACATGGATACGGGCGGCCGCAAATGGGGCCGGCCCTATCTCAACCGAAAGTTCTTCTCGCTGATCGGCGAGCGGATGGCCGAAGACGTGTTGCTGGTGATGGCGAAGCGCAGCGGCCGCTATGTTGCCGGCGCAATCAACTTCATCGGCTCGGACGCGCTCTACGGGCGCAACTGGGGTTGCATCGAGGACCATCCCTTCCTGCATTTCGAGGTCTGCTACCACCAGGCGATCGATTTCGCGATCGAGAGGGGCCTCAAGGTCGTGGAGGCGGGTGCGCAAGGCGAGCACAAGCTGGCGCGGGGATATATGCCGGTAACCATGCAATCTGCGCATTACATTTCGCACCCAGGCCTGCGTCGAGCAGTCGCCGACTATCTGCAGCGCGAGCGGCGCGAGGTTGCGCATATGGGCGAGTACCTCGAGGCTCACAGCCCGTTCCGACGCGGCGAGCGCCAGGACGAAGAATGAGTCACAGACTGGCGAAGCGTGGTTTCGTCCAGGTCGATATCACTCTGGACGGGATGAATCGGAGCGGAGTCTCGGAGAATTTCATCGTCTTCCAGCTGTCCATTTCTGCAGCATCATCTTACCCGAAAGCCCTGCAACTCTTTGGGATTGTGCGCTAATCAGCTGTCACGCGAAGCACGGAAAAGGCCGACCGATGTCCCCTCCCCGTCTCGCCAATTCGGAGGACCGAAATGACCATTCAAGCCTATGACGACAGCAACGTCTTTGCGAAGATCCTGCGCGGCGAGATTCCATCCCAACGCGTCTATGAGGACGAGCACGTCGTCGCGTTCATGGACGTGATGCCACAAGGGACAGGTCACACGCTGGTCGTGCCGAAGGCGCCGTCGCGCAACCTGCTCGACGCCGATCCCGCAATTTTCGGTCCGCTCTACACGGTGGTGCAGAAGATCGCGCGGGCGACGAAGAAGGCCTTTGCGGCCGACGGTGTCACTGTCATGCAGTTCAATGAGCCGGCGTCGGGACAAACGGTCTTCCACCTGCATGTCCATGTGCTGCCCCGCTTCGAAGGGATCCCCCTGAAGCCGCACAGCGGCGCGATGGAGAAGCCTGAGGTGCTTGCCGCCAATGCCGAGAAAATCAGGGTGGCCTTGAAGGACGCCTGAAAGGCAGCAAGAAGATCCGACGAAAAACGGCGGCCATTGGGCCGCCGTTTTCAGTTCCTGAAGTTGAGATCAGCCCTTGCGGGGCAATTGCGGCACAAGGCTGCGCTTGGAGGCATCCTTGCCGCCCGACCGTTCTTTGGGCGCCGCAGTGGCCGCCTTGCGCGTTGCACGTTTCGCCGCCGGCTTCCGGCGGACCGGACGATCCGGCTCTTCCTTCTTCGGCCTGACCGGCGTTTCGTCAGCAAGCGCCTCGAGCTTCAGACCGGTTTCGCCGGTCTCCTTCGTCTCGACGGAAACGCGCACCGTGCCGCCCTTCTTCAGCTTTCCGAACAGAACCTCGTCGGCGAGCGGCTTCTTGATATGCTCCTGGATGACACGAGAGAGCGGACGCGCGCCCATGCGCTCGTCATAACCCTTGTCTGCCAGCCATGCGACTGCTTCCGGCGTGAGGTCGAAAGTGACGCCACGCTCCGAAAGCTGGGCCTCGAGCTGCATGACGAACTTCTGCACGACCTGGTGCACGACAGGAACAGGCAGCGAACCGAACGGGATGATCGCGTCGAGACGGTTGCGGAACTCCGGCGTGAAGAGCCGGTTGATCGCCTCCATGTCGTCGCCTTCCCGTTTCGATGAGCCGAAACCGATCGCGGCTCTGGCCATGTCGGCCGCACCCGCATTGGTGGTCATGATCAGGATCACGTTGCGGAAATCGATCTGCTTGCCGTTATGGTCCGTCAGCTTGCCGTGATCCATGACCTGCAGCAGGATGTTGAACAGGTCCGGATGTGCCTTCTCGACCTCATCGAGCAGCAGCACGCAGTGCGGATGCTGGTCGACACCGTCGGTGAGCAATCCGCCCTGGTCGAAGCCGACATAGCCGGGAGGCGCACCGATCAACCGCGAAACTGTGTGGCGCTCCATATATTCCGACATGTCGAAGCGCAGGAGTTCCACTCCGAGCGAGGCGGCCAGCTGTTTGGCGACCTCGGTCTTGCCGACGCCCGTCGGGCCGGAGAACAGGTAGCAGCCGATCGGTTTCTCCGGTTCACGCAGGCCTGCGCGAGCAAGCTTGATCGCGGATGCGAGCGCGGTGATGGCCGTATCCTGGCCGTAGACGACACGCTTCAGTTCCGTCTCAAGACCGGCGAGCACCTGCTCGTCATCGGCCGAAACGGTCTTCGGCGGGATGCGCGCCATCGTCGCGATCGTCGCCTCGATTTCCCTGACGCTGATCGTCTTCTTGCGCTTGGTCTCCGGCAGCAGCATCTGCGAGGCCCCGGTCTCGTCGATCACGTCGATCGCCTTGTCCGGCAGCTTGCGGTCGCTGATATAACGGGCTGAAAGTTCCACCGCCGCCTTGATGGCGTCGTTCGTGTAACGGACCTTGTGGAATTCCTCGTAGTAAGGCTTCAGGCCTTTCATGATTTCGATAGCGTCGATGACAGACGGCTCGTTCACGTCGATCTTCTGGAAGCGCCGGACCAAAGCACGGTCCTTCTCGAAGAACTGGCGGAACTCCTTGTAGGTCGTCGAGCCGATGCAACGAATGTTGCCGGACGACAGCGCTGGCTTGAGAAGATTCGAGGCGTCCATTGCGCCGCCCGAAGTGGCGCCAGCGCCGATCACGGTATGGATCTCGTCGATGAACAAGATCGCACCCGGATAATCCTCGAGCTCCTTGACCACCTGCTTCAGCCGTTCCTCGAAATCGCCGCGGTAGCGCGTGCCGGCGAGCAGCGTGCCCATATCGAGGGCGAAGATCGTGGCGTTTGTGAGCACGGCAGGCACGTCGCCTTCAACGATGCGCTTGGCGAGCCCCTCGGCGATCGCCGTTTTGCCGACGCCGGGATCGCCCACATAGAGCGGGTTGTTCTTGGAGCGGCGGCAGAGCACCTGGATCGTCCGATTGATCTCGCTTTCGCGGCCGATCAGGGGATCGATCTTGCCCGACTTCGCCTTGTTGTTAAGGTTGATGCAGTAGGCCGACAGCGCGTCCTGCTGCTGTTTCTTCTTGCCACCCTCCTCGGCCTCGCCATTCTGAGAGCTGGACTGCTCTTCCTCGGCGCCACGTGGCGGCCGGGACTCGCTCGCGCCCGGGCGCTTGGCAATGCCATGCGAGATATAATTGACGGCGTCATAGCGCGTCATCTGCTGTTCCTGCAGAAAATACGCAGCATGGCTCTCGCGCTCTGCGAAGATCGCCACCAGGACGTTCGCGCCCGAAACCTCTTCGCGGCCGGAAGACTGCACGTGGATCACCGCGCGCTGGATGACGCGCTGGAAGCCGGCGGTCGGCTTGGAATCCTCGTCGTAGCCGGTGACCAGATTGTCGAGTTCGGTGTCGATATAGTTGAGGACGGTGCGCTTGAGTTCCTCGAGGTCGACGTTGCAGGCTCGCATCACGGCCGCGGCATCAGCATCGTCGATCAACGCCAGAAGCAGATGCTCGAGCGTTGCGTATTCGTGGTGCCTCTCATTCGCGAATGTGAGGGCCTGATGAAGGGCCTTTTCAAGGCCTTGGGAGAAAGCCGGCATTCAGAACCTCACTTCTTCTCCATCACGCATTGCAGCGGATGCTGATGCTGACGGGCAAAATCCATCACTTGAGTCACTTTGGTCTCAGCTACTTCGTAGGTGAACACCCCGCATTCTCCGACGCCGTGATTGTGGACGTGCAGCATGATGCGGGTGGCCGCCTCGCGATCCTTCTGGAAGAATCGTTCGAGAATATGGACGACGAACTCCATGGGTGTGTAATCGTCGTTGAGAAGCAGCACCCGATAGAGGCTTGGCTTCTTCGTCTTCGTCTTGGGGCGCGTGATAACTGCTGTGCCGCGCCCAGGGCCATTTCCACCCTCGTCGCCGTTCTGCATTGTCGCCCTGCGCTCCAGCATGGCTACCCCGCCAATCGTCAAATGTTCCTTCCTTTTTGCCACCCCGACGGAGCGACATGTAGGTCATCCTCAGGCGATTTTAAGACCTTCTGCGGTGCTGACAATACGGTGTTCACGCCAGACCGCTTTGAACTCCTCTTTTCGTGAACGATCTCGCGTGCCCGTGCACAGCAAAAAGCCCGGCCGTGCGATCACAGCCGGGCTCGTCGAACTCACCTTGTCCAGCAAGGCGGCGGCGTCGCCGCATTATTTGGTCTTGGCGATAACCGATTCGAACGGCTTATAAGCGTTCTTAAAGAGCTCGGCATACAACTCGCCGAGTTTATTGGCCTCGGCCACGAAGCCTTCATAGGCGGTCTTGGCGTAGTCGGTCTGGACCTCGATCGCTTTCTCCAGCGACTTCGCCGCAACGAGCTTCTCAAGCGCCGCACTGCCGGTCTCGAAGCTCTTCTTTGTATATTCGGTTGCCTCGACGGCGATCGCCTGCAAGCCGTTGGAGAGGGAGGCAAAGCTCTTCAGGCTGGTATCCATATATTCCTTGCCGAACTTGCCGGCGTCCTCGAACGTCTGGGCCATGGGCATTTCCTTTCGGTCGACGATTCTTCGCTCTTATTGAGCTTGTGCAATGCATCTCATTTATTGTGCACTGCACAAAATGTCAATCACCGATTTCCGCAGCGGAAAGCCGCACGAATTTTCTTCAACTTTTCCTCGATTTCGCGCGAACCGGTGAACGTCCCGGTTACCATAAACCGATTGGTAACGACGCTCGCCTAGTCTCGCCCAGATGAGAGGCAGGACCTTTGCCGCCTCGGGGTGCAATAAGATTCAAAGGGTACGACAGTGCGTCAGGCGTCGCCGGCCAACCTCAACAATTTGTCTTTTCTCCAACTGGGCGTCGCCCTGCTGACGGCGATTGCGATCGGCTTTTCTTCGATTGCCGAGGCATCGGCGGCCAATTCGAGATATGCGGCGATCGTGATAGACGCCAATACGGGCAAGACGCTGTTCTCTGCGAATGCCGATGCCGCGCGCTTCCCGGCATCGCTCACCAAGATGATGACGCTCTATCTCGTCTTCGAGCGGCTTGCCTCCGGCAAGCTCCAAAAGACGACTCAGGTGCCGTTCTCGCAATATGCAGCCGGGCAGCCTCCGACAAAACTTGGCATCAAGGCTGGGCAGTCGGTGTCGGTCGAAACGATCATCTATTCGATGGTGACCAAGTCGGCCAACGACTCCGCTACTGCCATCGGCGAGTTCATCGGCGGCTCGCAGGCCGGTTTCGCTCGTCTGATGAACGCGAAGGCCCGGGCGTTGGGCATGACCAACACACATTTCGAGAACGCGTCCGGTCTCCCTGATCCGCAGCAGCATTCAAGCGCACGCGACCTCGCCCTTCTCGGCCTCGCGCTGCGCGAGCATTTCCCGCAATATTACCCCTACTTCTCGACGCATTCCTTCACCTATGGGCGGCAGCGCATGGCGAACCACAACCACCTGCTGTCTCGCGTGAAGGGGATGGATGGCATCAAGACGGGCTACACCCGCGCCTCCGGGTTCAATCTCGTTTCTTCTGTCGCCGACGGCAATCGCCGGATCGTAGCGGTTGTGATGGGCGGACAAACTGCCCGCGCCCGCGACGACCACATGGCCGACCTTATCGCCAACTATCTGCCTAAGGCTTCGGGCCGCAGCGGCGGCGGCGACCTGATCGCGAAGGCCAAGGAGGATAAGGCAGACGATACGCGGATTGCCGCTGCCGCGCCGATCGCGGCACCCGCGCCCACGCCGGAAAGGCGCCCCGAAAAGAAGAGCAAGGCCGCGGCCGCCCAGCCCGCAGACGAGACCAAGGCGGCAGAGGAGCCTGTCGTGCAGGCCTACGCAGAACCTGTACCGCAGTCCAAGGCGGCGGTGCTCGACGCCGTCGACCCGATCGCGACATCCGCGACGAAGGCGCCGTCCGGCTGGGCGATCCAGGTCGCCTCCTCACCGGACGCACAGCAGGCGAAGTCACTGCTCACCAAGACCGGCAAGGACGCATCGTCGATCCTCGCCGACGCTCGGGGTTATACCGTTCCGTTCGAGAAAGGCGGCGTCACATATTACCGCGTCCGGTTCGGTGGCTTCGCGTCGAAATCGGCCGCTTGGGACGCATGCGGGGCTCTCAAGAAGAAGAAGATCGCCTGCTACGCAATCCTCGAATGAGATTGCCGGCGGCAGCCAGCCAGTTTCTCCCGGAAATGTAGTCAGTCGAAGGAGCGCTAGTTGTGATCGGAGAGCAGGACATCCTTGGCTTTGTTGATTCGCGCCGCAAGGAAAGACGAGCCGCCGACGTCGGGGTGGAGGCGCTGCATCAGGCGGCGGTGCGCCTCGCGGACATCCGCCGCGGCAGCCCCCGCTTCAAGACCAAGGACCTTGTAGGCCTCCTCCTTAGTCATGGGGCCAGAACTTGGCGGGCCACCCAACCCGTCGCCGAAGTTCGGCTGCGCGTTTTTGCGCCAGATGGGAAAACGGCTGTCAAGATACGCTTCTAGCAGCTGACGGCTCTCGAAATCACCGGCGAGTTCCTTGTAGAGTTCGACGAGTTCCGACTGGCTCAATCTGCTCAACAGTCGCCCCTCGCGACGGCCTGCCAGCACCAACCCTTCGAGTGCGCCTGTCTCATGATCGAGTTCCATCTCGAGGGCGGCAGTCCGCACCATCGAACGTTGCGATTTCGGCTTCGTCCGGTTGCGAGGGAGCTGGGTGATTGCGATCCAGAACAGCGCCGCGGTGATCAGAATGCTGCCTAGCCCTGCCCTGCCGACCGCGACGAGTGAGAGCCCCATGAAACCGAGCAGCATCGGTCCGACGATGCGGATCGCGGATGCAAGTGCGGTCGGGCTCGCCCTCAGGAAGGCGACTGCAAGCAGCGCAGCAGCGAGCAGGCCAACGAGGATTTCCAATATGATGCTCATGCTGTCTCGCAGTGCAGGAGCGCAAGCTCGTCGAAAAGCACGACGTCGATCTCTCGTCTACAGCCATCAAAATGTGACGGGATGTCGACGCTTGCAAGACCGCTGCAGCTCGACCTGGAACAGATCCTATAGCAAACCCAATTCGGCGAGCTCGCGCCTGAGCTGCGGCGGCATTTCGAGAATGGCCGCCTTGCCCCGGCCGAGATCGGTCGGCGCGTCGGCAGGCTTGAGATAGCGCCAGCCCTGGAAGGCACGGCGAGGCTGCCACTCAGTCGGCACCACCTCCGGATCGAGGATCAGCCGACAGCGGCCGATGCCCTCGTCATCGGTAAAGGGACGGATGTCGAGCAGGCGCTGCCGGCACTGTACATTGCCCTTGATCACCCAGTAGAGCGAACCTCCGTCCAGCAGATCGGCCGTCCTCGTCGGCACCATTCGGGTGGTGTGGAACTGCTCCACCGGATCGCCGGCGCGGCGCCGCTCGTCGAGCTTCATCGCGATCCAATCCTCGAGATCCTCGATGCCATCGCAGCCGACGCAGAGTTTTATGAGATGCAGGGCCATAATTGAGATCTAGAGCCCGAAGCACGCCCGATCAACGAAGCCGGGAGTTATGCACAGCCCGCGCTCAGCCGGATCGAACAGCCTTACTCAGCATTCCACGACATTTACGGCCAATCCGCCCTGGCTCGTTTCCTTATATTTCTCGCTCATATCGATGCCGGTCTGGCGCATGGTTTCGATCGCTGCGTCTAACGGGACGAAATGCTTGCCGTCGCCCTTGATGGCGAGCGAGGCAGCGGTCACAGCCTTGACTGCACCGAGCGCATTGCGCTCGATGCAAGGCACCTGCACCAGCCCGGCAACCGGATCGCAGGTCATGCCGAGATGGTGCTCCAGCGCTATCTCCGCCGCGTTCTCGACCTGCTCGGGCGTTCCACCCATAACGGCCGCCAGCCCTGCAGCAGCCATGGCGGAAGCCGACCCCACCTCTCCCTGGCAGCCGACCTCGGCGCCCGAGATCGATGCATTGTGCTTGATGATGCCGCCTACGGCAGCGGCGGTGAGCAGGAATTCGCGGATGCCGTCCTGGTCCGCTTCCGGATGAAAGTGCAGCCAGTAACGCATGACGGCAGGGATGACGCCGGCGGCGCCATTGGTCGGCGCCGTCACGACCCGGCCGCCGGCGGCGTTCTCCTCGTTCACCGCCATAGCGTAGACCGAGAGCCAGTCATTGGCGGCGAGCGGGTTCGGCCTGTTGGTGCGCCAGTCCTCCTGCATGCGCTCATAAAGCTGACGGGCGCGGCGGCGCACCTTCAGCCCGCCCGGCATGATGCCCTCTTGCGATAGCCCGCGCTCTATGCAGCCCTTCATGGCCGCCCAGATGCCGTCGAGCCTTTGGTTCAGCTCGGCGCGAGACATTATGATCTCCTCATTGGCACGCTTCATCTCGGCAATGGAGAGGCCACTCCCGGCAGCCATATCGAGCATCTCGGCCGCGCTCGCGAACGGATAAGGCACGTCGACAGGAACTTCGGGCTCGCTGCGCGACTTCATGCGCTGAAGTTCCTCGTCGGAGACGACGAACCCCCCACCGATCGAATAGTAGATGCGCTTCAGGAGCAGCAGATCGGACGAGTCATAGGCATAGAAGATCATGCCATTGGCATGGCCGGCGAGCGGCGTCTTCCTGTCGAGCACAAGGTCGGATGCGGGATCGAAGCGATAGGAAGGATGGCCGGTCGGCGAGACGCGCTTTTCCGACTTGATCCGCTCGACGATCAGAGCCGACGTGTCCGGGTCTGCGGTGAGCGGCGTGAGCCCGGCCAACCCGAGGATCACCGCGCGGTCCGTGCCGTGGCCGATTCCGGTGTAGGCGAGCGAGCCGTGCAGGCTGGCTGCGAGCCGGTCCACATGAACGCCCGCGGGCCGCGGCCAGTCATTGCCCGCCACCTCTTCGAGAAAACGCGCCGCCGCCGTCATCGGCCCCATGGTGTGCGAGCTCGACGGTCCGATGCCGATCTTGAACAGGTCGAATACCGAGAGGAACAACCGGTTTGGCTCCTTTGCGCTAAGCAGGCATTCGTGAATTGTCCCACGAATGTCCGCTTGGATTCCTTGGCTTATCGCAGATTCTCATGCAAAACCGTGGGACACTTTTGCGGAAGCCGCTTGGGATTGCGGCTTCTTCAGCCATGCATGCGTTTCTCTTCTGCTCATTTTCCAGTCGCGGCTTCCTGCCGCCCGACCTCGCATGCTCTGCAAGCGACACGCTTCCGTTCAGGCTCAGGAACCTTGACCCATGCCCGCCTGACCGGAATCATCGGCGCGATGTCCGGAATATAAGTGATGACCGAAAACTTACCGCTCAGCATCGCCGACGCGCTCGCGCTTTTCTTCTTCATCATAAGCTGGGTGGGGTATGGCTATGCCGTCGACAAGAAGCTCGTCGGCCGCCTCTCTCTCACGCAAGCGATGGACGCGCAACGCGAGGCCTGGATGCATACCATGGCTCGGCGCGAGCTCAGGATGATCGACACCGGCATCATGGCTGGCCTGCAGCAAGGCACTGCCTTTTTCGCTTCGAGCACGCTGATAGCGCTCGGCGGCTGTTTCGCGCTGCTGGGCGCGACCGATCGCGTGCTCGCGGTGCTTTCCGACCTGCCCTACTTCACGCAACCGGCGCGCGGTGTGCTGGAGATGAAGACGATCGGGCTCATCGTGCTGTTCGCCTATGCCTTCTTCAAATTCGGCTGGTCCTACCGCCTCTTCAACTATTGCTCGATCCTGGTCGGCGCCGTACCGCTCATCCGCGACGGCGTCGGCCATTCAGCCGAGATAGAGACGGCAGTGCGGCGTGCGGCGCAGATGAACATCCTTGCCGGCAGGCATTTCAACGCTGGCCTGCGCGGCGTCTTTTTCTCCATCGGCTATCTCGGCTGGTTCGTCAGCCCCGTTGTGCTCGTCGGCTCGACGATTCTCCTGCTCCTGGTCCTCGCAAGACGGCAGTTCTTCTCGGCCGCGCGGCGTGCAGTGATGGAGCCGCAGCCCTCATCCCGGCGCCGGGAAGATGTTGTCGATATAGCCGGCGAGCCAGTAACCCGCGAGGCCGATCCATTCCCGAACAGCAACCGTCGTGAGTTGCAGTGAATGGACAGGATCATCGTCAACGAACAGGCCGAAACGTTCCTGCCCGGTAGTGCTGTAGTCGGCAGGCCACGGGATCACCGGGAAGCCGACCTTCCTGAACAGTCCGACAGAGCGCGGCATGTGGAAGGCGGACGTCACCAGCAGCCAGTTCTCTTCCGGTTTGGGATTGACCATCTGCTTGGAGAAGGCGGCATTCTCGGCCGTGTTGCGCGACCTGTCCTCGATGATCAGACGCTCGCGCGGAATGCCGAACGCAGAGAAGAAGCGGACGGCCGTATCTGCGTCGGCCTCCGCTTTTGTCAGCACACTACCGACGCCGCCGGAGACCAGGATTTTGGCCTGTGGAAAGCGCTGCGCCATCAGGACGGCCTCCACAAACCGGTCGCCGGCGCTGTTCATTTCATAGCCGCCCCTCACAAAATTGATCTCGCCCTCCAGGCCACCGCCGAGCACGACGATCCCATCTACGTGCTCCGGCAGCTGGGCAGGCCTGTGAAACCGCTCCTCCAAAGGGTGCAGGAGCAGCGCGCCGGCTGAGGTCCAGGCGCAGAGGGCGAGGATCAACAATGCTATGAGCGAGCCCAAGGCGCCAAGCCGCTTTCGACCGAAAAACGTCGCAACGAGCCCGGCAGCCAGGATAAAAGTCGCGAGATTGAACGGCTGGGCGAAGAACCAGAACGTCTTCGAGACGTAGAAGAACATGAACCCCTCCCGCCAGTCTCGCGATCTCGAAATTTGCCTCACATTGATATCGGGCTTTGGGCGAACTTCGAAATCACGACACTAGGAGCCAAGAAATGGCTAGTATCCCAGGTTCTGAAATTCGCTCAAAGCCATAAGTCCAGCTCGTGCAAGTTTCAGAACCGCGAAACCACCGATCAGGCCCCGGGCGCCGCTTCTACCACCATCTCTCCGGCTCGAAACGCCCCGCCGCCTGCTCGATCACCGCACCGGCGCGGAATAACGTCTCTTCGTCGAAAGGCCGGCCGATGAGCTGCAGGCCGAGCGGCAACCCCTTCTGATCGACCCCGGCGGGCACCGCGATGCCCGGCAGTCCCGCCATGTTGACGGTCACCGTGAAGACGTCATTGAGGTACATCTTCACCGGGTCGTTGGCCATGTCCTCATCGGCGATGCCAAAGGCAGCGGAAGGGGTGGCGGGCGTCAGAATCGCGTCGATGCCGTCGGCAAAAACGATCTCGAAGTCGCGTTTGATCAGGTTCCGCACCTTCTGCGCCTGGAGGTAGTAGGCGTCATAGTAGCCGGCCGAGAGCACATAGGTGCCGATCATGATACGACGCTTGACCTCGCGGCCGAAGCCGGCCGCGCGAGTCTTCTCGTACATATCGATGATGTCCTTGCCCGGCACGCGCAGCCCGTAGCGGACGCCGTCATAGCGGGCCAGGTTGGAGGACGCTTCTGCCGGCGCGACGATGTAATAAGCCGGCAAGGCATATTTGGTGTGCGGCAGGGAGATATCGACGATTTCGGCGCCGGCATCCTTCATCCAGGCGATGCCCTGCTGCCACAGCGCCTCGATCTCCTCGGGCATGCCCTCGACGCGATACTCCCTGGGAATGCCGATGCGCATGCCTTTGATCGAGCGCCCGATCGCCAGCTCGTAATCCGGCACCGGCCGGTCGACCGAAGTCGTGTCCTTCGGGTCGACGGATGCCATCGATTTCAGCATGATCGCAGCGTCGCGGACGTCGCGAGCGATCGGGCCCGCCTGATCGAGCGACGAGGCGAAGGCCACGATCCCCCAGCGCGAGCAGCGGCCATAGGTCGGCTTGATGCCGACCGTGCCAGTCAAGGCGGCGGGCTGGCGGATCGATCCACCGGTGTCGGTCGCAGTCGCCGCAGCGCAAAGCCAAGCCGAAACGGCCGTTGCGGAGCCGCCCGACGAGCCGCCCGGCACCAGGCGCTGGTTGTCGAGCTGACGTTCGGTTTTCACGCCACCTGCCGACACGAAGCCTGCTTCGCCCGCGTGGGTCGTGGGCATTACGCTGGTGGTCGCCCGCGAGCGGCGCCACGGATTGATCGCCGGCCCATAATAGGAGGTCTCGTTGGACGAGCCCATGGCGAACTCGTCCATGTTGAGCTTTCCGAGCATGACCGCGCCGTCGGCCCATAGATTGGCCGAGACGGTCGATTCGTAACGCGGCCTGAACCCGTCAAGCACATAGCTGCAGGCCTGTGTGTGGATGCCTTCGGTGGCGAAGAGATCCTTGATGCCGAGCGGAATTCCTTCCAGCGCCCTCGCCTCCCCCTTGGCCAGCCTCTCATCTGACGCCTTGGCCATGGCGCGCGCCTTTTCGTCCGTAACGACGACATAGGCGTTGAGCTCGGGATTGGCGCGCTCGATAGCTGCGAGGTAGGCCCCGGTCAGCTCGGACGAGGTGATTTCCTTGGCGCGCAGCTTCTGGCGCGCCTGGGCAATGGTAAGACGGGTAAGGTCGGTCATAGGGATACCATTTCGGGGGTCAGTGCCTTCTCATAGAAGACCGACCAGTTCGAATCCGGATAGTCGAGCACAGGGCCGCATCGCGTGAAACCGGTGCGCTCATAAACGGTCCAGGCGGCGGGGTGGCGGTCCCCGGTCTCCAGGACGAGCCGGGTGAAGCCCTCCTGCCGGGCCAGCGCCTCGATATGGCGGACGATCTCGGCGCCGATCTTGAGGCCGCGATGCGAGGGGCGGGTATACATGCGCTTCACCTCGCCGACGCCGCCGGCGTGACGCTTCAGCGCGCCGCAGCCGATTGCCATGCCATCGTCGCGCGCGACGAAGACGGTCGTGTCGGGTTCGGCCATCTGCTCGACGCTCATATGGAAGCAGAACTCGGGCGGGGTCAGCTCGAGCAGAGTCGCGTTGAGCTCGCCGATCAGCGCACGCACGTCATCCTGCAACGGCGTCTCGACAGCAATCTCGATGGCCATGGCCTACTCGACCACCTTGGGCACAAGGAAGAAATTCTCGGCCGTCGCGGGCGCGTTGGCGACAATATCCTCGGCCTTGTTACCTTCGGTGACGACGTCTTGCCGCTTCTTGATCTCCATCGGGATAACCGAAGTCATCGGCTCGACGCCGGTGACGTCCACCTCGTTAAGCTGTTCCACGAAGCCGAGAATCTGGTTGAGCTCACCGGTCATGCGCTCGGCCTCCTCGTCTGTCACCGCAATGCGGGCAAGCCGGGCAACACGCCGAACGGTCTCGATATCAACGGACATGCTTGTCAAGCCTTTCGAATCCGGACCGGGCTATAGCGGCGCATAGCGAGCGGTGCAATATGACTATGATCTGGAGCCCGCCGCCGGCTTCAAGGCAGCGTCACGCCGTCACAGCGATAAAACGTACCGCTCAGGCCGTCCTCGCCGCCCTCACTACCCTTGATGGACGACACCTCGTCCCTCATGGACGTCACATCCAGCTGGCCGGATTGTCGCTCTACGATCGAGAAGACGTCCGGCGACATGAGCCCGGGTTCCTCGCAGATAGCCGTGACCAGCCAGGCCTTGTCCTGGCGAGGATGCTTCGACACCTCCACGAAGGCGCAATTATATTCCAGCGCATCGAAACCGCGCGCTGACAGGACCATATTGCCGTCCTCGATGACGTTCTGCAGCGAGTTCTTCTTGGCGTTGGAGCAGATCTCTTCCGATCTCAGATAGTTGCCGCTGATGAAATTGTCGGCGGCCGAAGCTGCCGCAGGTGCAAGAACAAGGAACGCGGCAACCGCGTATGACAAGCTTCCCATTTGTACCCCCCTTGAGAAGACCACGTCAGAGTTCGAAAGCTTCGCCGACCATGGGAACGATCACCTTGGTCGAGGTGCCCTGCATCCCTTCGACGAACTTGTCCGCAGTCTGGTCGATGATCGGGAAGGTCGCATAATGGCAGGGAATGACCGATTCGAACCTGAAGAAGCGACGGCAGGCGAGCGCTGCGACGGCGCCGCCCATCGTGAAGCGGTCGCCGATCGGCACGATGCCAATTGCTGGCTCATGAAGCTCGTTGATCAGCGCCATATCGGAGAAGATGTCGGTGTCGCCCATGTGATAGAGCGTCTTATCGTTAGGGAAATGCATGACGATGCCGGCCGGGTTGCCCAGATAGGTGTTCGTGCCCTTGTCTCCGCCGAAGGAGGAGGAATGCAGCGCAAGCACGAAAGTCGCGGTGAAGCCGCCGCAATCGACAGTGCCGCCGAGATTGGTCGGGTTGATCTGACCCTGGTCGACGCCCTGCCCGACCAGATACATGCAGAGCTCGAAATTGGCGACGAGCATCGCACCGCTCTTTTTGAGCACCGCCGCAGCGTCGAGGATATGGTCGCTGTGACCATGCGTGAGGAGCACATGGGTCACGCCCTCGGCAGGGCCTTCCCAGCCCTTCCCCCAGGATGGATTCCCGGAGAGGAACGGGTCGACCAGGATCTTCGCATTGCCGCTTTCCACTCGGAAAGTGGAGTGGCCATACCAGGTGATCTTCATGTCTCGTCTCCGGCTCGATTTATTGTGGCTGGGAGGATAGGACGCGGCCTGTCGAAGTCAAAAGGAAAGCGCGCCGCAGCGTGATCGTGACCATAGAGGAATTGCCGCAGTTGCTTGCCGCCGGAGGAACGGTTGCCGGGATCGATCTCGGCGACAAGACGATCGGGCTGGCCGTCTCGGACCGCTCGCTCGCCTTCGCCCATCCGCGGCCGGTCATTGCCCGCAAGAAATTCTCGCAGGATGCGCCCACCCTGATTGCGGCACTGGGCAAAGACGACGTGCGCGTGGTGGCAATGGGACTCCCCGTAAACATGGACGGCAGCGAGGGACCGAGGGCGCAGGCCTCGCGAGCTTTCGTGCGCAACATCGCGAAGCTGACGGACCTGCCCTTCCTGTTCTGGGATGAGCGGCTATCGACAGTCGCCGCCCAACGGGCACTCATCGAGATGGACGTCTCACGGAAGAAGCGGGAGAAGCGTATCGATTCGGCCGCGGCCGCTTTCATCCTGCAGGGCGTGCTCGACCGACTTCAGGCGCTGGGCCCGGATTCGACCGGGAAATAGCGCTCATAGCGGCGGCGGGCCGATGCGGCGATCTCGCGGCGGCGGCGAAAGGCCCAGATTGCAATGAGTATTGCGGTGTCCACGATGCAAGCGTGCGCGATCATTGCCGGGATGGTCTTGGGGTCGACGCCGAGCACGTTTCCGTAGATCTGGAAAACCAGGTCGTGCAGGCGCCGCGACAGATAGATGCTGCCGAAATTGATGTCGTTGAGAGACAGGAAGTACCAGCCCCAAAAAAGAGCAAGCGGCGTCGCCCAAACGGCAAGAACATATTTCATCGACTGCCTCCGAGCGCCCCCGCGCTGGGCCGGCCGGAAATGCGGGAAAGCAGCGCGGCATGAGCGCCGCGGGCCGCAGCAATGCCGGCGAGCGCCCGCAAAGCAAGTCGTGTGACGGGCTCGGCATTGCCGCGGATCATTCCCTCGCCGAAAAACGCCGTCGCCGGCGTCCATAGGAACAGGACGCAGGCGACGGCGAAAGCGAACGAAAAGAAGCCCGTTAGGAGCGGCCCGCCACCCATGAGAAAGGCATCCGGCGTTGGAGCCGCGCCAAGGAAGGTCAGCGCAGCAAGAATGCCCTGCTCGGGATTGAGCGTCGACACCATCGCAAGCGATGCGAAGGCTGCAATCCAGTAAGAGGCGATGAGTAGCGTAAAAATATGCCGCATGGGGCTCCCGTCGTCCTGACTCGGACAGTGGGCTTCCGGGAGTTGGGCCGCAACATAAACCATTTGTTAAGGTTAACGGCTATCCACAGGTCCTGGCTGAAGTCTGATCCGCGCTTTCCGGTCCCCCCACCAGGATATCGGCGGTGCCTACGACAACCGCCTACATCGCAGGGTAAAGCGTATCGACTATAAGCCGCGCGTCGTGGCGGGCGTCGAGCATGCCGTATGTCGCGCGCCATTGGCCTGCGAGCCGCGTCTCCATGAATGCGTCGGCGATGCGGCCTGCGCCGAGCCGCTTCAGTTCGGCAGCGGCGGCAGAGAGCGCAAGCTGCTCGGCGAGGATGCGAGCCGAACCCTTGTCCTGGCTGGCGACCTGAATGGCTGCCTTGAGCACGGTCACCGTGCCCGGTCCGCCGGGACCCAGGTCCTTTTCGATTCCGGCAAGAACGTCGTCGAACAGGTTCGGTGCGCGCGAGAGCACGCGCAGCACGTCGAGTGCCATGACGTTACCCGAGCCTTCCCAAATCGCATTCACCGGAGCCTCGCGATAGTAGCGGGCAAGCGGCGCTTCCTCGACATAACCGTTGCCGCCCAGACACTCCATCGCTTCGTAGAGCACGGCCGGTGCGATCTTGCAGACCCAGTATTTGACGACCGGTGTCATGGCGCGGGCAAAGGCCGCCTCGCCGCGGTCGCTCGCCGCCTCGTCGAAGGAGCGAGCCAGACGGAAGGACAGCGCCGTCGCCGCGGCAACGTCGAGCGAAAGGTCGGCCAGGACGCGCTGCATCAAAGGCTGCTCGATCAGCGGCTTGCCGAACACCTGCCGATGCCGCGCATGATGGACCGCTTCCGCCAGTCCGGCGCGCATGGTGCCCGATGACGCGATGGCGCAATCGAGCCTCGTCAGCGTCACCATGTCCATGATGGTCCTGACGCCGGCGCCCGGCTCGCCGACCATTTCGCCGATCGCCCCTACGAACTCCACCTCGGAGGAGGCATTGGAGCGGTTGCCGAGCTTGTCCTTCAGTCGCTGGAAACGGAAGCCGTTCCCCTCCCCCTCGCCGATCAGCCGCGGCACCAGGAAGCAGGAGAGTCCCTCGTCCGCCTGCGCCAGTACGAGGAAGGCGTCCGACATCGGCGCCGACATGAACCATTTGTGGCCGGTGATGCGGTGGAAGCCATTGCCGGCCCGCTCGGCCTTGGTAATGTTGGCGCGCACGTCGGTGCCGCCCTGCTTTTCGGTCATGCCCATGCCGAGGGTAAGGCCGGCTTTATCGACCGGCACCTTTTGCGCCTGATCGTACTTGCGCGTCGTCACGCGCGGCGCCCATTCCCGGAAGAGCTTCGGACTAGCCATCAGCGCCGCGAGCGACGCGCTGGTCATGGTGATGGGACAAAGATGCCCGGTCTCCAGCTCGGCGGTGAGGTAGAAGCGTGCAGCGCGGATCTGATGGCGCTTGCCGGTTTCCTCGGCGCCGTTCTCCCAGATCGACGAATGGAGCCCGGCGGCGATCGAGCGGCGCATCAGGGCATGGTAGGCCGGATGGTATTCGACGAGGTCGATCCGCCTGCCTTGGCGATCATGTGTCTTGAGCTTCGGGGTCTCGGTATTCGCGAGCCTGGCGAGATCCTGCGCTTCGGGTGAGAATACAAAGCGGCCGAGGGCGTCGAGGTCCTTCTTGACAGGCGCGGAAAAGAATTCCGCCAGCTGCACGAGGAGCGGATCGCCGCGCCAAGCATTGGTGCCGGAAAGCGGCGGCGGCTGGTTCGTCACCTCGTGCGTCACGGAGTTTCCTTTGGCCTTTGATTTTCCGGCGATTCTGCCCCTTCCGCTGCTTATAGCCCAAATTTTGCCCGACAAAATCCCGTGGGAGAATCAAAGAGAGGAAGCGGCACTGCTTGCGGCTCGCGAGGCTTGGTCCTATAGCGGCGCCTTGACATGACCGACGCAGCCCTTCCGCCGCTCTTCCCTCACCGCCACCTGCTCGGCATTCGCGATCTTTCTCCTTCCGACATCGAGCTCCTGCTCGACCGCGCCGATGCGGCGGTGGCGATCTCGCGCCGCCCGGACAAGAAGACTTCGTCGCTGCGCGGCCGCACGCAGATCAACCTCTTCTTCGAGGCTTCGACCCGCACGCAATCGTCCTTCGAGCTGGCCGGAAAGCGGCTCGGCGCCGACGTGATGAACATGTCGGTCGGCTCGTCGTCCGTGAAGAAGGGTGAGACACTGATCGATACGGCGATGACGCTTAACGCCATGCGGCCGGACATATTGATCATACGCCATGCCTCGGCGGGTGCGGCTGCCCTGCTCGCGCAGAAGGTCGGCTGCTCGGTTGTGAATGCCGGCGACGGCGCCCATGAGCACCCGACCCAGGCATTGCTCGATGCGCTCACCATCCGCCGCGCCAAGGGCAGAATCGCCGGCCTGTCGGTGGCGATCTGCGGCGACATACTGCATTCGCGGGTCGCGCGATCCAACATTCTGCTTCTCAATGCGATGCGTGCGGGCGTGCGCGTGGTGGCGCCCTCGACGCTGTTGCCTGCTGGCATCGAGCAGATGGGTGTCACCGTGTGCCGGACTATGGCCGAGGGACTGAAAGGGGCCGACGTCGTCATGATGCTTCGCCTTCAGCGCGAACGCATGACCGGCGCCTATGTGCCCTCAGTCAGAGAATATTTTCGCTACTTCGGCCTCGACGCGGAAAAGCTGAAAGCGGCGAAGCCGGATGCGCTGGTCATGCATCCCGGCCCGATGAACCGCGGCGTCGAGATCGCTTCGGAGATTGCCGACGGGCCGCAAAGCTTCATCCAGGAGCAGGTCGAGATGGGTGTCGCGGTGCGCATGGCCGTAATGGAAGCCCTGCTCGACCCGCGACGCAACGGTGAAGGCCACGCCGCATGAGTGTCACGGTCTTTCAAGGTGCTCGCGTCGTTGATCCCTCGCGCAACCTTGACGAGGTGGGCACCGTCATCGTCGACGGCAGGAACATCGTTGCCGCCGGAAAGGCTGCGCTGAACCAGGGCACGCCGGAAGGCGCTGAGATCATAGAGTGCGCCGGCAAGGCGGTGTTGCCAGGCCTTGTCGATGCGCGCGTCTTCATCGGCGAGCCCGGCGGCGAGCATCGCGAGACGATCGCATCGGCCAGTCTCGCAGCGGCCGCAGGCGGCGTCACTTCGCTCGTCATGATGCCGGATACGGACCCGGTGATCGACAATGTCGCGCTGGTCGAGTTCATATTGAGGACGGCGCGCGATACTGCGCTCGTCAACGTCTTCCCGTCTGCCGCCATCACCAAGGGTTTCGAAGGCCGCGAGATGACAGAGTTCGGCCTGCTCAAGGAAGCGGGCGCGGTCGCCCTCACCGAGGGCCGGCACAGTATCGGCAGCACGCTGGTCATGCGGCGCGCCCTGACCTATGCCCGAGACTTCGACGCGGTGATCGCGCACGAGACCGAGGATCGCGACCTCGCCTCGGGCGGCGTCATGAACGAGGGGCTTTACGCGAGCTGGCTCGGGCTGCCCGGAATTCCGCGTGAGGCGGAGACGATCCCGCTCGAGCGCGACTTGGCGCTGGCGCGCCTCACCGGCGGCGCCTACCATGCCGCGAAGGTCTCGACGGCACAGTCGGTCGCGGCGATCGCGCGCGCCAAGGCGGACGGAGCCAAGGTGACCGCGGGCGTCTCGATCAACAATCTGTCGCTCAATGACAATGATGTCGGCGAATACCGCACCTTCTTCCGGCTCGCGCCGCCGCTGCGCGCCGAAGAAGACAGGCTGGCCATGATCGAGGCGCTGAAGGACGGCGTGGTCGACATTGTCGTTTCGTCGCACGACCCGCAGGACGTCGACACCAAGCGCTTGCCTTTCGCCGACGCAGCGGCAGGGGCGATCGGGCTCGAAACGCTGCTCGGCGCGGCTTTGAGGCTCTACCATAATGGCGAAGTACCACTGATCAGGCTGATCGACGCCTTGTCCACGGCGCCGGCAAAGCTGTTCGGTCTGCCAGGCGGGACGCTCGCGCCGGGTGCATTTGCCGATCTCGTCCTGGTCGACCTCGACGAGCCCTGGATCGTACACGAGGCGGACATCCGGTCGCGCTCCAAGAACACCTGCTTCGAAGGCGCAAGGCTGCAGGGCAAGGCCTTGCAAACGATGATTGCGGGCCGCACAGTATTTCGGGGTTAGGGGGAAAACCGATGTTCGGTATCTTGGCGGCGCTCATTTTCGGCTACCTGCTGGGCTCGATTCCGTTCGGGCTGCTGATCACGCGCGCGGCCGGGCTCGGCGACGTCCGCAACATAGGCTCGGGCAATATCGGGGCCACCAACGTGCTCCGCACCGGCAACAAGGGGCTTGCCGCCCTCACCTTGCTGTTCGATGCGCTCAAGGGAACGGCTGCCGTGCTGATCGCCGGCTGGTTCAGGGGCGACCTTGCACTTTACGCCGGCTTTGCAGCGTTCCTCGGCCACATCTTCCCGGCATGGCTCAACTTCAAGGGCGGCAAGGGAGTCGCCACCTATCTCGGCGTGCTCGTCGGCCTCAACTGGCTGACCGGGCTCGTCTTCGCCGCCGTCTGGCTCGGCGTGGCATTCTTGACGCGCTTCTCATCCCTGGCGGCCCTGACGGCGGCGCTCGTCGTGCCGGTGTTCCTTTATTTCCTCGGTCAGGGGGACGTCGCCCTTCTCTTCCTGATCATGACGGCGATCGTCTACTACAAGCACCGCGCCAACATCGAACGGCTGCTGGCCGGGACGGAGTCGCGAATCGGGGACAAGGAATGAGCGACAGCGCAGCCGCGGGGCCGAGGCTCAGCGACCGCCAGCGTATCCATTGGCTCCGCCTCATCCGCACCGAGAATGTCGGGCCGGCGACCTTTCGCGACCTCATCAATCGCTTCGGCTCGGCCGAGATCGCGCTCGAAATGCTGCCCGAGCTCATGCTCTCGGGCGGGGCCAGGCGTCGGCCGCGTATTCCCTCACAGGCCGAAGCGGAAGCAGAGATCGAGGCGGCCGAGCGGGTTGGCGCCCGGCATGTTGCGATCGGAGAGCCGGACTATCCGCCGATGCTCAGACATACCGAGCCGCCACCGCCGATCGTGGCGGTCAAGGGCGAGGCCAAGGTATTCGCGTTGCCGGGGGTCGCGGTTGTCGGCGCGCGCAACGCGTCGCTCGCCGGAATACGCTTCGCGCGCAACCTCGCCGCCGAGATCGGCCGGGAAGGAAATGCGATCGTCTCCGGGCTGGCGCGCGGCATCGATACGGCAGCTCACCAGGGCGGCCTTGCGACAGGCACGGTCGCGGTGCTGGCCGGCGGGCTCGACCGGCCCTACCCACCGGAAAATGTCGGTCTCGCCGACGAGATCGCCGCGCACGGCGGCGCCATCATCTCGGAGATGCCGTTCGGCTGGGAGCCGCGCGCCAAGGATTTCCCGCGACGCAACCGGCTGATCGCCGGGCTGTCGCTCGGTCTCGTTGTCGTGGAGGCAGCGGACCGTTCCGGGTCGCTGATCAGCGCCAGGCTTGCTGGCGAGATGGGGCGTCTCGTCTTTGCGGTGCCCGGCTCCCCGCTCGACCCGCGTGCGGCTGGCTCCAACCGGCTTCTCAAGGATGGCGCGACCCTGGTCACCGAAGCACGCGACGTGCTCGATCACATCGCGCCTCTTTCCAGGGCTCCCGTCACACAGCGGCTGGTATTCGAAGAGCCGCCCGATTTCTCGGCAACGCCGCCGCCAGGCGATAACGATCGTGCAAAAATCCTGGAGGCGCTCGGCCCTACGCCGACGGGGGTAGACGAGATCATCCGCCATACCGGATTGCATCCGGCGCAGATATTCATGATTCTGCTCGAACTCGATCTTGCCGGCCGCCTGGAACGGCATGCCGGCGGCATGGTTTCGCTGCTCTACTCGGAGTAGCGGAAATCAAGGCTATGGGCCTCGATTCTCCATCCGGAGTTGCGCACATCCGGTGGACGTATCGGGCTGATTGCAGAAGCGAAAATCGGCTTGGGACTTGACCGCGGGCCGAAGCGCAGCCATTTGACGAGACTTCCGAGAGGCAACGGGTTGCGCCTGGCGCAAGCGCAGCACCCCAGGGACATGCACCGTAGAATGGACGTCGTCGTCGTCGAATCACCGGCGAAAGCCAAAACGATCAACAAGTATCTCGGCCGCAACTACAAGGTTCTGGCCTCCTTCGGTCACGTCCGTGATTTGCCGGCCAAGGACGGCTCCGTGCGCCCGGACGAGGACTTCGCCATGTCCTGGGCGGTCGATGGCCCCTCCTCGAAGCGCCTCACCGACATCGCAAAGGCCGTCAAGGACGCCGACGGGCTCATCCTTGCGACCGACCCCGACCGCGAAGGCGAAGCGATTTCCTGGCACGTTCTGGAAGTGCTCAAGCAGAAGCGTGCGCTGAAGGACAAACCGGTCAGCCGTGTCGTCTTCAACGCGATCACCAAGCAGTCCGTGCTCGACGCAATGGCTAATCCGCGCCAGATCGATGCCCCGCTGGTCGACGCTTATCTCGCGCGCCGCGCGCTCGATTATCTGGTCGGCTTCACGCTCTCGCCTGTGCTGTGGCGCAAGCTGCCCGGCGCGCGCTCTGCAGGCCGCGTGCAGTCCGTGGCGCTACGCCTCGTCAGCGACCGCGAGGCGGAGATCGAGCGCTTCGTGCGCCAGGAGTACTGGCAGATCGCGGCGCTGCTTTCAACACCGCGCCACGACCAATTCGAGGCACGACTGACAGCCTTCGACGGCAAGAAGCTGCAGAAGCTGGACATCTCCACGAAGGAACAGGCCGACGACATCGTCGCAATGCTCGACGGCGCGACGTTCCGCGTCGCTTCGGTCGAGGCGAAGCCGACCAAGCGCAACCCCGGCCCACCCTTCACCACCTCGACGCTGCAGCAGGCCGCCTCCTCGAATCTCGGCTTTGGCGCGTCGCGCACCATGCAGATCGCCCAGCGTCTTTACGAGGGTGTCGACATCGGCGGCGAGACGGCTGGCCTCATTACTTATATGCGTACGGACGGCGTGCAGATCGCGCCTGAGGCAATCAGCGCAGCGCGCAGCGAGATCGCGAGCTCGTTCGGCGACAAGTACCTGCCGGAGAAGCCGCGCTTCTACTCGACCAAGGCCAAGAACGCGCAGGAAGCGCATGAGGCTATCCGCCCGACGGATTTCTCGCGCACGCCGGCCCAGATGCGCAAGTTCCTCGAAGCTGACCAGGCGCGGCTCTATGAGCTGATCTGGAAGCGTTCCATCGCCAGCCAGATGCAGGCCGCCGAGATCGAGCGCACCACGGTCGAGATCGATGCGGTGAACGGCACCCGCAATGCGGGTCTTCGCGCGGTAGGTTCCGTCGTGCGCTTCGACGGCTTCCTCGCCGCCTATACCGACAATCGCGAGGACGATGCCGAGGACGAGGAGAACCGGCGGCTGCCCGAAATCCGTTCCGGCGAGACGCTCGCGAAGGACCGGATCGTGCCCACGCAGCACACGACCGAACCGCCGCCGCGCTACACCGAGGCGACACTGATCAAGAAGCTGGAGGAGCTCGGCATCGGCCGGCCTTCGACCTACACCTCGATCCTGAAGACACTCGAGGACCGTGAATATGTGACGATCGACAAGCGCCGGCTGTTCCCCGAGGCCAAGGGCAGGCTGCTTTCTGCCTTCCTCGAAAGCTTCTTCGAGCGCTACGTCGAATATGACTTCACGGCTTCATTGGAAGAAAAGCTCGACGAGATTTCGGACGGCAAGCTCGCCTGGAAGGAGGTGCTGCGCGACTTCTGGCGAGATTTCTCCAATGCCGTCAACGATATCAAGGAGCTGCGCGTCTCCGACGTGCTCGAGGCGCTCAACGAGGAGCTCGCACCTCTGATCTTCCCGCAGAAGGAGGATGGCAGCAACCCGCGCGCCTGCCCCAAATGCGGCACCGGCAATCTGTCCCTCAAGCTCGGCAAGTTCGGCGCCTTCGTCGGCTGCTCGAACTATCCCGAGTGCAGCTACACGCGCCAGCTAGGCGATGCAGCGAACGGCAATGGCGAGGCGGCCGCTCTCGAAGACGGCACCAAGGTTCTTGGCAAGGACCCGTATACCGACGAGGATATCACGCTCAGAAGCGGCCGCTTCGGTCCTTACGTACAGCGCGGCGAAGGCAAGGAAGCCAAGCGCGCCAGCCTGCCCAAGGGCTGGACCGTCGACACGATCGACCATGAAAAGGCGCTGGCGCTGCTTTCGCTGCCGCGCGATGTCGGCAAGCACCCCGAGTCCGGCAAGATGATTTCGGCCGGCATCGGTCGCTACGGCCCATTCGTGCTGCATGACGGCACCTACGCCAACCTGGACAATGTCGAGGACGTGTTCTCGATCGGCATCAACCGCGCCGTCTCGCTGATCGCGGAGAAGCAGTCGAAGGGCAAAGCAGGCCGCAATGGCGGCACGCCGGCTGCGCTCAAATCCCTTGGCGAACATCCCGACGGCGGCGAAATCACCGTGCGCGACGGCCGGTACGGCCCTTATGTCAATCACGGCAAGATCAACGCGACCCTGCCCAAGGGCAAGGATCCGGCCTCGGTGACCTTCGACGAGGCGGTCGCGCTGCTTGCCGAGAAGGCTGCCAAAGGCGGCGGGAAGCCGTTCCGCGGCCGCAAGAGGGCCTGACCGCTTGGCGCGCCGTGTATCCGGGCGAAAGACCAGCGGCAAGACGGCCGGGCAGACGACGCAGGCGACAAGGACCGAGTTCCGGCCTTCGCGCGAGGAGATCCTGCGCTACATCGAGCAGAACCCCGATCGCTCCGGCAAGCGCGAGATCGCCAAAGCATTTTCGCTAAAAGGTCAGGATCGCATCTGGTTGAAGGACTTGCTGCGCGAGCTCCAGGACGAGGGGCTCGTCAGCAAGAATCGCAAACGGCTGCTCAAGCCGGGTGCCCTTCCCAATGTCGTGGTCCTGGACGTTTACGGACGCAATGATGAGGGAGGCCTGCTCGCTCGCCCCTCCGAATTTGAGAGCGACGGGCCTGTGCCGATCGTTTCGATCCGCTCGCCGCGCGGCGTCAAAGGTCCCACCCCAGGTATCGGCGACCGGCTGCTTGCCAAAGTGTTCCCGGCCGACGATCCGGCCGGGCTCGCCTATACCGGCCGCGTTATCCGGGTGTTCGAGAAGCGGCGTGAGGCCGTGCTCGGCGTCTTCCGTGTCATGCGGGACGGCACATTCCGCATTGAACCGGTGGAGCGCCGCCAGCCCGAGCTTACGATCGAGTCGGAATACCGCGGGGACGCCAAGCATGGCGACCTCGTCGAAGTGGAGCCGCTGCGAACCGGCCGCTACGGCGTGCCGCGCGGCAAGGTGATCGCGGTGCTCGGTTCGATGACCAGCGAGAAGGCGGTCTCGATGATCGCCATCCATGCGCATGATATCCCGCATATCTTTCCGCAATCGGCGCTCGCAGAGGCAGATGCCGCTAGGCCTGCGACGATGGCCGGCCGCGAGGATTGGCGAAAAGTGCCGCTGGTGACCATCGATCCGGCGGATGCCAAGGATCACGACGATGCCGTCTTCGCCGAGCCCGATCCCGACGAAAGGAACCCGGGCGGCGTGATCGTAACGGTCGCCATCGCCGACGTCGCAGCCTACGTTCTGCCGAACTCGGCGCTCGACCGTGAAGCACTGCGGCGTGGCAATTCGGTCTATTTCCCCGATCGCGTCGTGCCGATGCTGCCGGAGCGCATCTCGAACGATTTGTGCTCGCTGCGCGAAGGTCAGAACCGCCCTGCCCTTGCCGTGCGCATGACCTTCTCAGCCGAAGGCCGGAAAATCCGCCATTCCTTCCATCGCGTCATGATGCGCTCCGCGGCAAGGCTCTCGTATCCGCAGGCGCAAGCCGCGATCGATGGCCGGCTGGACGAAACAACCGAACCGATCCTCGATCGCGTGCTGAGACCGCTTTGGAACGCCTATGCCGTGCTGCAGCGCGGCCGCAACGCGCGCGAGCCGCTGGAGCTCGACCTGCCCGAGCGGAAGATTCTGCTCAAACCCGACGGCACCGTGGGCCGCGTTGTCGTGCCGGAGCGGCTCGAAGCACACAAGCTGATCGAAGAGTTCATGATCCAGGCCAATGTCGCGGCCGCTGAAAGCCTGGAGGCGAAGAGGCAGGCTCTGGTTTACCGCATCCACGACGCGCCATCTCTCGCCAAGCAGGAGACATTACGCGAATTCCTGCAATCGATCGGGATGACCTTGGCGCGAGGCGCGCAGCTCAGACCTGCGCAATTCAACCAGATCCTGAAGCGGGTCGGCGGCACCGATAGCGAGGAGCTTGTCAACGAGGTCGTGCTGCGCACCCAAAGCCAGGCTGAATATTCGCCAGGGAACATCGGCCATTTCGGGCTCAATCTGCACCGCTATGCGCATTTCACTTCGCCGATCCGGCGCTATGCCGACCTTATCGTTCACCGCGCCCTGATTTCCGCGCTCGGCCTGGGCAGGGACGGCATCACGCCTAACGAAGAAGCACGGCTCGACGAGATCTCCGGGCTGATCTCCGCGGCGGAACGTCGCGCCATGGCGGCCGAGCGCGAAACGATCGACCGCCTCGTCGCCGGCTATCTGGCCGAGCGCAAGGGCGAGGCCTTCGAAGGCCGCATTTCCGGCGTGACCAAGGCGGGGCTTTTTGTCCAATTGCCGGAGTTCGGCGCAGATGGCTTTGTGCCGATATCAACTCTCGGTGGGGATTACTATATCTACGACGAGTCAACCCACTCCCTGTTCGGGGAACGTACCGGGCGCGGCTACCAGCTTGCCGATCGCGTGGAGGTCAGGTTGGTCGAAGTCGCGCCGCTGGCCGGCGCGTTGCGCTTCGAAATGTTGAGTGAACCCAAGGCGTTGCCCGGTGGAAAGCGATCTTTCCACAAGGCTAAGAAACGCCCCGCAGCCCGCGGTAAGCGGCCGGCCGCGCGGGCAAGGAGATCAAGATGAACCAACAGGTCTTTGGCGGCGTCAACCAGTCGCTGCGCCCGGCTCGTCCGCTGCTGACGGCGATTCAGAGGGGCTTTTTGGGCAAATGTCCGAACTGCGGCAAGGGCCGGCTCTTTGCCTCCTTCGTCAGGACGGTGAGCGAATGTGAGCATTGCGGCGAAGCGATCCACCATCATCGCGCCGACGATCTGCCGGCCTATTTGGTAGTCGTCATCGTGGGCCACCTGGTGCTCGGCGCCTTCATGGGATTCGAGTCCATGTTCGACCTCTCGCTGATCCAACAGCTCGCAATCTGGATTCCACTCACGATCGTGCTGGCGATCGGGCTGCTGCGGCCCGTCAAAGGCGCCGTGGTCGGACTGCAATGGGCCCTCTACATGCACGGGTTCGGCGGCGAGGAAGACGAAGTCGAGACGCATCCGGAAGTCTGATCGGGCTGATCAGGCGCATGCAGGCTAACCTCACCAAATCCGATATCGACAAGGCCGAAGGCCGCGATTTCGCCCTGGGCGAAGGGCCGAAGCGGCCGCGCGATGCGGCAACGCTGATCTTGATTGACCGCAGCGGCAGCGGCTTCAAGGTCTTGCTCGGGCGCCGGCACGCGAGGCACGCCTTCATGCCGGGAAAATTCGTCTTTCCCGGCGGCCGCACCGATCCTGCCGACAGCCGTATCGTGCCGGCAGGCGATCTGCATCCGCTCGAACTGGCAAAGCTCACGGCCCGCAACCGCGTCAGGCCCGGCCGCGCCCGTTCGATAGCTCTCTCGGCCGTGCGGGAGACCTATGAGGAGGCCGGCCTGCTGATCGGGCGCAAGGGCGCCTTCTCTGCAAAGTCCGAAGACTGGCGTGGCTTTGCCGATCACGCGGTGCAGCCATCGCTCGAAAACCTGCGCTTCGTGGCCCGCGCAATCACGCCGCCCGGCCGCGTGCGCCGCTTCGACACACGGTTTTTCGCGGCGTGGCGCGAAGACATCGCAATTGCGCTACCCGCAGGACCAACAGATGAGCTTGAGGAGATCGTTTGGCTGCCACTCGACGAGGCCAAGCGTGCCGACATTCCGACGATCACGAAAATGATCCTCGAAAGTCTGGAAGAAAGGCTCTCGACGGATCCCGATCTTGCACCGGGCGGCACAGTGCCATTCTACCGCCTCGTCGGGAAGCGCTTCGTGCGCGAGCTCCTCTAGTATCCAAATTTGAGGTGAAGACCGAGTGCGGCAGCCAATTTCGCGAGCAGCGCATCCTCAGAGGCTCTGGCCGTTAGACCATTGGTTTTACCGCGCATCCCGTGAACCGGAGGCAAACCGGCGTATTGACACGCGCCGGCCTATGGGTCACCGGAGACGCACTTCGCCTTCCCGCCAACAGACCTGACGCATTCTCCGGACTGAATTCAATGAACCATGATCCGGGTCGTTCCAAGCCTGCCGTGGTCGAGCGGACACATTGGCGCTCCATTTCGGCGGCGGTAGCCTCGATCAGCGTCGTCGGCATCGCCATCGGCCTGGGCACACCGCTGCTCAGCGTAATCCTGGAATCGCGCGGTCATTCGGCGAGCATGATCGGGCTGAACACAGCGATCGCCGGCATCGCCTCGATCGTGGCGGCGCCACTCGCCACCCCGCTTGCTATACGCCTGGGCGTGGTCTGGACCATGCTCGGCATGATCCTTGCCGGCGCGGTCGCTTTCCTCGGCTTCTATTTCGCGCCATTCTGGGCCTGGTTCCCGCTGCGCGCGATCCTGCATGTCGCGCTTACGATCCTTTTCATCCTCTCCGAGTTCTGGATCAGCATGTCGGCTCCGCCCCATCGGCGCGGCTTCGTGCTTGGCATCTATGCCACCGTGCTCTCGCTCGGCTTCGCCTTCGGCCCGTGGCTCTTCTCGAAAATGGGCAGCGGCGGCTTCCTGCCCTTCGGCGTGACGTTCGCGATCGTTCTCCTCGCGGCGATTCCGGTGCTGATCGCGGCCGGCGAAAACCCGGAGATCCATTCGCCCGAGGAAGAGCCGGTGGGCTTCTGGCGCTATATCTGGCTGGTGCCGACGGCGACGGCGGCGGTCTTCATCTTCGGCGCCGTGGAGACCGGCGGGTTCGCGTTGTTTCCGGTCTATGGCAACCGCATCGGCTATTCGGAATCCGCGGCGGCCTTGCTGCTTTCGATGATCGGTCTCGGCAACGTCATCCTGCAGATACCACTCGGTCTGGTCAGCGACCGGGTCCGCGATCGGCGCGGCCTGCTTTTGGGCTGTGCAATCGTCGGACTGGCCGGCATGCTGGCGCTGCCTCTTTATGTCTCGAACTGGTACTTCACCGCGGCGGTGCTATTCGTCTGGGGCGGCGTGGTGGCCGCGCTCTACACGATCGGGCTCGCCCATCTCGGCTCGCGACTTACGGGTCGAGAACTTGCGTCGGCGAATGCCGCATTCGTTTTCTGTTACGGCTTCGGAATGCTGATCGGTCCGCAGGTAATCGGCATCGGCATGGACATGCTCGGGCCGCCTGGGTTCAGCTACACGCTGGCGATGTTCTTCGCGCTTTACATCGTGCTTTCGGCAATTCGCATCTGGCGCGTGCCCAAGCGGGGTTGACTTTCCAGGCACGATCTTTATCTGTCGCGCCAGTTTTCCGCTCAAGAGTGCCGCCTGCCGGCATCATACGGCGGCACCATCAGCCTGACAACGGACCCGAACAATGGCCAAAGCAGCCAACATCAAGATCAAGCTCCTATCGAGCGCCGATACCGGCTTCTTCTATGTGACCAGCAAGAACAGCCGTACCAAGACCGAGAAGCTGTCGTTCCGCAAGTACGACCCGATCGCCAAGAAGCACGTCGAATTCAAAGAGACGAAGATCAAGTGATCTTTGCCGGCTTGCGAAGGTGACTCGCCGCCTTCGGGCGGCGATCGCATTTCTGCGCCCGATTCAGCCAATTGTACAACTGATTTAGGAAATCGGGGCCCTAAAGGGGGCCGGTCGGCAATCTGGCAGCGGTACGAGGAGGCCACTGTGCGCCAGCGCCGGCCGGCCGACCCCACGGACCCAGGAGATGCGGCGGACCTGAGCATCATGGGGTATATCGGGCCACCTGGCGAGAGCACCTCGCGCCGGGCAGCACCTGAGTTTCCACACGCACAGTTGCGCAAGAGCGATTGAAAATCAACCGTTTCTTAACCACGGCGGGCGAATCGCGTGAGTTAAGGTAAACGGCGCTTGCGTTTCGTCAGTCGGCTAAAGCACGGCAAATCATCAGGCCGCCTTCGCAACGACGCGGTTACGGCCGCCGGTTTTGGCCTCATAGAGAGCTACGTCGGCCCGCTTCATCAGCTCTGAAACCGAGTCCGGCCCGTGCTTGACCGACGACACGCCCACGCTGACCGTCACCTGGATCGTCGCGCCATTCTTCCCGACGGCAAAGGGCGTCTTCTCGATCTCGGCACGAATGCGCTCGGCCACCTTCTCGGCAATATGGGCCTCCGTGTCGGGCATGACGACGACGAATTCCTCGCCACCATAGCGGCAGGCAAGGTCGATGCCGCGCACGTTCTTGCGCAGGCGGCGAGCGAACTCGCGAAGCACGTCGTCGCCGCCATCATGGCCGTGCTCGTCGTTGATCGACTTGAAACGATCAAGGTCGGTGATCATCACCGAGAGCGGGCGGCGGCGTGAGACGGCGCGATCGAACAGCGTCTGCAGATGACTGTCGAGATAGCGCCGATTGTGCAGCCCGGTCAGCCCATCGGTGACGGCCATCTCGATGGTTTCGGCCACGCTCGCGCGAAGCTGGTCGTTGTAGCGCTTGCGGCGGACTTGCGTGCGCAGCCTCGCAATCAGTTCCTGCTGGTCGATCGGACGCACCAGAAAGTCGTTGATGCCGAGTTCCAGCCCCCGGATAACGCGATCGTCCTCTCCCTGGTTTACGACGAGGATGATCGGGAGGAATCGGGTGCGATCAAGTGAACGCATCTGCGAACAAAGCCGAAGCGGATCGAGATTGGCGAAGTCCGCCGAGACGATGACGCATTCATAGGGTGTCTCGGCCGCCTGAAAAAGGCCGGCATGCGGGTCCGTCGAAACGTCGAGCTCAGCGACCTGTCGCAGCATCTTCTGGATTCGCTGATAAGAACTCTCGCGCTCGTCGATCAGGAGCACCCGCGGCGGCGTCTTCTCGTCGGCAAGCTTACGGCTCAACAGCTCCTCGATGCCGATGTTGCGAGTCGTCGCGGCGCGCAGGCGAAGCTCGTCCGTCAAGGTTTTCAGCCGTACCAGGCTTTTCACCCGCGTCATCAACTGCAGGTCGTTCACAGGCTTGGTAAGGAAATCGTCGGCCCCGGCCTCAAGTCCCTTCACGCGGTCCGAAACCTGATCGAGGGCCGTGATCATTATCACCGGAATGTGCGAGGTCGAGGGATCGGCTTTCAGCCGGCGACACACCTCGAAGCCGTCCATGCCGGGCATCATCACGTCCAGAAGCACCACGTCGACCTTGCCGTTCTCGCAGGCTTCGATCGCATCGGGTCCGGTCGTTGCCGTGAGAACGTCGAAATACTCGGCAAGCAGCCGCACTTCGAGCAGCTTCACATTTGCCGGGACGTCGTCGACGACGAGGATTCGGGCAGTCATGGCTTGTTGTTCCCCCGGGGCATTCGTCTACATCAGGCGTCGCCGAGATAGGATTTGATGGTCTCGATGAAGCGCGGGACCGAGATCGGCTTGGAGATGTAGGCCTCACAGCCCCCTTGGCGGATGCGCTCCTCATCGCCCTTCATGGCAAACGCAGTGACGGCGATGACGGGGATAGTGTGGAGTTCGTCATCCTCCTTCAGCCATTTGGTGACTTCGAGCCCCGACACCTCGGGAAGCTGGATGTCCATCAGGATGAGGTCCGGATGGTGCGCACGCGCAAGATCGAGCGCTTCGAGCCCGTTGCGCGTGCGCACCGTCTCGTAACCGCTCGCCTCGATGAGATCGCGGAAGAGCTTCATGTTGAGCTCGTTATCCTCGACGATCATCACTTTCTTCGGCATTTTCTTCCGCCCGGCATGCACCTGTTCAGGGTTGTAACGCCTTCACGCCTGCCCTGCGCCCATGAATCCCGTTCTAGATACTAGCGTAACTTAATTTATGAAACGGTAATCGATTTACGCGGGCTTTCCGTATTCGGGTGCCCGCAGCGCCACGCGCCGACGCGGCTTTCGCCGGCGGGCAGTAGGCGGTACTGATGAACCACACGAATTGTAACACTGAAATCTCGGTAAGGTCATGGTAAATCCAAGTGAGACGCGCGAGGGCGCAGAGGAAATAGCGGTCGCCGCGCTTGGTTTCGTCGCGGCAGATCCCGCCCTGCTCGGTCGCTTCCTGTCGATCACCGGCATCGAGCCGGAGGCGATCCGCTTGGCAGCACGCGAGCCGGGGTTCCTGGCCGGCGTGCTACAATTCATCATCGCTCATGAGCCGACGCTGATCGCCTTTGCCCAAACCGCCGGGATAGATCCCGCCTCCGTTGCCGAAGCGATGCGCAACCTCCCGCAGGGCGACGACCGCTACGAAGCCTCGACCTGAGCCGGCAGAGAGCTGCAGATCATGAGCGAAGATCCCGAAACCGCACGCCAGATCGCCGAGCTTTCGCGTGACACCCGCCCGCTTCTCGTGCTCGACGTCGATGAGGTGCTGCTCGAATTCGTGCGCCCCTTCATCGGCTTTCTCGGCTCGCAAGGGCTGCGGTTCGATGCAATGGCGTTTCGCCTCAACGGCAACATATCCGAGATCGAGACCGGCGCCGTTGTCGGCAACGACCGGGTAGCTGCACTGCTCGACGGCTTCTTCGCGGCCCAGGCCGATTGGCAAATCGCGGCGACCGGCGCAGGCGAGGCAGTCGAAATGCTAGCCGGAGGTGCCGAAATCGTCATGCTGACGGCGATGCCGCATCGCCACAGGTCAACGCGACGGGCCCTTCTCGATGCGCTCGGGTTCCCCTACCCTCTCATCACCACGGAAGCCGCAAAGGGCCCGGCAATTCGCCGACTTCGAGGCGAGCACCCTCGCCCCGTCGCCTTCGTCGACGATATCCCGCTCAACCTCGTCTCGGTGCGCGATTCGATGGCCGACACGCATCTGTTCCACGTCATGGCACATGCCGAGATGCGCAAACTTTTGCCGCCGCTGCCGGACGGAATCGTGATCGCCAAGGATTGGCCCGACGCCGGTCCGAAGATCGCTGCGGCGCTAGGAATCTAGGTCGAAGTCAGTTCAGCGCGTCCGACCCAATCGCCATCGGCTGCTTCTGGAGCGAGAGCGCATATTGGCCGCGCATTCCCTCCAACACGCGAAAGCACACACGGGGCGTCCAGAGGCAGTAACGCTGCCTCTGGCCTACTGATCGATGTGGTCTTGCTACCAGGCAGTAAAGCCGCCATCGACGGTGACGTTCGAGCCGGTCATGTAGGACGAGGCGTCCGAGGCGAGAAAGCGGATGACGCCGTTGTATTCGTCGATCTCCGCTTGCCGGTTCATCGGAACGCGCTGCAGGAACGCGTCGATAAACTCCTTGTCGAAGTTCGCGGTCTTCACGCCCCCGAACGAAATCAAGTTCACCCGCACCTTCTTGGGAGCCCAATAGGTCCCCAGGTAACGGGTGAGGTTCACGAGGCCGGACTTCGAGGCGGCGTAGGAAATGGCCTTGACGAAGGGCACGCCGTCGCGCTTCTCGCGATAGGCGTAGAGCGCCTGGTTGGGCGAGACCACGCCATAGATCGAACCGACATTGATGATCGAGCCTCGCTGCTCGTTCGCCATGTAGGTGCCCACCACCTGGCTGGTGAGCATTACGCCGGTGAGGTTGGTATCAATGATCTCGTCCCAGTACTTCTGGGGATAGACCTCGAATGGCGCGTTCTGCTCGGCCGAGCCGCTCGGCTTGGAGTCGATGCCGGCATTATTGACCAGGATGTGCGGCACGCCCCAGTCGGCGATCAGCTGGTTCGTCGCAGCTTCGAGCTGAGCCTTGTCGGTGACGCTCGCCTCATAGACGCGGATATTGTCAGCGAGGCCGGGGAATTTCTCCTCAACCTGCGCGCGGCTGAACGGTCGGCGCGAATAGATCGCGACCTTGGCGCCCGCCTCGGCGAGCGACTTGGAAAATTGCGTGCCGAGTTGGCCAAGCCCACCGGTCACGACCGCGACGCGGCCTTCTACGCTGAAGGGATCCTTCATTTCATAACTCCCAAAATGATTGATTCAGGCGCTCTTGGCGGCGGTGTCGATGGCTTCGCGGACTCGCTGGTAGCCCTGGTTGAGGAACATCACGTCGTTGCCCATGATGATCATGTCGACGCCCTTCTTCTGGAGCGCCGTGACGCTCTCCGCGACGGGCGGGATGCAAGGAGCCATCACCTTTATGCCGCGTGCATGGCATTTCTCGATGAGCTCCGAGAGCTTCTCGTCGACCTCGGCATTCTTCATCGAATAATCGATCGGGATCTGCCGCGAGATCGAGTAATCAGCCGGGCCAAAATTGATCACGTCAATGCCCTCGACCTCCAGGATCTCGTCGATGTTGTCGAAGAACTCGAAGCTCTCCGCCATCGGGATGACCAACTTGGTTGCGTTCTCGTGTTCCATGTATTTGGACCACTGAAAGCCTGGACCCGCGAAGCCGGCGGCTCGACAACCCGCATCACCGCCGCGGCGGCCGATCGGCATGAATTTGGCCGCGCTGACACAGGCCCGCGCCTCTTCGGCCGTCTTCACGTAAGGGATGATGACGCCGGTCGCGCCCATTTCGAGCGACTTGCGAATGTCCCACTGGTTGACCCCGCGCACGCGCACCAGGGGCGCGATGCCGCACAGCAGCGAGGCCATGACGAGCTTTTCCATGTCACGATCGACATTTGTAGGAGTGTGCTCGGCGTCGATGAAAGCGAAGTCGAGCCCCCAATTACCGGCGATCTCGAGCGGAACGGTCGATCCGGAATAGAAAGTCGAACCGAAGACGGATTGGCCGCGTTTCATCTTTTCGACGAGTGTGCGGTTCTCGGGTACTGCCAATTGAAGCTCCTCTATCTGGCGATGCTTGACTATTTGAGGTTGGGCGCGACAAAGCTCCTGAGCTCCGGCGTCCGCGGATTGGTGAACAGCTCTTCGGAGGGGCCTTCCTCCCAGATGCGGCCTTCGTTCATGAACACCGTGCGGTTGGCGACCTTGCGGGCAAATCCCATCTCGTGCGTCACGAGAACCATGGTCATCCCGGCCTTGGCGAGCTCGGCAATGGTCTTGAGCACTTCGCCGGTAAGTTCGGGGTCGAGGGCCGAGGTCACCTCATCGAACAGCATCACCTTGGGCTTCATGGCGAGCGAGCGCGCAATGGCGACACGCTGCTGCTGGCCGCCGGAAAGCTCGTCGGGATAGGCGCCCGCCTTTTCTGCCAAGCCAACCCGGCTCAGCACGTCATGCACCAGCCCGGCCATCTCGGTGCGCGGCAGGTTCTTCACCACCCGCGGGGCAAGGGTGATGTTCTCTGCCACGTTCAGATGTGGAAACAGGTTGTAGCTCTGGAAGACCATGCCGACTTCCTTGCGCAAAGCGCGCAGGGCAGCGGTCGATGCACTGACCTTGTGGCCGACGACTTCGATCGAGCCGGACTCGAAGTGCTCGAGCCCGTTGATGCAGCGCAGCATGGTGCTCTTGCCTGAGCCGGAACGGCCGATGACGGCCACGACGTCGCCTTGCTCTACGCTCAGGTCGATGCCCTTGAGCACCGGCACCGCGCCATAGGACTTCTTGAGGTTTTCAATTCGCAACGCGGCCGGCACTTTTCTTCTCCTTGAGCTGCTCGCTCCACCACGACAGCGGAAAGCACACGAGGAAGTACATCGCGGCCACCGTCAGGAAGACGTGGAAGGGTTGGAAAGTCATGTTGTTCAGCAACTGCCCGGCGCGCGTCAGTTCGACAAAGCCGATGAGCGCTGTGACAGACGTGTTCTTCACGATCTGCACCATGAAGCCGACCGTCGGTCCCGATGCGATGCGCAGTGCCTGCGGCAGGATCACGTAGCGCAGCTTCTGTATGCCGCTCAGTGCGAGGGCATCGGCCGCTTCCCACTGCGTGCGCGGAATCGCCTCGATACAACCGCGCCAGATATCGGCAAGGAAGGCCGTGGCGTAGACGGTCAGCGCGATCGCCGCCGCCGCGAAGGGCGGGAAGTAGAGGCCGAAGAAGCTGAGCCCGTAAAAGAACAGGAACAGAAGGATGAGCAGTGGCGTAGCCTGCACCAGCTGGATGTAGCCGGCGATAGTGGCCTTGACCCAACTCGGGCCGAGCGAGCGACCAATTGCGAAAATCAGGCCGAAAATGCCGCCCGAGATGAACGTCATCACCGACAGTCCCACTGTCCACAACAGGCCCTGCAGCAGGAACTGGACGCTTTGCCAACCGAAAGACTGGATCATGCTTCCGCCTTTCCAGGAGCGAGCATCATGCTCTTGGAGGCATCGCCCGCAGGGACGCGGCGGTGAAACAGCCATAGGCCGATCGCCCAATAGAGCAGCCGAAACGCGAAGGCCATGGTGATGTAGAGCGCGGCGACGATCAGGAAGGTTTCGAGGCTGCGGAAGGTCTGCGACTCAATCATCGAGCCGGCGAGCGTCAGGTCGGTGGCCGATATCGCCGAGACCAGCGATGTGCCCAAAACGGTAAGCGTCAGCTGGCCGGTCAGCGCCGGGTAGATGACGCGCAGCGCTGGCACGATCACCACGTAGCGCATCACCTGCAGGCGCGACAGGCCGAGTGCCAGGCCCGCCTCGATCTGCGTCTTCGGAACGGCCATGAGGCCGGCGCGGAAAATCTCGGTGGAATAAGCCCCCAGGTTTACCGAGACGGCGATCACGGCTGCGTGGTTGGCACTCAGCCGCAGCCCGGCATAAGGCAAGCCAAAGAAAAGAAGGAAGAGCTGGACGAGCAGTGGCGTGTTGCGAAACGCCTCTACATAGATCGAGCCGAGCAGCTTGGCCCAGCGGGGGCCATTGACGCGGACGAGCGCCACGGCGAGTCCGATTGAAAGGCCGATGGCGATGGACTGCCCCGAAAGCGCCAGTGTGTCGACGGCGCCGTGGAGCAGTTCGGGAAGCCGGTTCAGCACCGGCCCGAAGGTCATTTCATAGGCCAATCTTGGTCTCCGAGATCTTCGTCAGATCCTGCTGGGCCGGCAGAGATGAATGCGCCGGTCCAGCCACTCGAGAGAGTCTGCGCGATCAGAAGGTCGGCAGTTTACCGCCGGGGATCGGGGTACCGATCCACTTCTCGTGCAGCTTGCCGAGATTGCCGGTGATCTCTTGGTAGTAGATGAAGTTGTTCAGCCACTGATGGAGCTCGGTGGCGTCATGACGCACCGCCATGGACCAGTACAACGTGAAGATCGGCAGCTCGGTTTTAACTTCCAGATTGCTGAGGTTCTGCTTGGCGATCACGTCGTTCGCGACAGCAGCTACGGCGGCGGTCGCGTCCACCTGGCCCGAGATCAGCGCCTGCATGGCCAGAGCATCGTCGTCGAAGCGCACCACCTCGAGACCTTCGATGCCATAGCCCGAGACAGCGATGTCCTGAGTCGAGCCCTTGGGCACCGACACGCGCTTGCCCTTGAGATCGTCGAGCGTGGTCAGCTTGAGGTCCTTGGCTGCCACGAAGCGCATGTCGTAGGCACCATACGGATTGGTCATCAAAAAGGTCTTGGCGCGGGCCGGTGTCGCCGTCATGTGGGCGATCAGCATGTCGACGCGCCCGGATTCGAGAGCGGCGGCGCGCGACGCATTGTTCACCGGCACGACCTCCAGTTCGACTTCGAGAGCCTTGGCGACTTCGCGGGCGAGGTCGACGAGGAAGCCGTCCGTATTGCCGTTGGCGTCCACGGTGTCATAGGGCGGGATGCCAGTGAGCACGCCAATGGCGATGCGGCCCTTGGCGCTAATGTCGCCGATCGTCTGCGCCATGGCGGCACCGGTAAGCACGGCCGAAACCGCCACCGCGGCGGCCACGCCGCGGACCAATTTTCCGATCATAGGTTTTCCTCCTTCGAATGCGTCCTCGGCGACCGTTCCGGTCCCCTGGGCGCTTCATTCTCCACTGCTGCACCCCTTGTTGCCCTCGGACTGGCCAAGGGCAGCAAAGCGCCTTGGAAACCAGCAGTGCACAACCCCGTCGATCCAGCTCTTGACATATGACTTATGACATAAGTAGGAGTCAAGCGTTGTCACGTCGATGAATTTGCACTGCCGACGAGCGTCGGAGGTGCTTGGATTGACAGCGAAAATGCGGCCTGCTGGTCTCGGCAACGAGGGGATGCCACGTCATGAAGACCACTATTCCACGGCAGCGCGACAAGCTTCGTGTGTCGGTAGCCGGCGACTTCGAGTCCCGTATCCTGTCGGGCGCACTGGGCGTCGGCGAGCAGCTTCCATCGGAAGCGGACATCGCCCGCGACTACGGTGTTTCGACACGCTCCGTGCGCGAGGCCATGCAGATCCTGGAGACCAAGGGCCTTGTGCGGCGCCGGCATGGGGGACGCACAACCGTCGTTCGCGACGATGTCGCGCAATATCTCGGTACCCTAACGGTCACCGTCCGGCAGCTTTTCTCTACCGACTCCGAGTATCTCGAGCAGCTGATGGCGGTGCGCCGGATGATCGAAACTGAGGTCGTCGAGCTTCTGACCGCTGGCGGCGGCGCCATGAACGACGACGTGCGGGTCGCCCTTGATGCCATGCGTGCCGCGCGCAATTCAGGCGACTTCTCGAGTTTCGTCGACGCGGACGCCGCCTTCCATCTGGCGCTCGTGCACTCGGCCGGCAATCAGATCCTCGCGGTATTCTACGACAACCTCTACGGGCTGATCACCGAAGTCATTCAGATCACCAGCCGCGTGCCAACCAAGTCGCTCGAGGATGCCTATGCCGAGCACGCCGATATCTACAACCGCATTGAGGCCCGCGACGAAGCCGGCGCCAAGGCACTGATGCGGGCTCAGATCGACAATAGTGCCGCGTATTTGCGCGTCGCGATCGACAAAGCCAAAACCAAGGATAAGGCTAATGATTAAGTTCGACTATTCCGATACCGACTGGGCGTCCATCGAGCGGCTCAAGAAGTGGTACTCGGGTGACGTGCATGACAGCATGGAGAGCCTCGGACTTTGGGGCCATCTCGATGGGATCTCGCTGCTTGGTGCGCTTGAACCGGGACAGGTGGTCTGCGGCCCTGCCGTCACCGTCCTCTTCGAGCAATCCGACCGCAAGGGTGAGCCGCAGGACGTCTATCACAACGCAATCGACAATGCTCCAAAGGGCGGCGTTCTCGTCTGCGACGCCTCCTGCGCACCAGGCTCGTGCTCGGGTGAACTGATGAGCTCTGGCGCCAAGACTCGTGGTGTAGCTGCGACGGTCGTTCATGGCACGGTCCGCGACCTCGCGCAGGTCAGGGCCCTCGGCTACGCACTGTTCGGCAGCTCAGCGAGCCCGGTGGGCGTCACCGGCAAGAAGGAGCCCAAGCAGTCCCAGGTACCCCTCACCATAGGCCGCGCTGTGGTGCGCCCGGGCGACGTCATTTTTGGTGACATCGATGGCGTGGTGGTGATCCCCAAGGAGCGCGTCAAGGACGTAGCCGATGCCGCCGACACTCTCGGCCGGCATGAGGCCGCTGCTCGAGACCGTATCCTCTCGGGCGAGAAACTGCAGTCCATCTGGCCTGCCTGAGGCATGAACTCAATGGCTGCGAGCATTCGGATCGATGTCACTTCGATATAGAAGGTGCCAAGCCCGCATCTGGCGTAAGCTCCTCGCTTCCGATCACGAGAGCATAGGGCAGGAAACTGCCTAGCGCGGCCCTCGGCTGGGTCTATGCTCAGAGCGATCGGGCCTGTACCGGCCTTGACGTCTGCACCCCGGAGACGGCAACCACCTGCGTGGGCAAGTAAGCTTGCGCTTAGGCAGCGGGCGGCTCGATCGCCCGCCGCCGGCCTGATTCGGGGCAAGAAGCAGCGACGATCGCACTTGGAATTCAGTTCGAAAGGAGCGTCCAATGGATGCTCCATCCGGTCCGTCCCGAGACTGGAGCGATCGCGCCAGGTAGCGCGGATATCCTCAAATCCGTCACACTAACATGCTCTATGGGTGCTTGCGGGAAATCGCGGCTAGCGAAAGGAACCCCTCGCATGGCTGCTGCTTGCACGAATGGTCTCGACACCGGATTCGTGGCGCTCGGCTACGGCAAAGTGGCACTTCTCGGGATCCTGCAAGGAATCACGGAACTCCTTCCGATCTCTTCGACGGCCCATATGCGCATCGTGCCGGCCTTTCTCGGCTGGCAGGACCCGGGCTCGGCCTTCTCCGCTGCCATGCAACTTGCCGCGCTTGCCGCGGTGGTCAGCTATTTCTGGCAGGACGTAAGGGACGTCACCTTTGGAGCGATTGCCTCGGCCGTAAAGGGCGACGTCGACTCGTTCGAATTTCGTTTCGCCGTCGGCATTGTCATCGCCACCATCCCGATTGCCATAGCCGGCATGCTGCTATCGCGGACACTGAATGCATGTGGGTCGCCACTGCGCGGCATCGGTGTGATCGGGATTGCTTGCGTCGTCATGGGCCTCCTTCTTGCCTGGGCGGAACTCGCCTCCCGCCATCGCCGAATTCTAAAGGAGGTCAGGCTGCGTGACGCGCTTATTGTTGGGCTCGCCCAAATAGGCGCTCTCATCCCCGGCGTATCGCGGTCTGGCTCGACCTTGACGGCGGCGCTTTTTCTCGGCTTGAAGCGCGAGGATGCGGCACGCTATTCCTTTCTTCTCGGCCTGCCGGCAATCGCACTTGCCGGCCTCAAGGAACTCTATGAGCTCCGGCATGCTGGACTAGACATGCACGGGTGGGGGGTACTGGCCATCGGGCTCATTACCGCCAGCCTCTCGGCCCTGGTCGCGATTTGGGGCCTGATGCGCATCCTCGAGCGCTTCTCCGCCTGGCCTTTTGTGATCTACCGGATCCTGCTCGGCGTCGTGCTCATCTGGGCGGCCTTCAATGGCACCTTCCAGTAACGCGCTGATCAAGCTAATCAAGATGAGGGAATCCGCGGATCGAGAACGAGATAGAACACGTGTTTCGGCATGAAATCCGTAACCAGAAACGAGAAGCTGACCGTTTCCAGCGGGTCGACCTTGCCGTGATGAAAGCGTAGCCGATCATACGGCTCGAACTCGCGGGTGAACTTCGCAAAGCCGTCGGAGGAAATCGCTTCCGGTCCTGCTGACTGCGTCTGGTCAAAGGACAGCCCGTCCCCGAAATCACTTGGTTCGCCACGGCGGGACTGCAGTTCGAACTCAAATTCGATCCACGCGAGCGCGCTGTTGTTGAGCGCTGAAACGCGAAAGTAGATCGACTGCATAGCATCGCCGGGAATGAGACGCACCGGAACCAGCGAGCGGATGGTCAAGGTCACCGGGCTGGCCGACTCCAATTCGACAGTCACCGACAAGGGATCGGATCTCGTTCCAGTTCCCGCGGCAGATATCAGCTTGAACCCGCCGAGTTCATCCGAAAGAGCGTAAATTCCAGCGTAAGCGATGCCCGTTTGCAAGTCGCCACACTCAGCTCCTGTCGTAAACAGGAACAGCAAGATGACCGCACTTGCGCATGCCGCAGCCACGCCGGCGCGCAGGAACAGCAGCTTCATGCATGGCAATATGAACGCAAATCTCACCCTCGGAAAGCCGGAGCTGGCTCGTCGCAGCCTGCGCGCCTTGTAGGGCGGGTTGATGCGTCGATCGGGAGCATAGGCAGACCGGCCGCCATCAAATAGGTGCAACGCGATGACACAGGCCAACCGACCCACAATTGCTGACGACCCTCAGCCAAAGACCGAGGCTTTCAGCCGGCCGCCATCCTGACACCTGTCTTCTGGCGAACACCAACATGCGTGCTGAACCCAATGCGATAACCGGAACCACTCATGTCAGTTGAACACTACGTGCAGCTTGTCATCGACTTCGTGCGTGCACAGCATGCCTGGGCTGCCCCTGTCGTTTTTGTGCTCGCCTTCCTGGAGTCGATCGTCTTCTTTTCCCTTCTCATTCCGGCCTGGAGCGCATTGGTCGGGATCGGTGCACTGATGGGGGCAAGCGGCATTTCGTTCTGGCCGGTCTGGATTGCAGGCGCAGTTGGCGCCGCTCTCGGCGACTGGGTTTCCTATTGGATCGGCTACAGATTCAAGGCCTCAATCGCCACGGTCTGGCCGCTGTCGCGCCGGCCCGATCTCCTGCCTCGAGGCCATCGGTTCATGAGCAGATGGGGAATGCCCGGCATTTTCATCGGCCGCTTCTTCGGACCGCTGCGGGCTTCGGTTCCCCTTATCGCCGGAATTGCGGAAATGCCCTATTGGAGCTTTCAGCTGGCGAATTTCACGTCGGCGTTTGTCTGGGCCTGGATGCTTCTGATGTTCGGAGACTTCGGATTCGGCCTTCTTGCCGGCCTCATCCGAACTTACTTTTGAAAACTTGCGTAGCTCAGAGAAGCAAAAGTTCAGCCGACCTGCGCTCGACATATAGCTGCAGCAGAACGCGGGTTCCCGCATTGTCGATCGCCCCACATCCTGACCTATAGTTCCGGTAGTTCCAGCCTCATCAGCGGCCGGCCAGGCTTGCGCCGCGTTGCCGGCTTGAAGCCGGCTTTCTCGAAGACCCGCGTCGAGCCGACATAGAGGCCGAGCGAGCGCGAATCGCGCGACTGGTCGATCGGGCAGGCTTCGAGCAGGCGCGCGCCGTTGCGGCGGGCGTGATCGATGCCGCTGGCGACCAAGCGATGAGTCAGCCCCTGCCCCCGTGCCTTGGTCTTCACGAAGAAGCATGAGATCGCCCAAACGGTGGGGTCGGACGCGTCGGCAGGGTCGAGCGGCGCCGAGGCACGGCCCTTGTTGTTGAACTCCGGCACATCGAATCGCGGGCCGATCTGCATCCAGCCTTCGGCAATGCCGTCGCGAATGGCGAGCAATCCGGGCGGCGGACCTTTATCGATACGCGCCTTGATATGATCCTTGTTGCGTTCGCGGTTGCTGTCGCGCCGCGCCGCCGGCGGCAGGCGGAAATAGGTGCACCAGCAGCCATAGCAGGCCCCTTGCTTACCGAAGAGCTCTTCGAAAACCGGCCAAAAATCCGGCGTCAGAGGGACGATCTCATGTGTCATCGTACAACCCTCTTCAGGTAGCGCGATTGCCAGCGCCGTGGCGCTGGAATACGATTTTGGATGTTCTCTTTATGTTCGCATCGATGCATGCATCTGTCAACGATCTGACGCACGGTTTCTGCAGGGACTGCCGTAAGGTGCAGAGCCGTGCCGGTTCACGTTGCGAAGCCTGCGGCAGCCCGCGCCTCACCCGGCATGCGGAGCTCGGCAAGCTGCACCTTGCCCATATCGACTGCGACGCCTTCTATGCGTCGATCGAGAAGCGCGACAATCCCGAGCTGAGGGACAAGCCGGTCATCGTCGGCGGCGGCAAACGCGGCGTCGTCTCGACGGCCTGCTACATCGCACGCATCCGGGGCGTGCGCTCGGCGATGCCCATGTTCAAGGCGCTCGAGGCCTGCCCCGACGCAGTCGTAATCCAGCCGGACATGGAGAAATATGTCCGTGTCGGACGCGAGGTGCGCGCCATGATGCAGGCTTTGACTCCACTGGTGGAACCGCTCTCCATAGACGAGGCATTCCTCGACCTTGCCGGGACGGAACGCCTGCACAAGCGTCCGCCCGCGCTGGTGCTTGCGGAATTCGCCCAAGACGTCGAGCGCAAGATCGGCATCACAGTCTCGGTCGGGCTTTCCTACTGCAAATTTCTTGCGAAGGTTGCATCGGACATGATGAAACCGCGCGGCTTTTCGGTGATCGGCGAGGCCGAGGCACCGAGCTTTCTCGCCGGCCAGCCGGTCACGCTGATCTGGGGCGTCGGCAAGGCGTTCGCCACGACGCTCGAATCGGACGGCATTCGCACGATCGGGCAGCTGCAGCGGATGGAACATGGCGAGTTGCTGCGCCGCTACGGGGCAATGGGCGGCCGCCTCTATCACCTGTCCCGCGGCCAAGACGACCGCGAGGTCGATCCGGACCGCGACACCAAGAGCATCTCGGCGGAAACCACGTTCGACACCGACCTCGCGTCGGGCGCCGATCTGGTGCCGATATTACGCGGCCTTTCCGAGAAGGTATCGACGAGGCTGAAGAAATCCGGCCTTGCCGGTCGAACAATCGTGCTCAAGCTCAAGACGCAGGACTTCAAGATCCGTACGCGAAACCGTCAACTCGGCAGCCCGACGAGGCTCGCCGACCGCATTTTCCAGACCGGGCTGCATCTGCTCGAAAAGGAAACCAACGGCACCTACTACCGGCTGCTCGGCATCGGCGTCAGCGATTTGACCGATGGCGGCAAAGCCGATCCGCCCGACCTCGTCGACGAGACGTCGCGCAAGCGCGCAGCTGCCGAAGGAGCGATCGATGTCCTGCGCGAGAAGTATGGGCGCAAGGCCGTCGAGACCGGCTACACCTTCGGCAAAGGCGGCAGCACACAACCGCCTGAACCTGTCGAAGAATAGACCGCGCTGTTCCGCAGTAGCGCCGTCCTCGTCGGCATAGCCCTCATCTGGCCCAGTCGAATGCGTGGACTAGCAATTGCGGCAGTGGCAGCCACCTGCGACAGAGCGCGATATGGATCGGGAACCATCTAATCTCAAAGCCGCGCTGTGGATGGGTGGGTCGATCACCTCGTTTCTCGTGATGTCCGTCGCGGGCCGCGCCACAACGTCGGTGCTGGACGTCTTCCAGGTTATGGAGATGCGCTCGGTGATCGGCTTCGTGATGCTGCTGCCGCTGGTCTTTCTGGCCGGCGGCTTCGCCGCCATGCGCACGCGGCGTCCGTGGCTGCATATCGGCCGCAACGCCGCCCACTATGCCGGCCAGTTCGCCTGGCTCTATGCCCTCACCATGATCCCCCTCGCCCAGCTGATCTCGATCGAGTTCACGACTCCGATCTGGACGGCACTGCTTGCGGTCTTTTTCCTCGATGAGAAGCTGACGCGGCCGAGACTGACGGCGATCCTGCTCGGGTTGATCGGTATCGTCATCATCGTGCGGCCGGGGCTCACGACTGTCCAACCCGGACATGTGATCGTGCTCGGCGCGGCAGTGGCCTTCGGCATTTCGCTCGTCATGGTGAAGTCGCTGACACGCACCGACAATGTCGTCAGGATCATTTTCTGGATGCTGATCATCCAGTCGGCAATCGGGCTCCTGCCGGCCATGTATGTGTGGCAGACACCTCCGGCAGGGCTCTGGCTCTGGATCCTGCTGATCGCCTTCACCGGCACCTTCTCGCATTACTGCCTGGCGCAGGCGCTGGCTCATGCCGACGCAACCCTCGTCTCGCCGATCGATTTCCTGCGCGTGCCGCTTTCGGCACTGATCGGCTGGCTCCTGTACCAGGAACAGATCGACATATGGACAGCTGCGGGCGCGATTCTGATACTTGCCGGCAATCTCCTCAACCTGCAGGTCAGGCCTTCGCGCGAAGCCGAGCCCGTAGTGCCATAGTTTGACTCGCGCCGTTGGCAGTGCACAGCTAATGACACTAGGTTGATGCTGCGACTGAGAAGGAGCGCATGATGGTCACTCGCGGATTTGGAGGTCGCCGCCCTTCTGCGGACGTTTCTGGCCGGCTGCCGCCTGGACAGTTTCTGACCGAGGATTTCCCCGTCCTCTCGGCGGGTCCAACGCCGCGCGTCGACACCGCCGGCTGGAAGTTCACGTTGAAGGTTCGCGCCAAACCGGTGGCGGAGTGGTCGTGGGCCGAGTTCAATGCGTTGCCCCAATCGAAGATGACCCGCGACATCCACTGCGTGACGGCATGGTCGAAGTTCGAAACAGCCTGGGAGGGCGTGCTGGTCGACGACATTCTAGCCGCGGCCGGCATCGAGGCGCCGACCGGCTTCACGCTCGCGCATTCCTATGACGGCTACACCACCAACGTGCCGACTGCAGACCTCACGGGCGGCAAAGCGATGGTCGCGCTGAAATATGAGGGCAAACCGATTCCGGCGGACCATGGCGGGCCTGCGCGGCTGCTCGTGCCGCACCTCTATTTCTGGAAGTCGGCCAAGTGGATCAACGGCTTACAGTTCACCGACACCGACACGCTCGGCTTCTGGGAACTGCGCGGCTACCACGCTTATGGCGACCCATGGCGCGAACAGCGCTACACGGATGACTGATATCTCAACGCCGGAGCCTGCTTATGGGCGGCCGGCGCGCTGGCAGCCGGCGACGATAACCGGCATTACCCGGCTCACGCCCCGCGTAATGAGCTTCCGCTTCCTGCCCAGCCAACCCTTCGCCTATCGCGCCGGCCAGCATGTCGATGTGCGGCTGACCGCGCCGGACGGCTATACCGCCCAACGCAGTTATTCGATTGCCTCCGCGCCGGAAGCCGGCGAGGAGATCGAGCTGACCATCGAGAAGCTCGAAAATGGCGAAGTGTCGCCCTTCTTCCACGATGTGGCCGCCATTGGCGACGAGATCGAGATCAAAGGGCCGCTCGGAGGGCATTTCGTCTGGAGCGTCGACCAGTCCGGACCGCTGGTGCTGATCGGCGGCGGCTCGGGCGTCGTGCCCCTTATGAGCATGGTTCGCCATCGCCACGCCAGCGGGTCGCAGGTGCGGCTTGCGCTGCTCTACTCTTCCCGCGAATGGAACGAGGTCATCTTTCGCGAAGAGCTGCTCGCGCTCGATGATCTACGCGACGGCTTCGACTTGATCCTGACGCTTACCCGTGAGGCGCCGAAGCGGCGCAAGGATTTCGGGCGTCGTATAGACCCGGCGATGATCGAACGCACCCTGTCGACGCTGCCCCGGCGCCCTGCCCTCGCCTATGTCTGCGGCGCGAATGCCTTCGTCAGCGCAGCCTCTGACGCGCTGATTGCTGCGGGCGTCGCAGCGGAGCGGATAAGAACGGAGCGCTACGGGGTTTAAGCGAGGCCTATTGCAGGCCGAGCCCGATCACAGTTCCCGCACATTGTCTCACGTTCCCGCGAACGGCCTTGCCGGGCCACAGCGCACGCCCAAGTTCGCAAATGGTTTGCGCTGGTACCATGCGTTCGCAGCCAAGCGTGGGCGCGGGGGTGCTAATCATGAAGGAGAGCTAAGCAGATGGCCGCTTTCACCCTCAACGGCGAGGCGCGAACCCTCGACGTCGACCCTGACATGCCCCTGCTTTGGGCGATCCGCGACGTGATCGGCTTGACCGGAACCAAATTCGGTTGCGGCATGGCGCAGTGCGGCGCCTGCACCGTTCACATGGACGGCACGCCGATACGTTCATGCCAGACTTCCGTCGGCGACGCGGAAGGCTCAAAGATAGTCACAATCGAAGGACTGTCGGGCAAGGTCGCCGAAACCGTGCAAGCCGTTTGGATCGAGCTCGATGTGCCGCAATGCGGCTATTGCCAGTCCGGGCAGATCATGTCGGCCACGGCTCTGCTGACAGACACGCCGAAACCCACTGACGACGACATCGATTCAGCGATGACCGGCAATCTTTGCCGCTGCGCCACCTATCATCGCATCCGCGCAGCGATCCACGAAGCTGCCCATCGGCTGGAGATCTGATCATGCTGTCGCATCGAATCGAATTGTATGCGAGCCGGCCATCCCGCCGCCAGTTCCTGATCGGCGCGGCTTCCGCTGCGGGGCTGGTGATCGGCTACCGGTTGATCGCAACCGAACCGGTAGACGCCCGGGCCGCCCCGGCTGGGCCTCAAACCAACCCGTTCCAAGCCTATGTCGAAGTCACCCCGGCGAACCGGATCGTGATTCACTCTTCCCAGTTCGAGATGGGGCAAGGCTCCTATTTCGGTATAGCGACGCTCGTCATGGAAGAGCTCGAGGGCGACTGGGGCCAGGTCGACGTCGTCGGCGCTTCGGGCAATCCGGCTCTCTACGGCAATCTGGCCTGGGGCGGTGCCGCACAAGGGACGGGCGGCTCGACCTCGATGGCATCGTCCTGGGAGCGCTATCGCAAGGCCGGCGCCGCCGCTCGCGAAATGCTGATATCAGCTGCGGCTCGGGCCTGGGGCGTAGCGGCAGGCGAAATCACGGTTGCGTCGGGAATCCTTTCCCACCCGTCCGGGAAACGAGCGAGTTTTGGGGAATTGGCCGAAGCTGCGGCAAGGATTCCCATTCCGGATGATGTGCCGCTGAAGTCGAGTGACGAGTGGAAGCAGATCGGATCGGAAACGCTCAAACGCTTCGACACCGCCGCCAAAACGAACGGCACCCAGACCTACACCATCGACCTGAAGATGGACGGGATGCTGACAGCGGTCATGATCCATTCGCCCAAATTCGGCGCAGCCCTCAAGGCCTTCGATGCGGCCAAGGCAAAGGCGCTCGACGGGATCGTCGACGTCGTGGAGACGCCACGTGGTGTCGCGGTCGTCGGTCGGAACATGTGGGCAGCGCTGAAGGGCCGCGACCTTGTGAACGTCCAGTGGGACGAAGCGAAGGCTGAGCAGCGCGGGACCGATGAGATCATCGCCGAATACAGGAAAATCGCGGCAGGTCCGGCCAAGGCCACCGCTCGCGATGACGGCGACGTCCAGCGGGCGCTTGCCACCTCGGCCCAGACGGTCGAGGCGCTGTATGAGTTCCCGTATCTTGCCCATGCGTCTCTGGAGCCGCTCAACGCGGTCGCGCGAATGAGCGATGACGGTGTGGTCGAGGTCTGGGGCGGACATCAGGCTCCCGACCTCTATCAGGCCGCCGCGGCCAAGGCGGCCGGCGTTACGCCCGACAAAGTTCGGCTGCATGTCATGAAAACTGGCGGCAGTTTCGGCCGGCGGGCTGTCCCGGATGCGGATCTGGTGGTCGAAGCGGTGGCGACCGCGAAGGCGCTTGGCTGGAAGGCGCCGGTCAAGGTGCAGTGGACGCGCGAGAACGACATGCGTGGCGGTCGCTATCGGCCTGCCTATGTGCATGCCTTAAAAGCCGGCCTCGACGAGCAGGGCAAGGTGGTGGCGCTCTACGATCACATTGTCGGCCAGCCTATCAGCGAATCGGGCGGCGCCAAGGGAGGGATCGATCGGTCTTCGGTCGAAGGCGCGGCGAACCTGCCCTACGCCATACCGAACCTGAAGGTCGACTTGACCTCGACCCATGTGAACATTCCCGTGCTCTGGTGGCGATCGGTTGGTTCGACCCATACCGCCTATGCGATGGAGACATTCATTGATGAACTCGCCGCGGCCGCCAAGCGGGACCCGGTCGAGTTCCGCCTATCGATGCTCAACGACCATCGCCGGCACGCCACAGTGCTGAGGCTCGCCGCCGAAAAGGCGGGTTGGAATGAGCCGCTGCCGGACGGCCGCTTCCGCGGCGTGGCCCTGCACGAAAGCTTCAACACCTATGTTGCAGAGGTGGTCGAGATCACTACCAAGGGTAGCAGTGACTTTACGGTCGACCGGGTCGTCTGCGCGGTCGATTGCGGCACCGCGACCAATCCCGACCAGGTCCGCGCCCAGATGGAGGGCGGGATCGGTTTCGGCCTCGGGGCGATCCTGCAGGAAGAACTGACATTGACGAAAGGCGCGGTGGACCAGGGCAATTACGACAGCTACACGCCGCTGCGCATCGAGCAGATGCCCAAAGTCGAGGTCTACATCGTCGATTCCGACGAGCTACCGACCGGTGTCGGCGAACCGGGAGTGCCGCCGATCGGACCCGCCGTCGCCAATGCGCTCAGGGCAGCGACCGGCAAGACCATCCAAAGGCTGCCCATCAAGAAAGGCCTGTCGGCGTGACATGCGACGACCCTATCGGATGTGAGGCGCGACAATCCGCCCGCGCCTCGCGCCAGTATATTGGACCAAATCTCAATTCGTGTTATATATGACCAAATAGTTGGTCACATGGTCATGAGAACCGTCAATCTAGCCGAAGCCAAAGCCCATTTGAGCGAGTTGGTGGAGCAGGCAGCCGCCGGTGAAACGGTGCAAATCTTGCGCCGCGGCAAGCCGGTAGCGCACCTTGTGCCTGCCGAGCGGAAGCGGAAGCCAATCGATCTGGAAGAGTTACGAAAACTCACCGCGAAGATGCCGTATCAAGAGCAGTCCGCAGGTGATTTCATCCGCGAAATGCGCGATAGCGAGCGCTATTGACATTTTACATCGACACATCGGTGCTCGTATCGGCTCTGACGTCGGAGGCCGCAACCGACCGGGCACAACGATGGCTCGCTGGACAGCAACCCGAGAATTTGGCTGTCAGCCATTGGACTGTCACAGAATTTTCGTCTGCGCTATCGATCAAGCTGCGCACCAGGCAAATCGATGAAGCAACCCGGGCTGCCTCCCTAAGCGCCTTCGGACGTTATGCGAAGGATGCGCTGAAGACACTTCCGGTCCCGGCGAAGACATTTCAAGCGGCTGCTCAGTTCGCCGATCAGTACAGGTTGGGGATAAAATCGTCAGACGCCCTCCATCTGGCGGTTGCTGCGGAATTTGGAACGACCATCGTCACATTGGACAAGCGGTTTTGCAGTGCGGCGCTGGAGTTAGGAGTCGCAGCCGAGCTGCTGTAGCTTGCCTTAGACCAGCTCCACCTCCACAACGCCGGGAACGGCGCGCATAGCCGAGGCGACGCGAGGGGAGATGGCGTAACGGTCGGGCAGCGCGATCTCGACTTCGCCCTGGCCGCCTTCCTTGATCAGCACGAAACTCACCTGCCCTTCACCCTTCGTTCCGAGCTGGGTGGCCAGCGTGTTCACCGGGCCGGCGTCGCGCAGGAAGATGCGCAGTGACTTCTGCACGCGGCTCGCCTCGTGCTCCAGCGACTGCACAGTCTGAATTCGCAGGTTGATGCCTTCCGGCCTGTCCTCGGCCGCCACCGTGATGACGACCGATTTGCCGGGCTCCAGCATGTCGCGATATTGCGCGAGCCCTTCGGAGAAGAGCACTGCCTCGTATTGTCCAGAGGTGTCCGAAAACTGCACGACGCCCATTTTGTTGCCGGTGCGCGTCTTACGCTCCTGCTTGGCCGTCACGGTGCCGGCGAGCCGGCCGGCCGCCGCGCCACGCTTCACGGCAGCCGAGAATTCGCCCCAGGTCTGCACCCGCATCTTCGCCAGCGCCGTCTTATACTCGTCGAGCGGATGGGCGGAGAGATAGAAGCCAACCACCTGGAACTCGCGGTGCAGCCGGTCGGCCGGCAGCCACACTTCCGTCGTGGGGAGACGTATGGCTTCGGGACGGCGCGTCGCAGTTCCGGCGCCGAAGATATCGATCTGGTCGCTGGTCGCGCTCGCATGCGCGAAGGCAGCTGCCGCCATGATCGCTTCGACACCCGCCATCATCGCGGCGCGGTCCCTGCCGAAGCAATCGAGGGCGCCAGCCATGATCAGGCTCTCGAGAACACGCTTGCCTACAATCTTCGGATCGATGCGTTGCGCGAAATCTTCCAGGCTTTCGAAGGGCTTGTCCGCCCGCTTCTCGACGATGTGCTCCACCGCCGCGTCGCCGACGCCCTTGATGGCGGCGAGAGAATAGAAAATGCGATTCTCGCCGACTTCGAAATCGCGGTAGGAGGTGTTCACGGACGGCGCCACGACATCGATGCCGAGACGCATCGCATCCGCGCGGAAATCGGCAAGCTTGTCCGTATTCGACATGTCGAGCGTCATCGACGCGGCCAGGAACTCGACCGGGTAATGCGCCTTCAGATAGGCGGTCTGGTAGGAAACGAATGCGTAGGCCGCCGCATGGCTCTTGTTGAAGCCGTAGTCGGCGAATTTCGCCAGAAGGTCGAAGATGAACTCGGCCTGCGGCTTCGTCAGTCCGTTCTTCAGTGAGCCATCGACGAAACGCGTCCGCTGCGCGTCCATCTCGGCCCTGATCTTCTTGCCCATGGCTCGGCGCAGAAGGTCTGCTTCGCCGAGCGAGTAGCCGGCAAGCTCCTGCGCGATCTGCATCACCTGCTCCTGATAGACGATGACGCCTTGAGTCTCGGCCACCAGATGATCGATCTTCGGATGGATCGAGGCGACTTCTTCTTCCTTGTGCTTGCGGGCGTTGTAGGTCGGGATGTTCTCCATCGGCCCCGGGCGATAGAGCGCGACCAGTGCGATGATGTCCTCGATACGGTCAGGCTTCATGCCGATCAGCGCCTTGCGCATGCCCGCACTTTCAACCTGGAACACGCCGACGACCTCGCCGCGCGACAGCATCGAATAGGTCTTCTCATCGTCGAGCGGGATCTGCGCGAGGTCGATGTCGATTCCGCGCCGGCGGATGAGCTTCACTGCACGGTCAAGCGTGGTGAGCGTCTTGAGGCCGAGGAAGTCGAACTTCACCAGCCCGGCCTGCTCGACATATTTCATGTTGAACTGCGTGACCGGCATGTCGGAGCGTGGATCGCGATACATCGGAACCAGCTCGGGCAGTGGCCGGTCGCCGATCACGATGCCCGCCGCGTGCGTCGAAGCGTGACGGAAAAGGCCCTCGAGCTTCTGCGCCGTGTCGAGCAGCGTCTGGACGATCGGCTCCTTCTCGGCTTCTTCCGCGAAGCGCGGCTCGCCTTCGATCGCCTTGGCAAGGCTCACAGGGTTAGCCGGGTTCTGCGGGACCATTTTGCAGAGCCTGTCGACCTGGCTGTAGGGCATCTGCAGCACACGGCCGACATCGCGCAGCACGGCGCGGGCCTGCAGCGTTCCAAAGGTGATGATCTGCGCGACCTGGTCGCGGCCGTATTTCTCCTGGACGTAGCGGATCACCTCCTCACGGCGATCCTGGCAGAAGTCGATATCGAAGTCCGGCATCGACACGCGTTCGGGATTGAGGAAGCGCTCGAAAAGCAGCGAGAAGCGCAGCGGATCGATGTCGGTGATGGTGAGAGCATAGGCGACGAGGGAGCCGGCGCCCGACCCGCGCCCAGGGCCGACCGGAATGTCATGAGCCTTGGCCCATTTAATGAAGTCGGAAACGATCAGAAAGTAGCCGGGAAATTTCATCCTCTCGATGATCGAGAGCTCGTAATCGAGCCGCTTGCGGTAGTCGTCCTCGGTGTAGCCCGGCGAGAGGCCACGTGTGGCGATACGCATCGCCAGGCCTTCGCGGGCCTGGCGGGTCAACTCCTCGGCTTCGGCCCTGACGGCGGCCTCCGCATCGGCAGCGTCGCGCGCGGCAAAGCGCGGCAGGATCGGGCTGCGGTTCTTCGGATAGAAGGAGCAGCGGCGGGCGATCTCGACGGTGCTGTCCAGCGCCTCAGGCAAATCGGCAAAAAGCACTGCCATTTCCGCCTGGCTTTTCAGATAGTTGTCCGGCGTGAGCCTGCGGCGATTGTCTACGGCAATGACCGTGCCTTCCGCGATCGCGATCAGGGCGTCGTGCGCCTCGTAATCCTCTCGCTTCAGAAAGAATGCCTCGTTGGTGGCGACCAGCGGCAGGTCGTGGCGATAGGCCAAATCGATAGTAGCGGCCTCGAGCGCTCGGTCATAGCCAGCCAGACGCTCGATCTCGACATAGAGTCGGTCACCGAACAGGTCGATCAGCGACAGCAACCGCTCTTCGGCCTGTGATGGATGATCGCCCTTCAGCGCGCGGCCGATCGGCCCGCGCGGGCCGCCGGTTAGGCAGATGATCCCCTCGGCGTAGCCGTCGAGGATTTCCAGCGGCAGGTGCACAGGGGAATCGTTTGGCGTGCCCAGATAGGCCCGGCTGACGAGCTTGGTCAGGTTGCTGTAGCCGACCTGGTTCTGCGCGATCAGGACCAGCGGGAAAAGCTCGGGACCGTGACTCCGCGCGGTGTGGCGCGCGCCCTCGTCGCGACTGTCGTTGAAGGCGAAATCGAGCTGGCAGCCGATGACGGGCTGCACGCCTTCCTTGACGGCCTTCTGAGAGAATTCCAGCGCGCCGAACAGGTTGTTGGTGTCGGTCACCGCAATCGCCGGCGTGGACTCCTTCGCGGCCCAGCTGACGATCTTCGAAAGCTGCAGCGCGCCTTCGAGCAGCGAATAGGCGGAGTGGACGCGCAGATGAATGAAGTTCCGAGCCTGAGCCGCAGGTGCTGCTCCTTGCCGGGCCGCGTTCAGGATCGGATCGCGCGTAGAGCTGTCGCTTGCCATCAGTCCGCCTGTTGCCACTCTGTATCTTTATTGGCGCTTCGGGCTGTCCGAAGACCGCTGCGCAGTTTTCGCTGATGCGGTCCCTCGGTTCGGTCCGATGCTCGCGTTGAGTCTCTCGCCCGAATCTATTGTCTGGAGCGACATGGTTCCAGCGTGCATCGGCGAAACACACAGGGACTGCCACAAAGGCAGGGAGTGCCATGGCTCGAATCAGGCTGGACCGAGCACCGCTCGAACGAGATGCGGCAGCTCCTCAGGCCGGTTTGCGATCCGCGCCGCACCGGCGCCTTCAAGCTCGGACCGATCGCCATAGCCCCACAGCACCCCAATGGCTGCAACGCCGTTGGCGCTGGCTCCCACAACGTCATGCGATCGATCGCCGATCATGACGGTGCTCGTTGCATCGATCTGTTCGGTTGCAAGGATGTGCCGCACGAGGTCGCCCTTTGCCGCGTTGCGGCCGTCGAGCTCGGATCCATGCAGGACATGAAAGTATCGGCGCAGCTCGAAGTGATCGATGATGTCGCCCGCGTAGGTCTTGAGCTTGGAAGTAGCGATCGACAGGAAGTATCCCTCGCCGGCCAGTGTCGCCAGCATCTCTGGAATGCCTTGAATGAGGCTGTTCTCGAATTTTCCGACCACAGAATAGCGCTCCCGATAGAGCCGCACGGCGGCGTCCGTCGCCGTATCGTCATCCGTGTCTAGAAGCGTCCTGAACGCCGATTTGAGGGGCGGGCCGATACACCAGCGAAGGTCGTCCGCGGCAGGCACCAGTCGCCCGAGCTTCTCCATCGCGTATTGGATGAAGCGGGTGATGCCGACGAACGGATCGGTCAACGTTCCGTCGAGGTCGAACAGTAGTGCAGGTCGCGGCGCTGGGATAGACACTTCAGGCAAACTCCATGATGACCGCGTCGAGGGCCTGGCTGTCGCTGGCCCGGCGTACACGACTAGTCGGGCGGGAACACAAGGTGTTCGCCTTCAGCTCCGGGCTTAAGAAGCCGCCAGCACTCTCTCGACACGCCGTCCGGGAAAACAAGGAGTGTCCGGTTGTTGGCGAACGCAATCGTCAAATCTCCCGTCGTCTTTTGGTCAACCGACAAAACAACATAGTTATCGTCGTCGACCGTCTAGCCGTATTTGCCTTCTCCTCTCCGAAAGAGCCGATCGAAGGAATCATCCTGCACGCTTTCGCCGTCTTCATATCTCCAGCCTTCCGGCTGAGGATGAGTTCCCCCGTATTCCCAAAGATCATCTCGGCCGACGATCGTGTTGTTCAGGTCTTCCAGCCGCCACGGCCCCTGAATATGAAGTGCAATTTGTCCAACATCGCCCTTACCTGATCGATGCAGGACGACTTCGCCAAAGTGAAGAATAAGCATGTCTGCCGCACGGCGAACAATGGAAAGGCGAAGTCCAACAATTTCGTCAAAGGTTGGCGGCTGAGGCAAGCTTACTTCGTCTGCCATTCACGCGAACTCCATGATCACCGCATCGACCGCCAAGCTATCACCGGGCTTGGCGTTGATCTTGGCGACGATCAGGTCGCGCTCAGCGCGCAGCACGTTCTCCATCTTCATGGCTTCGACGATCGCCAGCGTCTCGCCTGCCTTCACTTCCTGTCCGACGGCGACCATTACGGAGATGACCAGCCCCGGCATCGGGCAGAGCAGCAGCTTCGAGGTATCAGGCGGCTGCTTCAGAGGCATCCGTCGGTCCAGCTCCGCCGTGTTCGGCAGCATGGGAAGCGCTGTTATCGCGATCCCGCGCCAGTCGATGCGAATGCCGTTCAGCACAGGCCTGATCTGGGCCGATATCTTCTGACCGCCAATAGTGCCGCGCCAGACAGGGTCGCCTTGCTGCCAGTCGGAAGAGAGCTCCAGAGCTGCTCCGCCGTTAACGGAGAAGCCGATTCGCATCGGGATGGAGGCATCTCCTTCCACGATCGAGACGGGAAGATAATCGCCCTCCAGCTTCACCACCCAGTCGCGCTTGGGCAGGCCGGAATGCGGCGCAAGCCGGCCCGCGAGTCTATCCAGCCGGTCGCGGCGAACGAGCTCGATCGCCGTGGCAACCGCCGCCAATACTGCCTTCTGGCCGTCGTCCGGCCTGACCGGCTTGAAGCCTTCCGGAAACTCTTCTGCAATGAAGGCGGTCGACAGCCGGCCGTCGCGCCAGCGCGGATGCTGCATCAGCGCCGACAGGAATGGGATATTGTGCGCAATGCCGTCGATAACGAACTCGTCCAGCGCATCCGCCATTGCCTCGATCGCCGCAGGGCGGGTCGGCGCCCAGGTGCAGAGCTTGGCGATCAGCGGATCGTAGAACATCGAGATTTCCGAGCCTTCCGTGACCCCGGTATCGTTGCGCACGACGACACTGTCGAAGCGCCCCTCCGCCGGCGGCCGGTAGCGCGTCAGCCGGCCGATCGAAGGCAGGAAATTGCGGTAAGGATCCTCGGCGTAAATCCTGCTTTCGACCGCCCAGCCCTCGAGCTTCACCTCCTTCTGGCGGATGCCGAGCTTCTCGCCGGCGGCGATACGGATCATTTGCTCGACCAGATCGATCCCTGTCACCAGCTCCGTCACAGGGTGCTCGACCTGAAGCCGCGTGTTCATCTCCAGGAAGTAGAAATTGCGGTCCTTGTCGACGATGAACTCGACCGTGCCGGCACTCTGGTAATCGACGGCCTTGGCCAGCGCCACCGCCTGCTCGCCCATCGCCTTGCGAGTCTTCTCGTCGAGGAAGGACGACGGAGCCTCTTCGACGACCTTCTGGTTGCGGCGCTGGATTGAGCATTCGCGCTCGCCGAGATGGATCGCGGTACCATGCGCGTCGGCGAGTACCTGGATTTCGATATGGCGGGGGTCGATGATGAATTTCTCTATGAAGACGCGGTCGTCGCCGAACGAGCTCAAGGCCTCGGAGCGTGCCCGTTCCAAGCCCTCCCCGAGCTCGGCTGCATCCCAGGCAATCCGCATCCCCTTGCCACCCCCGCCGGCGGAGGCCTTGATCATCACGGGGTAGCCGACCTCGGCGGCGATCTTTTCGGCATGCTTGGTGCTCTCGATCACACCAAGGAAGCCGGGCACGGTGCTCACCTTGGCAGCATTGGCGAACCTCTTCGATTCGATCTTGTCGCCCATGGCTTCGATCGCCTTGGGTTTCGGGCCGATGAAGACGATGCCTTCCGCTTCCAGTGCAGCGCAGAAGGAAGCACGCTCCGAAAGGAAGCCGTAACCAGGGTGGACGGCCTCTGCACCGGTCGCCTTGCAGGCCTCGACAATCCTTTCGGCGACGAGATAGCTCTGGGCGGCGGGCGGCGGGCCGATATGCACGGCTTCGTCGGCCATCTCGACATGAACCGCATCGCGGTCGGCATCGGAATAGACCGCGACCGTCGCGATCCCCATCTTCTTCGCCGTCCTGATCACGCGACAGGCGATCTCGCCGCGATTGGCGACAAGGATCTTATTGAACATGCGCGGAACGGCCCTCCAGACGTGCAGTTTCGTTTTATGTGCTCGCCAGCGTGGGTCAAGACACATGCTTCGAACGACATGCTTTAGGCCTCCTTGATCAAGCGGGGAAAGTCTGAAAGTTTGCCGCGCTAATCATTGGGAGAATGCTGACGATGAAAACCCGTGCCGCAGTCGCCGTCGCTGCCGGAAAACCGCTCGAGATCATGGAAGTCGACCTCGACGGGCCGAGGGCAGGCGAGGTTCTGGTCGAGATCAAGGCGACGGGAATCTGCCACACGGATGAATTCACGCTGTCGGGCGCCGACCCCGAGGGCATCTTCCCGGCGATTCTGGGTCATGAAGGCGCTGGCGTGGTGGTCGACGTCGGTCCCGGCGTGACCAGCGTCAGGAAAGGCGACCACGTCATCCCACTCTACACGCCGGAGTGCCGGCAGTGCCCGTCCTGCCTGTCGCGCAAGACCAATCTCTGCACCGCGATCCGCGCTACCCAAGGCCAGGGCCTCATGCCGGACGGCACGAGCCGCTTCTCGATGGGTAAGGACAAGATCTTCCACTACATGGGCTGCTCGACTTTCTCGAACTTTACGGTTCTGCCGGAGATCGCAGTGGCGAAGGTCAACCCGGACGCACCCTTCGACAAGATCTGCTATATCGGCTGCGGCGTCACGACCGGCATCGGCGCAGTGATCAACACGGCCAAGGTCGAGGAAGGCGCGACGGCGATCGTTTTCGGCCTCGGCGGCATCGGGCTCAACGTGATCCAGGGGCTGCGGCTCGCCGGCGCCGACATGATCATCGGCGTCGACATCAACAACGACAAGAAGGCTTGGGGCGAGCGCTTCGGGATGACGCATTTCGTCAACCCCAAGGAGATCGACGGCGACATCGTTGCCTACCTCGTCAACATGACCAAGCGCGGCGCAGACCAGATTGGCGGGGCTGACTACACCTTCGACTGCACCGGTAACGTGAGGATCATGCGCCAGGCCCTTGAATCTTCGCACAGAGGCTGGGGCCAGTCGATCATCATCGGCGTTGCCGGCGCCGGCCAGGAGATCTCGACACGGCCGTTCCAGGTGGTCACCGGCCGAGTATGGAAGGGCACAGCCTTCGGCGGTGCCAGAGGTCGCACCGACGTGCCGAAGATCGTCGACTGGTACATGTCGGGTAAGATCGAGATCGATCCGATGATCACCCACACGCTCAAGCTTGAAGAGATCAACAAGGGCTTCGACCTCATGCATGAGGGCAAGTCGATCAGAAGCGTGGTAGTCTACTGATAGCTGCGGTGTCGAAGCACGCCTGCGCCCGGCGCATTCAGCCGTGCACCAACGGTGGCATGGCGCCCTTGCCGGCAAGGTCGGCAGCGCCAGACCGAGAGGCGGCGCCCGGCTGGCGTGCAAACGTCGCTCCTGACCATTTGCCCCAAAGATGACTTTGCCCAGCATTTATGTCGATGCCGATGCCTGCCCGGTGAAGGACGAGGTGGTCAAAGTGGCGGAGCGGCTGGGTCTCACCGTCACCTTCGTCTCGAATGGCGGGCTGCGCCCTTCCCGCGATCCCATGATCCGCAACGTCGTGGTCTCGAAAGGCGCCGACGCCGCGGACGACTGGATCGTCGAGAATGCGAAAGCGAACGATATCATCGTCACGGCTGACATACCGCTCGCGGCCAGAGCGGTCACGCTCGCCGCGCATGTGCTCGGACCGACCGGGCGGCCATTCACCGAAGAGACGATCGGGATGGCTGTTGCAATGCGTGACCTCAAGCAACATTTGCGTGAAACGGGCGAAAGCAAGGGCTACAATGCGAGTTTCGCTCGTGCCGACCGTTCGAGGTTCCTCGGTGCGCTGGATATGATGGCAAGAAAGGCGATCCGGGCCAGCAGGCTCGACCCTGGAAGCGATCGCACCGAACTCTCATGAATCTCTCTCGCCACAAGCGCCACGCTCCCTTCTACATCGCAGTGCTGTGCGCGCTCGCAACCGCGCCGATCGCATTGTGGCTGCGGCCGAAATTGGCGATCGAGGCCACTGCGAATATCTTCTTCCTGGTCTACCTGGTGCTGACCGGCATTAAGATTACGCGGCTCAGTGCTGCCTTCCTGAAGAAACACGCCGCCCGCACCGACGAGCCGGCCTGGGCGATCCTCGCCGTCACGTTTGGTGCAGTCATAGTTGCCGTCATCTCGCTATTCATCGTGATCAACAGCCACGACAAGCACGATATCCTGACCGTCAGCCTGTCGCTCGCTTCAGTGGCGTTGGGCTGGCTCACCATCCATACGATGGCTGCAATCCATTACGCGCACCGCTATTGGCAGCCAAACGTTGGCACCGACGGTCGGGGATCCAGCAAGAACGAACCTCGTGGCGGGCTCGAATTCCCGGGCACGGAAGAGCCAGAGGGCTTCGATTTTCTCTACTTCTCCTTCGTTATCGGGATGACCGCCCAGACCTCAGACGTCCAGATCACAACGACCGCAATGCGCAGGGTTAACCTCCTGCATGCCGTCATATCGTTTATGTTCAACACGGTGCTTGTCGCAGCCGCAGTGAACGTCGCGGTATCGCTGGGGCCATCCTGAGCCAGGAGCTCGCGTCGAAATCACGCGATCGTCAAGCAACCGGGTGTAACGAACTCTCGTGGCTCTGCGTAAACTGAGGAAGTGCAGCTGGCGCGCAAAGCTCAGTGGAAACAGAGGGTGTGGCGATGGATGCGAGATCGGCAGAAGCGGCGCCCGATACGGGCGCCTCATGCGGAACGCTCGTCTACAGGCAGTACGCCTGGACGCGCATCACTCACTGGATCTGGGCGGTGAGCCTGTTCTTTCTGCTGCTCTCCGGGTTGCAGATATTCAACGCCCATCCGGCGCTCTACATCGGCGACCAGTCCGGCTTCCAGTTCCAGAACCACGTGCTCGCGATCGGTGCCGAAAACACCAATGCCGGGCCGCGCGGTTACACCGATATTCTGGGCAGGAAATTCGACACGAGCGGCGTGCTGGGCATGTCTGGCCCAGCGGAGCAGCCGAACTATGTCGCCTTCCCGCGCTGGGCAACGATCCCTTCATATTACGATCTCGCGACAGGGCGCGTGATCCATTTCTTCTTTGCCTGGATCCTGGTCGGAACCTTGCTCGTCTGGCTCGTCGCCAGCGCGATCAACGGGCACCTTCGCGAACTGGTCCCCACCGTTGCCGACATCAGGCGTCTGCCGCGCGACATCGCCAATCATGCGCGGCTGAGGTTCCATCACATGCGCGACTACAACACGCTGCAGAAGCTTACCTATGCGATCGTGCTCTTCATCTTTTTTCCGCTGATGATCCTGACCGGGCTGTCCATGTCACCGAGCGCCGACGCGCTGCTGCCCTTCCTTCCCGAGGCCTTCGGCGGACGCCAGACGGCGCGCACCATTCATTTTACAGTCATGGCGCTGCTCGTGCTGTTCTTCGTGGTGCATATCGTGATGGTGCTCGCCGCCGGTCCCATCAACGAGCTGCGCTCGATCGTCACCGGCTGGTATCGGACAGATCCGTCGTCGGACCGAGCCGCCGAGGAACCGAGGGCCTGACAATGTCCAAGTTCCGGATTAACCGCCGCGCATTCATCACTTCCGCCACCATCGGCGGATCGGGTCTTGTCCTGTCCGGCTGCGATGCGTTCGACAGTGTGGGCGACCCAGATAGTGGACTGCGTCACGTCATCGAGAGCGCCAATAATCTCACCTATCGGGTCCAGCGGCTGCTCGGCGGCGGCCACACGATGGCGCAGGAATTCACGGAGGCCGACATCCGCCAACCGCAGCGCCCGAACGGCTCGACGGCGCCGGACGACGACTACTATCAAGGCCTGCTCTCGAAGAATTTCGCCGACTGGCGGCTGGAAGTCACAGGGTCGGTTGAGAAGCCGCTGTCGCTCACGCGCGAACAGCTGATCGCCATGCCGAGCCGGACCCAGATCACCCGCCATGATTGCGTCGAGGGCTGGAGCTGCATCGCCAAATGGACAGGCACACCACTGTCGCTGGTGCTCGACGAAGCCAAGGTGAAGCCCGAGGCGCGGTACGTCGTCTTTCACTGCCTCGACACGATGGAGCGCAGCCTGTCAGGCGACATCAAATATTACGGCTCGATCGACCTGATCGACGCCTACCATCCGCAGACGATCTTGGCCTACGGGCTGAACGGCAAACCATTGCCTGTCGAGAACGGCGCGCCGCTGCGGGTGCGTGTCGAAAGGCAGCTAGGCTACAAGATGCCGAAATACCTCCAGAAAATCGAAGTCGTCGACAGCTTTACCACTATGGGCCTCGGCAAGGGCGGCTATTGGGAGGACCGGGGCTACGACTGGTTCGGCGGGATCTAGCCCGGGAGTGGGTGGTGACAAAGCCACCGGCTTCGGGTAGCCTCCGACTCGCTTGGGGCTCCGGCTCCGTCCGTTTGCGGGAGAGAGCAGCGTTGCTGCCGCCGAAGGGGAAATCGCCCGAAATCTCTCAGGCAAAAGAACCGTAGACGGAAAGCACTCTGGAAAGTCGGGAAGAATTCCCGCGCCGAAGGTGTAAGCGCAGCTGACAGGGTTCCAGTTGCGCGAGTCTCTCAGGCTTCAGACAGAGGGGCGCGAGCTGGCCGCGAAGAGCGGTCGAGAACGTGCGCCTCTGGAGAAGCAATGACCGCCTCGGATTTGAAAAGGCTGCCCCTCGAAGACTTGCATATTGCAGCGAGCGCCCGTTTTGGACCGTTCGCCGGCTGGTCGATGCCTATCCAGTATCCGGCAGGGGTCATGCGGGAACACCAGCATACGCGCGAGCATGTTGGGCTGTTCGACATTTCGCATATGCAGTTGTTCGAAGTGTCCGGTCCCGGAGCAGCGGACCTGCTGGCAAAGGCTTGCCCCCTGGATGCGGCAGGACTCGCGGCTTCGCAGTCAAAATACACTTTCCTCCTCAACGACAAGGCCGGCATCATCGATGACCTGATCGTGACCAGGCTGGCGCCCGAGCGTTTCATGGTGGTGGCGAATGCCGGCAACGCCGCGAGCGACGAGGCGCAGCTCAGGGAACTCGCTGCCGATTTCGATGGCAAGGTCGAGCCGCTCGACCGCGTCTTCCTGGCCATCCAGGGCCCGCAAGCCGCCGAGGCGCTCTCTCGGGTCGGCATCGATACCGAAGCCCTGACCTTCATGACTGGAGTGGAGCCGAAGCCCGGCTGGTTCATGAGCCGCTCAGGCTATACCGGCGAGGACGGCTTCGAAATCGGCCTGCCGGAAAGTGACGCACAGGCACTGGTCAACCGGCTTCTTGAGGATGACTGCGTCATCTGGGTGGGGCTCGCCGCCCGCGATAGCCTGCGGCTCGAAGCCGGGCTTTGCCTGCACGGACAGGACATCACGCCGGAGATCGACCCGGTTTCCGCCGGGCTGATGTGGGCGATCGCGAAGCCGGTGCGCGAGGCGGGGCGTTTCATCGGCGCTGAGGCGCTGAAGTCGCTGGTCGCCGCTGGGCCCTCCGAGAAGCGCGTCGGGTTGAAGCCCGACGGCCGTCAGCCGGTGCGGGCTGGCGCAATGCTAATCGACGGTGCTGGCAAGCAAGTCGGCCGCGTCACTTCCGGCGGCTTCGGCCCTTCGGTCCAGCATCCGGTCGCCATGGGCTATGTGGCAACCGCCCTCGCCCAGCCCGGAACCCGCATTTTTGCCGAGGTGCGCGGTACGCGCATTTCAGTGGACGTCCATCCCCTTCCCTTCACGCCGCATCGCTATCGAAAAGGATGATCTCATGGCGACGACCTATTTTACCGAAGACCACGAATGGATCCGCGTCGAGGGCGGCGTGGCCACCGTCGGCATCACCGGCTACGCGCAGGAACAGCTGGGCGACCTCGTCTTCGTCGAGCTGCCTGAGGTCGGACGTGTGCTGAAAAAGGGCGATGCGGCCGTCGTAGTTGAATCCGTCAAGGCGGCATCCGATGTCTATGCACCCGTGGACGGCGAAATCACCGACGTGAATTCCGCCCTTTCGTCCGAACCCGCACTCGTCAATTCGGCGCCCACCGGCGACGGCTGGCTCTGGAAGATGAGGCTCGCAGACCAAGCCCAGCTTTCCGACCTGCTCGACGAGCCAGGTTACAACGCGCTGATCGATTGAAGATCGAGGAACGAAAATGAGCAATCCCATCACTGCCTTCGCGGAGCGCCATATCGGTCCGAATGTCGCCGAAAGGCGGGCCATGCTCGCCACGCTCGGCGTTCCTTCAGTCGAGACGCTGATCGCCCAGGCCGTACCGAAGTCGATCCGGCTCGATCGTCCGCTCGATTTGCCCGCGCCGGCCAGCGAGGCCGAGGCGCTCCAGGAGCTTTCCGCGAAGATGGCGGCGAACAAGGCGCTGAAAAGCTTCATCGGGGCCGGCTACCACGGCACGATTGTACCGCCCGTAACCCAGCGCAACCTTTTCGAGAACCCGGCCTGGTATACGGCCTACACGCCCTATCAGTCAGAGATAAGCCAGGGGCGGCTGGAAATGCTGTTCCACTTCCAGACGCTGGTCGCAGAGCTGACTGGCTTGCCCGTCGCCTCGGCCTCGCTTCTCGACGAGGCTACGGCAGTGGCCGAAGCCGTTGGAATCGCCTTCAGGCATCATCGCGAGAAGCGCAACCGCGTCGTGCTCGCCGGCGCCCTGCACGACCAGATCCGCGACGTGGTCGAGACGCGTGCCGAACCGCTCGGCATCGTCGTCGACGAGGGCACGCTCGATGAGAGTGTGGCGGCGCTGATCGTACCTTGGCCGGATACAGTCGGGGTCTATCGCGATCATCACGCGGCGATCGAACAGGCCAAAGCGCTGGGCGCGCTGGTCATCTTCGTCGCCGACCCGCTGGCGCTTGTGCTCACCGAGCCGCCGGCGAAGCTCGGCGCCGACATTGCCGTCGGCTCGATGCAGCGCTTCGGCGTGCCGATGGGTTTTGGGGGACCGCACGCAGCCTACTGCGCGGTGGCCGACAGGCTGACACGGTTGATGCCCGGGCGGCTCGTCGGCCAGTCGGTCGACGCCAAAGGCCGGCCTGGTTACCGGCTTGCCCTGCAGACGCGCGAGCAGCATATCCGCCGCGACAAGGCGACCTCGAACATCTGCACTGCGCAGGCTCTGCTCGCCAACATGGCGACAGCCTATGCGATCTGGCACGGCCCCGAGGGCCTGCAGGCGATTGCCACAAATGTCCATGGTTTCGCATCGCGTTTTGCCGCTGCGCTGACGTCAAAGGGCCTGACCGTCGCCGGGGCCGAGTTTTTCGATGCGGTGACCGTCGAAATAAAAGGCCAGGCGAAGTCGATTGCCGGAGATGCCGAAAAAGTCGGACGTCTGCTTCGCGTCATCGACGCGGATCGCATCGCAATCAATTTCGACGAGACTTCGACCGAGGTCGACCTCCAGGCGATCGCGGGGCTCTTCGGCGCAACAGTTCCGGCAGAAGCGCCGGCCGCCTTGCCCGGCAAGCCGCGCGGCAAGAATTTCCTGACCCAGCCCGTTTTCCACGAAAACCGCTCCGAGACGGAGATGATGCGCTTTCTGCGACGTCTGGCGGACAAGGACCTGGCGCTCGATCGCGCCATGATCCCGCTTGGCTCCTGCACGATGAAGCTCAACGCCGCGGCCGAGATGATGCCGGTGAGCTGGCCTGATGTGGCCAACATGCATCCGCTTGCACCTGCCGCGCATGCCACCGGCTACAAGGCAATGACCGACGAATTGGAACGCTGGCTCGCTGAGATCACCGGTTTCGATGCCGTCTCGCTGCAGCCCAATGCCGGCAGCCAGGGCGAATATGCCGGGCTGCTGGCAATCAGGCGCTACCATGCCGCCCGTGGCGAGGCACATCGTAACGTCTGCCTGATCCCCTCTTCCGCGCATGGCACCAATCCGGCGAGCGCCTCGATGGCGGGCATGCGCGTGGTCGTCGTCGCATGCACGGAAGCGGGCGACATCGACGAGGCCGATCTCAAGGCGAAGGCGGCCGAACACGCCGCCAATCTTGCCGCGCTGATGATCACCTACCCGTCGACGCATGGCGTGTTCGAAGAGGGCGCACGCGAGATCTGCTCGCTCGTGCATGAGCATGGCGGGCAGGTCTATCTCGACGGCGCCAACCTCAACGCGCTGGTCGGACTGGCGCGGCCCGGCGACATAGGGGCCGATGTCTGCCACATGAACCTGCACAAGACGTTCTGTATCCCACATGGCGGCGGCGGCCCCGGCGTCGGACCGATCGGCGTGAAGGAGCACCTCAGGCCGTTCCTGCCCGGTCATGTAGCGGAAGGTTCGGGACATGCCGTCGCAGCGGCACAGTTCGGCAGCGCATCGATCCTGCCGATCACCTGGATGTACATCCGCATGATGGGTGCAGCTGGCCTGAAGCAGGCGACCGAGACGGCAATCCTCAACGCCAACTACATCGCGGCGCGGCTCGAGAAGCACTTCCCGGTGCTCTACAAGGGCCGCAACGGACGCGTGGCGCATGAATGCATCATCGACACGCGTTTCCTGAAGGAGACGGCGGGCATCAGCGTGGAGGATGTCGCCAAGCGGTTGATCGATTACGGCTTCCACGCGCCGACCATGTCGTGGCCGGTCGCCGGTACGCTGATGGTCGAGCCGACCGAGTCCGAACCGAAGCGCGAGCTCGACCGCTTCTGCGAGGCGATGATCTCGATTGCCAACGAGGCGGAGCGCGTCGCAAAGGGCGAATGGCCGCGCGACGACAATCCGCTGGTCAACGCGCCTCACACGGCCGCGGAGACGCTCGCGGATGAGTGGAAGCATCCCTATTCGCGCCTGGAGGCTGCCTACCCGGCCGGCGACACCGATAGCCAGGCCAAGTACTGGCCGCCGGTCTCGCGCGTCGACAACGTCGCCGGCGACCGCAACCTCGTCTGCTCATGCCCGCCAATCGAAGCGCTAGCGAGTTGAAAGAATGTCGCTTATAGGCTACATTTATGATCGAGGTCAGGGAAACTCCGACCTATGCAAACTGGTTCGCCAAATTGGCGGACCGGAACGCAAGGGCGCGAATCGATGTCCGCATCAGACGTTTGTCATTGGGCAACTTCGGTGACGTCAGACCAGTTGGGGATGGTGTTGCCGAGCTTCGTATCGACTATGGTCCCGGCTATCGTGTCTATTTTCTGAGGCGTGGAAGCTCGGTGGTCATACTGCTCGCAGGTGGAGACAAGCGGACTCAGGATCGCGACATCGCCTCAGCGAAGAAGCTTGCTGCAGATTGGAAATAGAGATGGTTCTCGAGACGACACGTTGGGACCCTTCAGAGCATCTGGACAGCGATGAAGCGATCGCTGCTTATCTTGAGGCAGCGTTCGAAGACGGCGATCCCAAGCTCATAGCAGCAGTGCTCGGCGATGTGGCCAAGGCTCGTGGCATGACCGAAATCTCAAAGAAGGCGGGAGTCTCTAGGGAAAGTCTCTATCGTGCTTTGAGTAAAGAGGGGAACCCCGAGTTCGCCACGGTTCTGAAGGTTGTCCGAGCGCTGGGGCTTACGGTCTCGATCAAATTGTTGGCTGATCGGGACGAGACACCAGTTTCCGCCGCATAGTGACGAGGCAAGCGGAGCCGGTTTTGCTTACCCCTTGCTGAGCAGCGCCAGGTTGGCGTCGACCACAGTCTTATCGGCCATGCCTGCCCTGGCTTCGAGCAGCAGCTCCCTGGCCTTCGTCCTGTTGCCGCGCAGGTATTGCGAATAGCCGATGTTGTTGACGACCTGCGGCACGCGCCCGGTCAATTTGAGGAGCTGGTCGTAGGCACGGTCGGCGAAGTCGAAGCGGCCGAGCTGGTCATAGGAGGCTGCAAGCCCCATCCAGGCTTCGGCATTATCGGCTCGAAGCTCGACCGCTTTGCGGAAATGCATCTCGGCAAGTCCATAATTGGCGGCGCGGAACTGCTGCTTGCCCTCGTTCAGATCGGCGGCACTGATGTCGGTGGACGGCGGCGTGATCGCCGTCGTCTTAGTGCCGTCGACCGGTGCCGTGGTGCAGCCAGCCAAGGCGACCGCGGCTGCCAACGCAGCAAATGCCAGTGTAGTCCGTAGCATTCTATCCCCGCCCCTGCCCGTTTACCGGGTCTTCACGGCGGAGACTAAACCTAAACCAATTAAGCTTCGGTGCCGATTTGCCGCTAATTCGCTTGAGTGCAGGCAAATGTTTCTTAACAGGTGGCGAGATTCACCCGGCGAGCCGGAGATCTGCGGTTGCGATGCGATTGCGGCCATCGCGCTTTGCCCGATAGAGAGCCTTGTCCGCGTCGCTCAGCACCTGTTCGAAGGTGAATCTTTCCGCGGTCGGAAAGGCTATACCGACGCTCACAGTGCAATGAAGGTCGCCTTGATCAGTGTCGATGGCGAGCTCGGCCAATTCCTTGCGTATGCGCTCCGCCACCTGCCTTGCGCGATCTTCGGTCGAACGCGGAAGGACCGCTGCGAACTCCTCGCCCCCAAGCCGTGCGGCCGTATCTGTCGCGCGCAGGCAGGCTGACGTGACGGCCGCGAAGCGGCGCAGCACCTCGTCGCCCACCCCATGTCCGTGGCGATCATTGATGTTTTTGAACTGGTCGAGGTCGAATACAAGCACACCCGTGAAGCGGTCGAGCGGATCCGCCTCGAAGCGATCGAACAATGCGCGGCGGTTGAGCAGCCCGGTAAGCGCGTCAGTCATGGCTTCGCGGCGATGATTGCGAGCCATTCGGGCCTGATTAAGCGAGAGCGACAATGCCCCGATGCCGCTCATGCCGGCGATCGAAACGGCGAGATTGAGGTTCTCGGCCCAGCCCGCCGGCGGGTGACCGAGCACCAGACTGCCGTCGACGATCAGCACGATTGCGCAAAGTGCAAAAGAGATACCGATCGCACTATAGAGAGTCGAAAGCGCTATGATCGGTGTCGGCGCCTCAGTGCGGGCGAGCCAATACTGATGGGCAACAGCGAACAGGACGGCTGCGGCTGCTGTGTTATAGAGGATAAAGCCTGCGCCATCATAGCCGGAGAACATCAACAAGGAAAAACCAAGCACCACCGCGCTTGTCAGCGCCAAGACCAGGCCGGCAGGCATGGACACCGTGCGGAATTGATACGCGGCGGCAAGAACCGCGGCAAAGCCGAACATCATAAGCGCAAAGTTGAGAGCGGCGAGAAGCGGTGCCACCGTTTGCACAAAGGCGCTATAGGCGAAGACGCTTGCAACGATCAAAGCGGCGCCGCAGGACCAGGTCAGCAGCGAACTCTCGCTGCGTGCCGAAAGCCAGGTACAGTACATGGTGACGGACAAGCAGGCTCCGGCGAATCCGATCGCCAAAAGCAGCGAGTTGTAGTCAAGCGGCATATGGGCCTTCCGAGCGGCGCTGCCGCATCGGCAGGTTAGCCACCATAGCGCCTGCACGGTTACCGGGGCGTTTAATCCGTTCAATTATTGCGATGTCATCTTCACGATGATCGGGATGATCGCAATCATCAGCACTACCGGCAGAATGCATACCGTGACCGGAACCGACATCTTGGCCGGCAGCGCATGTGCCTTTTCCTCGGCAAGCGACATGCGCTTGTGGCGCATCTCGTCGGAGAAGACGCGCAGCGCCCCGGAGAGGCTGGTGCCGAGCTCCTTCGACTGCTGCAACAGCGTTGCGAAGGAGCGCACCTCGTCGAGGCTCAGCCGGTCCGCGAGCGATTTCAGCGCGTCGTCCAGGCTGCGGCCTGCCCTCAATTCCAGGGAGACGAGCTGCAGATTCTGGGCAAGCGACGGATAGGTCCTGTCCAGTTCCTTCGAGACACGCTCGATACCCGCCTCCATGCTCATACCGGCGTCCGAGCAGACGATCATCAGGTCCATGAAGTCGGGAAAGCCGTTGCGGTATTCGCGCATCTTGGCTTGCACCATTCGGCCCAGCAGCAGGTTGGGGAGAAAATAGCCGAGCGCGCCTGCCATTACGATGAAGGTCATGCGCGCGGTAGCAGAGGCCTCGCCGCCGGCGAGCTTCTCGGCGAGCACTGCAATCACCGCAATGCCGATGAAGGCCCCGAAGCGGATGATGAAAAAGGTGCCAACCGCCCGCGGGTCGAAATAGCCCGCCTGGATCAGCTTCATGCGTAGCCGCGCAACATTCTCCGGATCGCTCTTGGCATAGAATTCCTGGGCGGTACGCACCGCCTTCTCGCGTACGGCGTTGGTGTTCTTCCTCGGTTGCGCTTCCGTCTTCTCGACAGTCAGGCCGGTATCGACCTTGAGCCGCCGCTTGACGTCGCCCCTCGCGCCGGCGCCCGCCAGCAATGGCCAGCCGACCGCCGCAGCACCGGCAACCAGCATAAGGACTGCGATCGGCATCAATGAACCCGGCCGTATCGAGAGAAGCAGTTCGACGAACGATTCCATGAGCTAGAACCGGAAATTCGACATCTTGAACATGACAACATTGCCGATCGTCAGCCACGCGACCGAGCCGCCGATCAGGTACCAGGTCATCGATTTGTCCCATACGTCCGCGTAGAATTGCGGCATCAGCACCATGACCGCCACCGCAAACAGCGCCGGCACCGCGGTCAGGATATAGGCTGACATGCGGCCTTCCGTCGAAATCGCCTTCACCTTGCGGCGCAGCTTGCCGCGCTCGCGAATAATCTTTGCCAGGCCGTCCAGTATCTCGCGCAGGTTGCCGCCCGAGGTGTTCTGGATCGAGACCGCGGTGACGAAGAGCGGCAGGTCGTCGTGGCCGACGCGCGAATACATGGCATGCAGCGCTGTAACGAGATCCGAGCCATAAGTGATCTCGTCGGCGACCACACCGAACTCTGTGCCGATCGGGTCCGGCATCTCGCGAGCCACCATGGTGATCGCAACCGGCACCGGATGGCCGGCCTTCAGGCTGCGGGTGATCAGCTCCAGCGCCTCCGGGAGCTGGATACCGAACAGCTTGTGACGGCGTTTGCGCAGAAACCGCAGCGTCATCAGCGGGATCACGAAGGCGAGCACCAGCAGCAGCACCGTCGCGTGGAGCATCGGCAGCCCGTACCAGACGGCGAGCATCGCAATACCCGCCGCGACGGCGGAGGTGGTCATCAGGAATCTCGGCAGCGGCATGATCAAGCCGGACTGGGCACGCAACGCGCGGAAGCGTTCGAGCGAGAACAGCGACGAGCCGCCATCCAGCCCGCGCTCCTTGCGCAGCTGTATCAGCACCTGCTCCTGGCTGATCTTGCGCTCCTGCAGTTTCATGCGCCGGTTGATCGCCGCTCGGCGGTCACTGCGGCTGGCATAGAGCAGATAGACCGCCTCTGCGACCATGATCCCGGTCAGCGCAGCGCCCGCATAGACCAGATAGAGCATGCTAACTTCAGGCACGGTACTACTCCTGAGGCTTCCCCGGCTCGAAATAGCGGCCGGGGAACTCGATCCCCATCGCCTTCAGGTCCTCGAGGAAGCGCGGGCGCAGGCCCGTCGCCTCGAAGTGGCCGATGATCGAGCCATCGGCCTCCATGCCCGTCCGCACGAAGCGGAAGATCTCCTGCATCTGAATGACGTCGCCTTCCATGCCGGTCACCTCAGCGACGCTGGTCACCTTGCGCTTGCCATCGGATAGGCGGGTGAGCTGCACAATAATGTCGATTGCGCTGGCGATCTGGCTTCTGATCGACTGCACAGTCATCGGCATTCCGGTCATGCCGAGCATCTGCTCCAGGCGAGCGATCGCATCGCGCGGCGTGTTGGCGTGGATCGTTGCCATGGAGCCCTCATGGCCTGTGTTCATCGCCTGCAGCATGTCGAAGGCTTCCTCGCCGCGGCACTCGCCGAGGATGACGCGGTCGGGCCGCATACGCAGCGCGTTCTTGACCAGGTCGCGCTGTTTCAACTCACCATGGCCTTCAATGTTGGCCGGACGTGTCTCCATGCGCGCGACATGCGGTTGCTGGAGCTGCAGTTCCGCAGCGTCCTCGATGGTGATCAGGCGCTCGTCCTCCGGAATGAAGGCAGAGAGCGCATTCAGCATCGTCGTCTTGCCGGTGCCGGTGCCGCCCGAAATGATGGTCGTCTTGCGGGCATGCACGGCCGCGGCAAGCACTTCGGCCATGGTCTGTGTGATCGCGCCGAATTCGACCAGCCTGTGCAGGGCGAGCTTGTTCTTGGAGAATTTGCGGATCGAGACCAACGGCCCGTCCACGGCGATCGGGCGGATCGCCGCGTTGAAGCGCGAGCCATCGAGCATGCGTGCGTCGACCATAGGCTGCGACTCGTCGACCCGGCGGCCGACCGCGGCGACGATCTTGTTGATGATCCTGAGGAGATGCGCCTCGTCCTTGAACGGAATGTGAACCTTCTGCAGCTTACCCTTGCGCTCGACGAAGCAGTTCTCGTGACCGTTGATCAGGATGTCGTTGATCTCCGGATCCTTGAGCAGCGGCTCCAGCGGGCCGAGGCCGACCATCTCATCGACGATGTCGTCGACCAGCGCATCCAGCTCGGCAACATTGATCGCCATCCGCTCTTCGCGCGTCTTTTCGGACACGAACTCATGCACCTGGCGGCGCATCTCGTCCTTCGGCAGCCGCTCCAGCGCAACGAGGTTGATCTCGTCCAGCAGCATGCGGTGAATGCGGATGCGCGCATCGAGCACGCGATTGCTGGCCTTTGCCGCCCCGTTTACATCAGGCAGAGGCGCTGGCGCCGGCTTGCGTGTGGTGGGAATGAAGACGCCGTGATCGGCCGGCCGCATCGGCTCGACGGGCCTGGCCGGAGCGTCGACGCGTTTGTGGAGCGTCGAAAAACGGCTGGTCACGACGCTTTCCTCAGGAAGCCGGGCAGCGAGAAGAGCGAGCGCGACTTCCTGCTTGCGGCTATCGTCTCTTCGGGCAGGATGATCTTCTTCAGGTCTTTGACCACATTGGCGTTCGGATCGATCTCGTGCAGCGGCACGCCGCGGTCGACCGCCTGACGCACCAGCTTGTAGTTGTTCGAAACGCCCCCGACGAAATTTTCGCCAAGGATCTCTGTCAGGTCGGAGCCGCGCACGCCGTTCTCGAAGGCGCGCTGGTCGAAGCGGTTGACGATAACGTTCGGCTTCACTTCCTTTCCAACCGTCTCATAGATTGCCTGGACCAGGCGCTGTGTGTGGCGCAGGCAAGGCACGGTCATCTCCGAGACGATGTAGAGCTTGTTCGAGCCGAGAAGCACCGTTTCCGTCCATGGAAACCAGGTGCGCGGCATATCGATCACGACATTGTCGAAGTAGGCCGAGACGAGGTCGAGCATCCGCACAACCAGATCGGTGTTGAAGGAGCGCATCTCCGACGGTTTGGCGGGAGCCGCGAGCACGCAGAGCCCGCTGGGATGCTTGGACAGCATCACATCCAGCAGCTGCCGGTCCAGGCGCTCGGGCTGGTTCTCGATCTCGGTAATGTCGAAGCGCGGCTCGAGGTCGAGATATTCGGCGCAGGAGCCTTGCTGGAAATTGAGATCGACGACACAGGTCGAGGCGCCCCGCGTCACCGAGTTTTGGAGCTCGAATGCCGTCTGGAGCGTCAGAGTTGTCGTGCCGACCCCGCCGGCGGCCGGGATGAATGTGTAGATCTGTGACTCGGTATTGTCCTCGCGCCCCGGTCCTTGGACGGCGCGAATGCAGGAGCGGACGAGGTCGGCCGTGGTGAGGGGCTTAACGAGGAAGTCTGCGACCTTGAGCTGCACGAGGATGCGTACGGCTGCGGCGTTGAATGCCTGGGTCACGACGACGATCGGCGCCCTGCCTTCGAGCCGGCGGGTGATGCGCTGTAGCGCCTCGATCTCCTCGAGGCGAGCGGCGTCCATATCGATGATGACGGCGCCACAATCGGCTTCCTGTATCTCGCCGCGCAGCTCCGCGACGTTCTTCTCGACCGTGACGAGCTCGATCGCGTCCGAGGCGGCGAAGGCGGACCGCGTGTCTTGTGCGAACGCCTTGTCCGTCGATACAAGCACCACCTTTTTGGAGTTGCCGTTGGCAGCCATGGCCGGATCCCGTCAGTTGCCCGATGAACCACTGTCGGCAGAGGCAGCGCTATAGCCGCCCGCAGAGGGACCGGGCGCGGCCCGGCCCGGCCTTTCTCCGCGGTCGGCGGGTACGACCAGGTTAGTGTTCTGCACCCCGTACTGCCACGGATCGACCATCTGTATTGCCGTGTTTGCGGCGAGCGCATTGCCGGCGCCCGGCGTCAGACCGTCCAGACGCTGGAAGGTCTCGTTGCAGCCAGCAAGCCCGCCGACAAGCACGGCGATACCTATGGGAAAGCCCAATCTCGGCATGTCCTATTCCTTCGGCAGATCGAGGAAGTGTCCGGACGTCGCAACGGGTCCCCCCGTGGTTACGCCGCTGGCGTAGGCGAGCGCGCCCCTGCCTCTCGCCCTTGTCTCCTCGACGCCCCCGAGGAAGTAGTCTGCCGCGCTTGCCGGATAGGTTCCGTCCGCCGGCGTACGCGGCTTCTTCGTCGGGTCCATAGGTTTCACGAGATAGGGCGTTATGATGATGACGAGATCGGTCTCGCGCCGCTGGTAGGCTTTGGAGCTGAATAGCGCGCCGAGCACGGGTATCCTGCCGAGCCCGGGAATCTGCTGCGCATTGAGGTTGTTCTGGGTCTGCAGCAGGCCGGCGATCATGAAACTCTGTCCGCTCTTGAGGTCGACGGAGGTGTGGGCTCGCCGCACGATGAATCCGGGGATCGAGATGTTGCCGATGTTGTAGGAGGCGGAGGTGTCGACAGACGAGACCTCCGGCTGGATTTCGAGGCTGATCAGCCCGTCATTCAGCACAGTTGGCGTGAAGTCGAGGCTGACGCCATACTTCTTGTAGTCCACTGTGATTTGGTTGTTTTCTTCCGCCACCGGTATCGGGAATTCGCCGCCGGCAAGGAAGCTCGCCGTCTCGCCCGATCGCGCAATCAAATTGGGCTCGGCCAGGCTGCGGGCGATGCCTCGATCTTCCAGCGCCTTGAGCGCGACATCGATGGCAAAGTTGCCGGAAAGCAGGCCGCCGAGGAGCGTCGCTGCTGGCGGCGATGTCGAGGCGGCCGGGTTGGAATTGAACGTGAAGCCTCCCCCTCCCGTGATGTAGCTTGCCGCGATCTTCGTGCCGAGCTCCTGGCCGGCCTGGCGGTTGATCTCGACGAAGCGGACGTTGAGCTGGACCTGCTGCGAGGAAGAGATCTTGACCGAATTGATGACCTTTTCCTCGCCGGAGAATTCGGAGGCGATCTTGGTCGCCTTTTCGGCGGCGAGCGCATCATTCGCCGAGCCGGACAATACCAGCCGGCCGTTTGCCGACTTCACCTCGATATCTGCCCCCGGAACCGTGTCGCGGATCGTGCTTGCCAGGCGATCGGTGTCGAGGGTCACCTCGATGTCGACGCTGCCGACCAGCTGCTTATTCTCGTCGAACAGCGCAATGCCCGTGGTGCCGAGATTGTTGCCCAGCACATAGAAGGAACGGTCGGTGAGCGGATTGACATTGGCGATCTCCGGATCGCCGATCACGATCTGGTAGAACGGGACGCTGGTCTTGATCGTCTTGGGCTTGCCCTTGGCGATCTTGAGCGAGCTCGTCCTGTTCGACGATATCTGAATGATATTGCCATCAGCGCTGGCCGAGACCGGCGGCAACGCAAGCAGCGTTGTCGCGACGATGGCGAGCATCGCTCGTCCGCAAAGTCTCAACTTCCTCTCACGCCCGCACATCATTGTCCCCTCGCCGATCCACCCACCCGGCATATTCATTCGTTCGGCGCCACCACCTGATAGGATTCAGCCTTGAGCCCGCGCGTGACGATCACGGTCTTGAACTTCGGTCCCTCGGGTTCCTTGATGATGGAGTCGGTCACGGTCACGGCGGCATTGGCGGCAGCCTCTGTAACCGAACCGCCGAAAGCGGAGATCGTCGTCAGTCCCTTTTCCGCTGCCATGCCTTCGCCGGCCGCCCTGAGCTGCAGCGACAGCGTGCCGATATTGCGGGCAAGCGCGATCTTGCCTGCCCCCTCGACCGTGACCTCGATGGTCACCGAGCTTGCGACCTGCGGCTCGATGTGCCGCTCGTCGGCACCCTGCCCCACGGAAAGCACCTTGGCGTTCTCGACAACGATCTCGGTGGCGATCGTCGAGCCCGCAGCGCCCTGAGCGTTCTTTTTTACTTCGTCGATCTCGCCCGCATCGCGCGTCAGCACGACGTCGACCCGGTCGCCAGGCGTGATGAACCCGCCGACGCCTGCGATCTCGTCGGTCTTGATGGCAACCGCCCGCATGCCGGGCGTGAGCAGGTTGGACAGCGAGGCGCGGCCGTTCGGTCCGGAGAGTTTGGCGAGAAGCACCGGCTCGTTCGCCTCGATCGGCGAGAGCACGACTCGGCTGCCTTCGGCCATCAGTGCATCGATTGTCGGCAATGCGCCCTGCGGCAATGCATCCTCAGGCCATGGAATTTCGACGAGTTTCGCGCGGTCGAGTTGCATGCCATAACGGAGCGGCTGAGAGGCAACCACGATCTTCTTGAATTCGACCTTCGGGCCGGCGGGTGCAGTGACTTCGATCGTCCGCGTTTGGACGCTCGCTTCACTTTTCAGCCAGAAATCGGCGGCAAAGATCGACACGGCGCCGAACACCGCGGCGATGCCGATCATCGTGATTGCCCTGTTTCTCACGCCCCGATGCCCCTGCCGGCTCTTCTTCTTTTTGCCAGACTGAGAAACTATCTATGAATCCTGAAAAATCCGGGTGCACGGTCCGGACAATTCACAAAATGCCGGTAACCTCCGGTTAATTATCAGGCGGATACGAACGACGATGCCGTCCTACATGAACGGATCGAGAACCTCTGTGCGAAGGGGGGCAAAGCGTGGCAGTATCCGCCGTGATTCGCAGTAGGCTTCGATAGGTATCAATGGACGACAGCAACGACCTCTTTTCGAAACTGGAAAAGACGACGCCGGCGCGCGGCCCATCGCGACCGGCCGACCCGATCGTTCAGTCGGCACGCCGTGCCGCCACGGTTAAGGACGGCAGCGAAAGTTACACCGCCTCCGACATCGAAGTGCTCGAAGGATTGGAGCCGGTGCGGCGCCGGCCGGGCATGTACATCGGCGGCACCGATGACAAGGCGCTGCACCATCTTTTCGCCGAGGTGATCGACAATTCCATGGACGAGGCGGTCGCCGGGCATGCGACCTTCATCGACGTCGAGCTTTCGGCCGACGGATTCTTAACCGTCACGGACAACGGCCGCGGCATTCCCGTGGAACCGCATCCGAAGTTCAAGAACAAGTCCGCGCTCGAAGTGATCATGACGACGCTTCATTCGGGCGGCAAGTTCGACTCCAAGGTCTACGAGACTTCCGGGGGCCTGCACGGCGTTGGCGTCTCGGTCGTCAATGCACTGTCGGATCACCTGGAAGTCGAGGTCGCGCGGGGCCGGCAGCTCTATCGCCAGCGTTTCTCGCGCGGGATTCCACTAGGGAAGCTGGAACACCTTGGCGAGGTGCACAACCGACGGGGCACCAGAACCCGGTTCCGCCCCGACGAACAGATTTTCGGCAAAGGGGCGACGTTCGACCCGGCGCGCCTCTACCGGATGACGCGCTCGAAAGCCTATCTGTTCGGCGGCGTCGAGATCCGCTGGTCGTGCGATCCCTCGCTCATCAAGGCGAACGATAAGACACCGACAAAGGCAGAATTCCACTTCCCCGGCGGGCTCAAGGATTACCTTGCTGCCACGCTCGGCGACGAGTTCCAGGTCACCCGTGAAATCTTCGCGGGAAAGAGCGAGAAGCAGGGCGGCCACGGTTCCCTCGAATGGGCGGTGACCTGGTACGGCGGCGATGGCTTCATCAATTCCTATTGCAACACGATCCCCACCGGCGACGGCGGTACGCACGAAACCGGCTTCCGAAATGCGCTGATGCGAGGGTTGAAGGCCTATGCCGAACTCACCGGCAACAAGCGCGCGGCCATCGTCACCTCCGAGGACGTGATGATCTCCGCGGCCGGCATGCTCTCCGTCTTCATCCGCGAGCCGGAATTCGTCGGCCAGACCAAGGACCGGCTTGCCACTGTCGAGGCACAGCGCATCGTCGAGACCGCGATCCGTGATCCCTTCGATCACTGGCTGGCCGACAACCCGCAAGAGGCCTCCAAGCTGCTGGACTGGGTGATCGCGCGCGCCGACGAGCGGGTGCGGCGGCGGCAGGAGAAGGAAGTCGCGCGCAAGAGCGCGGTGCGCAAGCTGCGCCTCCCAGGCAAGCTGGCCGACTGCACGCAGAATGCGGCGGCGGGAGCGGAAATCTTCATCGTCGAGGGAGACTCGGCCGGCGGCTCCGCCAAGCAGGCGCGCGACCGCGCCATGCAGGCCGTTCTGCCGCTGCGCGGCAAAATTCTGAACGTCGCCAGTGCCGGTCACGAGAAGCTCAGCGGCAACCAGCTGATCGGTGATCTGGTCCAGGCGCTCGGCTGCGGCACGCGCTCGAAATATCGCGAGGACGACCTCCGCTACGACCGCGTCATCATCATGACCGATGCCGACGTCGACGGGGCGCACATAGCGTCGCTGCTCATCACCTTCTTTTTCCAGGAGATGCCCGAGCTGATCAAAGGAGGACATCTCTATCTGGCCGTGCCGCCACTCTACCGCATCAGCCAGGGCGGGAAGGTTCTCTACGCGCGCGACGACGCGCACAAGGACGAACTGCTGAGAAAAGAGTTTACCGGCCGCGGCAAGGTCGAGATCGGGCGCTTCAAGGGCCTTGGCGAGATGATGGCCGCGCAGCTCAAGGAAACGACCATGGACCCGAAGAAGCGTACGTTGCTGCGCGTTGAGGTCCTGGACGACACGGAGATCACAAAGTCCTCGGTCGAGGCGCTGATGGGAACGAAGCCGGAAGCTCGCTTCCGCTTCATCCAGGAACGCGCCGAGTTCGCGCAGGCCGAAGCGCTGGATATCTAGCGCATCGGAGTGAAAGATGCGCGGCGTTTTCGGATAATCCGATGCGCAAACAAAGAGATGGAGCGGCGTAGCGATCCAAATTGCTTGCACGCCGCTCCAGAGGCGGAGCAGCCGCGATCTGGAATATCCTGAAAGCGCTCCTGATCGTCGTCGCCATCGCCTATGCGTTGGCCGTGGCGGTCATGTATTTCGCGCAGCGCACCCTGCTCTATCCGGGAGCATTGAATGCCGCAGCTGCATTGCCCGCAATAGCGCCGTGGGGTTCGCGCGCGACCATAGCGACGCCGGACGGAGAGAGGCTTGCCGCACTCTATATTGCCGCAGCCAAGCAGCGGCCCACGGTTCTGCTTTTTCCAGGCAATGGCGACGACATCGCCAGTTACGGTTTTCTCGGCGACTGGCTGTCCGCGCACGGGTACGGTTTGCTGGCAATATCCTATCGCGGCTATCCGGGGTCGACGGGATCACCGACCGAAGCCGGTCTGCTGACGGATGGACTTGCCGCTTTCGACTGGCTCGCAGCTCGAGATCCCTCATCACCGATCGTCATCCTGGGTCGCTCGCTGGGTACCGGAGTCGCAATCAACACGGCCGCGGAGCGCCACCCTGCAGCGGTAGTGCTGGTTTCCGCTTATCAATCGATCGTGGCGCTGGCGCGCGCCATGTACCCATTCCTCCCGGTCGGTGCGCTGATGAAAGACAGCTTTCGCTCCGACCTCAGGATCGCCCGGGTCACTGAGCCGAAGCTGTTTCTTCATGGCGATCTCGACAACTCGGTCCCGTTGAGCTCCGGCAAGGCCCTGTTCAATGCAGCGCCGGAGCCCAAGGAGTTCAGAATCCTGCACGGCTATGGCCACAACGACATCTGGAGCCAGGCGCTGTTCGAGGAGATGGTCGCCTTCATCGATTCGGCAACCTCACATGCGCCGGACTGACTTCAGTTCGTTTTGGGCGTCTCGGGCGGCGGCACGTCGGACTTCTGCTTGCAGGCCTTCAGCCAAACATCATAGACGGCATGCTCGACGGCATTGAGACCCGGACTTTCGGCGAACATCCAGCCGGTGAAGATGCGGCGAATCTTGCGGTCGAGCGTGATCTCGTCGACCTCGACGAAGGAATCGGTCTTGGGCTCCTGGTCCTGGGGCGCCGAATAGCAGACGCGCGGCGTCACCTGCAGCGCGCCGAATTGCACCGTCTCGTTGATGTAGACGTCGAAAGTGATGATGCGGCCGGTGATCTTGTCGATACCGGTGAACTCGGCGACCGGATTGCTGATACGTTCGGCCGCTGTTGCTGACGTGGCGGCAAGAAGCCCGGCGGCAAGCAAGGCGGCGCGGGCAAATTTCGTCTTGGTCATCCGGCTACCGGTAAAGATCCCCGTCATTCCCACGAGCAAGCCGGCATGTGGAACGTTTGCCGGCGCGTGGCGCGTATCATCAAGCGGGTACTTTGCGATTGTGGCGAGAAATGTCCGGCCGGCGTTCAACCGCCCGGCGTCCAGGCATCGTAGTCGCCGGTCACCCGCGGACGCTTCTCGTTGCCGAGCACCGAACCCTTCGGCCGGTATGCTTTGGCCGTCCCGGTCAAATTCGGCCGATGCGGCTTCTGCCATTCGCGCGCCTTGTAGTTTTCCTTTGAAGGCGGCGTGTCGACGCGATGGTGCATCCACCCATGCCAGCCAGGCGGAATTGCGGAGGCTTCCGAATAGCCGTTGTAAATCACCCAGCGCCGCGTGCGGCCTTCCGAATCCGTGCCTCCCTGGTAATACAGGTTGCCGAACTCGTCCTCGCCGACAGGCGTCCCGTACCGCCAGGTATGGAAGCGCGTGCCCAGCGTCTGACCGTTCCACCATGTGAAAAACTGCAGCAGAAACTTCTTCATCGTGGTCCTCGTCGCCTGCGAGCCTTATGGCGTCGCCGGCGAACAAAAACAAGTGCGATGCGGCTAGTCGAACCTCATCTTGAAGCCGACATGGCTCTTCACAAAGCCGAGACGCTCGTAAAAGCGGTGCGCGTCGACGCGTTTGGCATTTGAGGTCAGCTGCACAAGGCGTACCCCGGCGCGGCGCGCCTCCTCGATCGCAAAACGCATCATCGCAGCGCCCACGCCCTTGCCACGGGCCTTGGCCCGGACATGCACGGCCTCGATCGTCATGTCGGGCCGTCCGTGCAGGTTCATAACCGTGATCAGCGTCGTCTGAAAGGTGCCGACCACCTCGCCCTCCAACTCGGCAACGTAGAGCCGATCATTGGGGCTCGCCGCAATCCGCGCGAAGGCCGCCAGATAGCGGGGTCGTGCGGCTTCGTCGGTGGTGTTGCCGTGTCCGCCGACGGTATCATCGGCCAGGCACTCGACGATCCCGTCGATGTCCCCCTCACAGGCTTCGCGGATCAGCAGTTCCATCAGCTCGGCGGCCACGGCCTCTCAGTCCCGATTCTTCGTGATCTCAGTGCCAAGCGCCGAGCGGCCGCTCGAAAACGAGCGCCGGAATGCCGGAACCTGCTACGCCGCAATGGCCGGTGCGGCCGGCCTCCGCGAATCCATATGCCTTGTAGAAGGCGATGGCCCGGTCGTTCGCCTCCTCGACCTCGAGCCTTATCATTTCAGCGTCGGGGAAGCAGTCCAGAATTTCGTCGAGCAGCATCCCGCCAATGCCGCGACCCTGAAATCCGGGGCGGACATAGAGTTGGTAAAGCTTCACGACCTTTCCATCAGAATCGGCTGCCGCGAAAGCCATGGCCGATATCTCTTTGCCATCGTCAGCCACGAGAAACTCGGAATGGGGCTTGGTCAGCCGACTGCCGAGAGAAGCGATGGAGTGCCAGTCGTTCGTGATCGCCGTCACGCGTTCCACACCGTAGATGTGATCATAAGTGGCGTGCCACGTCTCGACGAGAAGCTCGCGCACGGCAGCGAGGTCGCGTTCGCTGGCTGTGCGCACGAACATCGTCATTGGATTCCGAGCTTCGCCTTGACCAGCTCGTTGACCGACTGCGGGTTGGCCTTGCCGGCGGTCGCCTTCATGACCTGCCCGACGAACCAGCCGGCAAGCGTTGGCTTCGCCTTGGCCTGCTCGACCTTGTCCGGGTTGGCCGCGATCACGTCGTCGACAGCCTTCTCGATCGCCCCCGTATCGGTGACCTGCTTCATGCCGTGAGTCTCGACGATCACACGTGGGTCGCCGCCCTCTTTCCAGACGATTTCGAACAGATCCTTGGCGATCTTGCCGGAAATCACGCCTTCCTTGATGAGATCGATGATCGTGCCAAGCTGAGCCGGCGAAACGGGCGAATCTTCAATGACATGGCCCGCTTTGTTCAAAGCGCCGAGCAGGTCGTTGATGACCCAGTTCGCGGCCATTTTGCCGTCCCGGCCCTCCGCCACCTGCTCGAAATAGTCGGCTATTGACTTCTCGGACACGAGCACGGACGCGTCATAGGCTGAAAGTCCGAGGCTCTCGACAAGCCGCATCCTCTTTTGGTCGGGAAGCTCGGGCAGATGGACAGCGAGCGCGTCGACATAGGCCTGGTCGAATTCAAGCGGCAGCAGATCCGGATCAGGGAAATAGCGGTAGTCATGCGCCTCTTCCTTGGTGCGCATCGACCGCGTCTCACCCTTGTTGGGATCGAACAGCCGTGTCTCCTGCTCGACCTTGCCGCCATCCTCGATGAGGGCGATCTGGCGCCGCGCCTCGTATTCGATCGCCTGACCGACGAAGCGGATCGAGTTGACGTTCTTGATCTCGCAGCGCGTGCCGAACTGCCCTCCCGGTCGCCGCACGGACACGTTCACGTCGGCGCGCATCGAGCCCTCGTCCATGTTGCCATCGCAGGTGCCGAGATAGCGCACGATGGTGCGCAGCTTGGTCAGATAGGCCTTGGCCTCCTCCGAAGAGCGCATGTCGGGCTTCGACACGATCTCCATCAGCGCCACGCCGGAACGGTTCAAATCCACATAGGACATCGTCGGGTGCTGATCGTGGAGCGACTTGCCGGCATCCTGCTCGAGGTGCAGGCGCTCGATGCCGACCTCGATGTCCTCGAACTTGCCCTCGCGATCCGGGCCGACCGAGACGATTATCGTTCCCTCGCCCACGATCGGCTGCTTGTACTGGGATATCTGATAGCCCTGCGGCAGATCCGGATAGAAGTAGTTCTTGCGGTCGAAAACCGACTTCAGGTTGATCTTGGCCTTCAGCCCCAGCCCCGTGCGGATCGCCTGCTTGACGCATTCCTCGTTGATGACCGGCAGCATGCCGGGCATAGCCGCATCGACCAGGCTGACATTGGCGTTGGGGGCCGCGCCGAACGCTGTCGAGGCGCCGGAGAAGAGCTTGGCCTCGGACTTCACCTGCGCATGCACCTCCATGCCGACGATCACCTCCCAGTCGCCGGTGGCGCCGGGGATAAAGCGTTTCGGTTCTGGCGTGCGAGTGTCGATGATGGTCATGAAGCGTCCGTCTGCGATCTCTCAGGTTTGCCGGGCGCTGGTGCCCGGCAAACCCAACACAGTCCGCTAGATCAAACGCTGCGCTGTTGCAACCGCTCTCGCGTTCATCAACTGCCTGTGCTATGGCGCAGGCATCCCGCTGGAGTGTGGATGTTCAACTCGTCTGAATCCCGTTGAAGCCCTGATCGTCGAGATCAGGGCCTGAAAACCTGAACCGCCGCACCGAGCCTTCGGTTGCGGCTTTCTCCGTTGGCCGCAGGCCAGGTTTTCACGGGAACTTCAATGGACATATCGCGCACAGAACAGCGCATTCTGCACCTGCTCGCCCAAGGCGGTCGGATCGAAGTCAAGAAAGACGACCGCAGGCGCATCATCACCGTCGACTGCCTCACGCGCGACGGCTGGCGCTTTCAGGGAATCGACCTCGACCTGTTCAGGAAATTGAAGAGGAAGAAGGCGGTCGCCTCCTCGAACAGCGGCCCCTACCGCATCACGCGGCGAGGGCTGGAGCTCGTCCGTTCCGAACTGGACAACCGCTGACACAAAGCCGCCGCCCCGGATTGTCGGAGCGGCGGCTCCTCTTATGCGGTTGCGATATACTGCTTGATGTCTTCCGCCTCGCGCTCGACCTCCTCGATGCGCTTTTTCACAACGTCGCCGATCGAGATGATGCCGTCGAGCTGGCCGTTTTTTTCGACGGGCAGATGCCGGAACCGGCCCTCAGTCATGATTTCCATGACCTGGTTGATCGTGTGGTTTTCGTTGCAGATGTTGACCTTGGCCGTCATCGCCTGTCGAACGCTCTGGTCCAGCGCCGACGCGCCGTGCTTTGCCAGCACCCTGACGATATCGCGCTCCGAAAGGATGCCTATCACCTTGCGATCGCCATTGGTGACTACGAGCGCGCCGATCTTGTGATCGGTAAGTTGCTTGATCGCCTGGGCGAGAGTCTGGTTGGGTCCGATCGTGTGGACGTCGCGTCCCTTGCCTTCCAGAATGGCTTTGACGTTCATCGTTTCCTCCAAGTGATATTGCGCCCCTCCCCTCGGCGCGGGAATCTGTCGCCCCGATACCGGAGCGTCTTTACCACCCTGAAATACATGGTGCGCCGCTGCAGCCGCCATTTCAAGCCCGACCTGGATAGAGGCCTGGACTCAGGCGCGCCTCAATGCGTCGGCCGGCGTCATCGAGACGGCTCTCCAGGCGGGATAGAGTGATCCGAGCACGGAAAGCAGCAACGCTCCCGCTACGCTGGGCGCTACGATGCCGAACGAAGGCTGGAATGCGAGATACCTGCCGACAACGGGCAGGAAGTTGAAGAAAGAGCAGGCAAAAAAACCGAGTGGCACGCCGACAGCACAGCCGGCGAGGCCGGTGAGGACGCCTTCGAGCATGATCGTTCCCACGATGCGCCGATCGCTCCAACCGATCGCCATCATGATGCCGGTCTCCCGCGTCCTCTCCTGTACCGCCATAAGAAGCACGTTGAGCACGCTGATGCCCGCCGTCGTCAGCGCGATCACGGAGATCACCAGCGATACGGCGCGCAGCACCTCGACATTGCGGTCATGCGAGAAGAGCTGGTCCGTCGGGGCAACGCTGAACGGGCCGAGCGCCTCGATCTTGTTCCTAATGGCGTCCCGGCCCTCGGCACCGATGCCAGGTTGGAGCGCGAGGTAGAACAGCGTCACCTGGTCGGCACGAAAGGCAAGCTCCTGCAGATCCTGCAGCCTGAGGTAGATGACGCCACGATTGATGGCTGTCTTATAGCCCGCGACGCCGACGATCCTCATGCTGTGGTCGAAGATCGTCACATCCTGACCGACCCCCTTGTTCAGCGCCTTGGCAACATTATCGCCGAGCACCACGACATAGCGCTCGCCCTTCTCGGGCAACCGTCCGGCGGCAAGCGGCATGGATGGCCAGAAATAGCTGGAATCAGCCATGCCGACTGCAAGGAATTGGTTTTCATTGTCGACCGGCGCGAACATGGCGAGCTCGCCGGCGACGCCCGCTACACCCGGCACTGCTGCGATCGCCTTTTCGAGGCTGGCCGGCACGAAGCCGCCGAACAGGTCGGCGGCACCGCGCTGGGAGACGGTCAGTTCGGCGCCCCGCTCGAGCGAGCTCTCGCCCGTCGTTCTCTCGATGCTCCGCGACAGGGCGAGCAGCGCAAGCGCGGTCGCGACAGCGAGCGCAATGCCGAGCACCAGCAGGACCGTCCGCGCCGGGCGGCGTAGCAAGTTGCGCCAGGCGAGCATCGCGAGTGTCATCAGCGCGCCTCCTGGGTCCCCCTACCGGCATCGACAATGCGGCCGTCCTTGATTCGGACGACAGTGTCGGCGAGCGAAGCGATCGCCTCATCATGGGTGACAAGCACGAGCGTCATCCCGGCTCTGCGGCGCAACGCGAACAGGAGCTCCAGGACGGCCTCGGTACTGCGGCTGTCCAGATTGCCGGTCGGCTCGTCCGCCAGCAGAAGTTCCGGCCCGTTGGCGATGCTGCGGGCAATCGCGACGCGCTGCCTCTCGCCGCCTGACAGCGCGAAGGGCAAATGCTTAAGGCGGCCGCTCAAACCTACCTGATCGAGGAGTTCGGCTGCGCGGCTGCGCCGCGTGCTTGCAGAGAGGCCGGTGCCGCTCATCGCGATCTCGACATTTTCGAGTGCGGACAGCGTCGGCAACAGCAGGAACTCCTGAAATACGATGCCGATCTTCTCTCGCCTGAGCGCGGTCCAGGAATGCCTGTCCACGACCTCCCTGCCCTGCCACAGAACGCGACCCGCCGTCGGCCAGTCGAACCCCGCCATGATGTGGACGAGGGTGCTCTTGCCGCTGCCGCTCGCGCCGACGATCGAAACGAAGGCACCACGCTCGACTGCCAGGTTGATCGCGCTCAGCGCGACAAGCGAGCCCCCGTCGTAGGTCCGGCTGACATTGCTCAGCGCAACCAACGGCGCCGTGGTGTCGTCCAAGCTTCCCTCAGAGCGCGGGCGCAACGCTGTCGCTACCCGCCGACAGATCTTATCAGTGCGGCAACATCGCCGTCGGTCCTTTTCAGCACCTCCTTGGCGTCCCGTCGGGCGGAGGCCGCAAGGCTTCTGCCGTCGACCGTCATGTCGACCGCCTTGAGCATGCCGCCGGCACTTCTGTGCACTTCCCAGATCACCGTCCGGCCCGCTCCCTTCGACTGCCTTACGGCGACGAGCCGATCGCCGCTTTCGCCGACGCGAACGCCGACGATCTCGACTATATTCCCAGCAATTTCATTGCCGTGAGAGGTGCAGTCCGAGACCGCTCTTTTCGTCAACCCGCGGGAATAGGCCGTACGCTGGTTGCCGCTCATGTGCGGCCAGGCTTCTTCGGCGATCGACGGAGCCATCGCGTCGATGTCGAAGGCCTGCTTGACCAGAATCGCGCAAGCAGTGCGGATCGCTTCACGGTCGCCAGGGGCGACCGGCGCGATCACTGCGTTGATGCGATTGACGAAGGCTGTCGTCGCCCGGTCTGCCTCGACCGCAAGGGCGGCCGATACCGGCAGAGAAAGAAGCGCGACGATGAGGCCGCTGATCGGCCGTTTGGTTGTCGGCATGCGAACTCCAAACTCCCGCATGCACATCATAGCTGCAAGAGCCCGTTCGGTCTTTCAAATTGCAATACGAGGGGACACATCCGGCGGACCAGTGAGCAAAGCCCAGCGAGCCGACTATCGCTTGTTGCGAAGGATGCTCGCCCAAGACGACCGCGTCATTCCTCACCGCCGATCCGTGATGGGCTCAACTCGGCCTGTCTTGCCCGTCCGGCTCGGCTGCCTGATCGGGTGGATCCAGAGGTGGAATATTCTCTTCCTCCGGTCTGTCGATCCAGTTGATGCCGAAGAAGCCGGCAAGAAAGCCGCCGATATGGGCTTCCCAGGCGATCTGACCCTCGATGCCGGGAGCGAAGCTGATCATTCCCGTCGCGAGGTTGATCAGCATCCATATCGCAAGGAATGTAACGACCCCGCGCGATCGCAGGCAGGCAGCGACCGGCAGGACCGCGCCATGGAACGCGGCTTTCCCATGGCTGCGGTCGATCTTGAAGCCAAACCGGGCGGCCGCCCCCATCATCCCGGAGATCGCCCCAGAGGCACCGACGACCGGCGACTGGTCGTGCCAATGCAGGACAAAGTGCAGCGCTACGGCGCTGATCGACGTCAGCGCCCAGAATAGCAGGAACCTCGTCGTCCGCAGCCGATTGGCAAGCGGCGAGCCGAAGGCGGCAAGCCAGATCATGTTGACCGCCAGATGCGCCACAGAACCGTGCAGAAAAGCATAGGTGAGCGGCGAGGTGAGGACAGTGAACGGCCAGGTGAAGGCCGCGATGTCGAGATCGAGCTGTCCGCTGTAGCGGGCAGGAATGAAGGCTGCGTTGGCCATCAACAAGAGATAGCCGCGCTCGGAAAGGAAATAGGCATCGGCGACATAGACGATCACGCAGATGCCGATGAGACAGAGCACCACCGGAGGCAGGTTGAACACCGGCTCGCGAGGTGCGTTTTCCTGGTCGCGCGATTCGTCGCTGCGGCTGCTGTGTGATTCGCTCATTCGGGGGGTTCCATCTGCTTCCCCGCATTTAACGCCGAAGGCAGCAGGCGGCAAAAGAAAAGCCGTCCAAGGTTGCCCTTGGACGGCCCGGTCGAGCCCCACTCTCCCGAAAAACCCTTTGACTACAGTGCCTTCCGGCCCGTCCGCCGGAAAACGCCGTGGAGTAAGAGCGGTGTGCCATGTTCAACTTGCCAGTGCAATCGAAACCATTCCTTAACCTTAACGGTTCCGACCGGTGAACAAGAAAGTGAACCGGGATGGCGATACTGGCACGCCTCGTGCTGGGCAATCCATACAGGCCGTCGAGGGGCGCCCTTCTGTCCACCGATGGCACACGGGCAGGCAGATCGTGCGGAGCATGCATCATGAAGTTGGACGGATCGATCGCATTGTTCCAATATTGGAACAGGTTGCGCGCGGGACGGCCCGCACCGAAACGAAGTGAAATCGAACCTGCGGATATCAAGACGCTGCTTGCCGACACCTTCATCCTGGAGAAGGACGCTCGCGGCGAAGCCGTGTTCCGGCTTGCCGGCACGCGCCTTTGTGCGACCTATGGGCGTGAGCTCAAGGGCTTCACGTTCGCCTCGCTGTGGAAGGAGAAGGATCAGCGCATGGTCCAACGCCTCGCCTATGGCGCCTTCGACGCGAAGTCGGTCGTCGTGATCCGTTACCGCGGCATGAGCCGGGCCGGTCGTTTCATAGATTTCGAGCTGATTATGTTGCCGCTCGATGGCGGCTTCGAGCACCCGCGCTGCCTGGGCGTCGTGTCGAGCTTCGAAAAGCCGTTCTGGCTGGGGGCCGACGCCATCATCGAATCTGCAATCGACACGGTCCGCGTCATCGATCCAGATCGGGAACCCTTCTTCCTCGGCAACCGCCCGGCGATCGCTGTCCCGCCGCTGGCACCGAGCCAGATCGCTCTCACACAGGGACCGAGCAGGGGCCGGCGGATTCGCCATCTGATCGTGCTCGAGGGCGGCCGGGAGAATTAACTTCGGGTGCAGCCGCAGCCGCTCGGCTTACCCGTTGTTAACCCGTTTCGCCTTATTTTTCGCGTAAGTTCCTCACAATTGCGCGATCCGATCGAACAGGGCGATGGCAGGCATAAGATCAGCGGCGATGGATCACGCGCCATCCTGGGCGGAAAAGCGGAATTTTCAGCGCGTACGCGTGAAAATTTACGGCCGCTTCATGCTGGAGGATCGGACCGAGCATCCTTGCCAGGTGACTGACATGTCGCCCGGCAACGTGGCGTTGCGCGCCGATCGCATCGGCGAGCCCGGCGAGAAGGTGATAGCCTATCTCGATCACATCGGCCGCATCGAGGGCGTCATCACCCGCACGCTGGAAGACGGCTTTGCGATGACTGTCATCGCGTCGGAGCGCAAAAGAGACAAGCTCGCCGCACAGCTTACATGGCTTGCCAATAAGCACGAGCTCGATCTGCCCGAAGATCGCCGTCACGAGCGCGTTGCGCCCCGCAACCCGATGACCGTGCTCAGGCTTGCCGACGGACGGCAATATCAATGCCGCATCATCGACTTGTCACTCTCCGGAGCGGCCGTCGAAATCGACGTCAAGCCCGCGCTCGGCGTGCAGGTGATGCTCGGCACCATGCGCGGCCAGGTCGTGCGTCATTTCGAAGACGGCGTAGCGATCGAGTTCGCAGTCGTGCAGATGCCAGAGACGCTCGACGCCGAGTTCAACGACCTGCGCGGCTAGCGCGTCACACCACCCCTCACCTTCCACCACTGCCTTCCGTCAGGGCTGGGCCCAACCAGCTCGACTTCAGTCGTTTGCACACATCCGTGCCCACACCGGTGTCATTTCACAGACCTGCCTTAGGGATGAAGCCCCAGGCGCTTGACGGTAGAAACAGCGAAATCCATGAACTCCCTGACCCGTTCGGGCACGAATTTTTGTGCCGGGTAGGCAAAGTAGAGGCCGGTAAAGGGCGAGCGCAGATCGGGGAGCACCCGCACTAGATTGAGCTGATGGGCGAGATAGCCGGGTAGGAAGCTGATCCCCATCCCCATCGCCACAAGCGCCCTGACCGTCAGCAGATCGTCGCAGGCGAGTCCGCCCGACAGGTCGATGCCGATCTTCTTGTCGCCCATCAGCATCGGCAGCGGTCGCGCCCATGGCTTGCTGATGGCGATGAGATCGTGGTGTTTGAGGTCGTCCAATGAGGCGGGCATGCCCCGGCGGTCGAGGTAGGACTGACAAGCAAACAGTCCCGACGGACCTGTCACGAACGCTCGCGAGATCAAGCTTGAATCACGCAGAGGGCCGACGCGTACGGCGAGGTCGAGGCCCTCAGCGACGAGGTCGGCAACGCGGTCGGTGACGACGAGATCAACGGCAACCGCCGGATAAGAAATACGGAAGGCGGCAATGACAGGCGGTAGAAGCGTCTGGGCAATGTCTACTGACGCCGTCAGCCGAAGCTGTCCGCCCATCCCCACCACCTCTGCGCGAAGCTCAGCTTCGACGGTCTCGATTTCTCGCAGCGCGGCTCGGCATCGCTCGAAATAGGCCTGACCCTCAGGAGTTGCGCGCAGCATTCTGGTCGTGCGCTGGATCAATGTGAACCCGAGCCGTCGTTCCAGGGCCGCTACCTTGGCACTCACCGTCGTTGCAGGCATGCCAAGACGTCGCGCCGCGCCGGCAAAGCTCCCCGCCTCAGGACGTTGATGAAGACGCTGATCTCGTCGATGCGCATTCACGACATTATGCAGAAAACGGGATGATCATTCCAGTCATCTCACATTTTCCGGGCAATGCGTTTGCGCGATACTCCGCTCGTGGAAATCGCCTGCAAAGGAGCGGAGGCCATGAACGACCAGCAGATCAATGCCAATGACGCCGCCAGTATCGCAGACAACTATAACATCGACCCGCGCGTTCGGGTCGGTCACGTCCATCTCAAGGTCGCCGACATCGAGCGATCGCTGGCCTTCTATTGCGGCGTCCTCGGCTTCGGCGTCAACATTTCGATTGGTAAGGAGGCCGTCTTTCTCGCCGCGGGCGGTTATCACCATCATCTGGCGCTTAACACTTGGGAAAGCCGCGGCGGTGCCGCGCCTCCCGCGGGCACGACGGGCCTACACCACGTAGCCTTTCTCTATCCGACACGGGCTGCCCTGGCGGCTGCGCTGCGTCGCCTGCGAGCGGCGGGAGTGGCGCTCACCGGCGCGAACGACCATGGTGGCTCGGAGGCGATATATGTGCGCGATCCTGACGGCAACGGGGTAGAACTCTATTGGGATCGCCCGGAACCGGAATGGCCGCGCAACCCGGACGGCACGCTAAAGCTGATCAGCAAGCCGCTCGACGTGGACAATCTGGCCCGCGAGGGAGCGCCCGACCGCTGAGCGGGCGCCGCCATGGCAGGCTTGGACTCGCAGGACTCACTGCGCCAGCGGGAGCTTTGCATCCTTTGGGCGGTACCGCCGGCGGCATCTTGTTCAAATCCGTCCACACGGCCTGGCTTTGAGCCGTTGGCAGATGGCGAGGCGGTCAGCCCTAACGCCTACTCGATTCAAATTTTAATCGGTTTTTCCGTAAATCAAACTCAAATATAGATTTCTTTCTACCTGATTTTTACTCAACTTCTACCCCCGACCTTTGCGTGAAGTAAATCGCCTTGTGTCATTGTCTCCATGTAAGGGGAGACGACACGATGACGAAATCGGGGACAGCATTTCTTGCATTGTTACTTGCGCTTTCATTCGATGCTTTGATCGGCTCAGCAGAAGCCGGGCAGGAATTCATGCGCACAGGCGGGCGAACGACCCAGCCGGTCGGTCACTACGAATTCTGCCAGAGCGAGCCGGAAGAGTGCAGACAGATCACTCCGAAGCAGCCGCCGGTCCTGCTGACGCGCGAACTATGGGCGGAGATGGTCGACATCAACAACGAGGTCAACACGACCGTGACCCCAAAGACCGACATGGAGATCTGGGGCAAGGAAGAAGTGTGGTCCTACCCCGTCGGCGGCGTCGGCGACTGCGAGGATTATGTGCTGGAGAAGCGCCGCCAGCTGATGAAGCACGGCGTTCCCGCCGGAAACCTGCTGATCACCGTTGTGCGCCAGAGAAACGGCGACGGGCACGCCGTGCTCACAGTGCGGACCAGCAACGGAGACTACATCCTCGACAATCTGGAGCCGCGCATCCTCGGCTGGGCCGATACCGACTACACGTATCTGAAGCAGCAATCGATGCGGAACTCCGGCGCCTGGGTGTCGATCGAGGATGATCGCAACATCGCCGTCGGCTCAGTGAAGTGAGAAGCAGTCCGGCTGAAGCGACGGCCGGCCCAGGATTGCAGAAATTCCGAGCGCAGCCCGCTTCAAAGCGGCGCGGTCGGAGGAGAAAACCCGGTCGAGTCCCCACCCTCCCCGTCCCCAACGACCGGGTCTAAGGAGCCGGCCCAGTCCCCGGGCCGGCTCCGCTTTTTCGGGACACCCTTTGAAATGGCAATAAACGCCGCCTTTCAGCAAGTTAGATTTCAGCTTGCAGCTCGTGCACGTCAGCAGTCCCGCGCCCGCAGAGAGTGCAGTCAGGCGCGAGGCTCAGTCTAGGCTTGGATACAAAATATCCGGCGCTAGCAATCTCAGTACGCGCATTACTGATGGTTGCCCGAGGAGGTCAAACGCCTTCCCTGAAGCTTCGTCAGTCAAGCCTGACGATGTAGCCGAACACTGTGGTTTGCCCACCGGTAGCAGAATGATGCCGCACGCTGCGCGATGACCTCGTCTGCGTTCAGAACGAAGAAGGTGCGGCAGCTATAAGCCGTGGCCCTGACTGCGATCGTCCCCTCTCCGAGCTGATCGATCCAGTAATCGACCTCGGCATCGTGACCACCAGCCCGTCTGGTATTGTGATGATAGATGACGGCGGTGCGGCCATCGGCCAGCGCCGTGGCTTCCGTCAACGGCATCTGCTTGCCGAAGACCTTCTTGCTGCGACGTCGAGGGTTGTCATCGACCAAGCCGTTGTCAGGATCGGCAAATACGATGTCGGCATCACGAAGATCGGTGACCACGCGACTAAACCAATCGGTTCTCCAACTTGCTCTTGATTGCCAATGTATCGACGAGGTGGTCAGCAGTTCCCTAGAAAAACGGCCGTCAATTGCTCCTGTAGCTTCGAGGTCACGAACACTTCGACCGTTGGCAACAACGGGAGCGAGGGCATCGAAGAGTTCAGGATCTAGATGCCGCCAACGTTGAGGAGCCTGCAGATAGCTCGTGTGCTTGCCATCTGCATTGTGTCCTTCGTCAGGATACAAATACCAGGCGATGCCTAATTTCCTCCCCTTCGACAGGTGTCGGAGGAGGGCAAGCTTAACGAAATCGCCAATATCACCAGCATAACGGTTCTGCATAGTGCGTCCTCAGCGGGGTGCCGCTTCCGTGAGCGAGCGTTTGACCAACGCACATGTGCGATGCCATGACCAAGACGCGCGTCAATTGCAGATTGCTTTGTTGAGCTTTGCTTCTGACGTAGGTTTGGTTTTCGCTTGCGTTGCTGACAGAATTGGACTGTTCCCCACTTACGCGGAGCAACACAAACCTCCGCCCCAATCTCAAGAAAACAGGCATTGAAAAACAAGGCCTTACATTAAAAAGATTCACAAAATCTCTGGTGTTCCCCGCTAGAACGGAATGTCTTCGTCCAGACTGCGACTAAAGCCGGAGGACCGCCTTTTGTCGGGGTTTGGCAGTGCCTTTTTGGGAGCTTCGATTTGTTTGCGCTCGCTCCAGGGTGGAAGCGCATCCCTTAATTTCTTAGCCTTCTCGATCCACTCAAAAATTCGATCAATGGTTTGCTGCAACGGTTTGAGTTCGTCATCAACCTGACGAGCCACCTTTGCAGCTTCAACAGCAAAGGCAAAGAACGCTTCCGTTTTGGTGCGGTTGCGGTCAACCTCCGAGGCGAAGGCATTCAGCTTATTGAACAGCGATTGGCGTCGATCTTCGGGCAACTCCATTGTATACAGCCGTTCACGTATTGCCCCGATCAAAGTGTGGATCGTTTGTCGCGCCGTGGCGTCGAGAACCACGACGGTCTCTATATTGGTTTTCTGTCGCCTTGCCGCCTCCATGAGTATCTTTTGCGAGGTTATTTCGGCGTGCCTGCGGAAAGCCTCAAAGAAACCGGAGAACGCATCATCCTTCAAGGGCGGGTTACGGAATTCAGTCAGAATGCCAAGAGCGTGAACCTCATCGAACGCAATCAAGGTATCCACATATTGGCGTTCCAGATACCAGCCGCTGTTGTTGTTTTCCCACGAGGCTTCGAGCGCCTTGAATTTCTTTCTGTGCAGGGCCGCGAAAGCTTCCTCAGGATCGTCGGGAAGTTCAAGGTATTCGTTGTCCGGCTCACTCATTCCTAAGAATTCCCCCTCTCTCGCGCCACTTCAAGTGAGAACGCGATCGATCGAAATGTAAGCGCCTAGACAGCGAGCGACAAGAATACTCGCAGGCAGAACATGCCTTGTTGCGCAACGCTGCGCTAAACATGCCGCCCACTCGATTCGCACCACACAAGACAGCTAGACGAGCTTCAACCTGGACAGGAATCGACGTCCGTTTTCGACATAGTGCTCGGCAGATTTCTTGAGCCGCTCCACTGCCGCATCGTCGAGCGTGCGGATCACCTTCGCGGGTGTTCCGACGATCAGGGAACGCTCCGGGAATTCCTTGCCTTCGGTCACCAGGGCGCCGGCGCCGACGAGGCTGTTCGCCCCGATCTTCGCGCCGTTGAGTATGATCGCGCCCATCCCGACCAGGCTGTTGCTGCCGATCGTGCAGCCGTGCAACGTCGCCCTATGGCCAACCGTGCAGCCGCTGCCGATCATCAGCGAGAAGCCCGGATCGGTGTGCATAACCGTATGCTCCTGCACATTGGAGCCAGCGCCAATCTCGATCAATTCATTGTCGCCGCGGATCACCGCGCCGAACCAGACACTTGCGTCACGGGCAAGGCGCACGCGGCCGATCAGCACGGCATCCGGCGCAATCCAGTTGGTCGCGGCGTCCTCGAACTGCGGCTCCACTCCGTCGAGGGAATAGATCGGCATGACGTTTTATCTCTCGGGAGATTGGCATCAAACGAAACCCCAGCCTATCGGATCGCGCAGGCGTTCGACAAGGCTGGCCTCGCCGGCCTTTACCTTCCGTTTACCATGCAGCTCGCACAATCTGCGACGCGGTGCGTGCCTCCGCCCTGCAACCCAGAGCCTTTCCCGTCAGGAACGCTGCAAATGAAACAGCAGGCCGCGACAGTGCAACCTGAAATCAGGCCGATCGATTCGGCCTTCATGTGGCGCGTCTTTTATATCCTCGGCTCCCTGGCCCTGCTGTCGGTTCTTATCAGCATCGGCGGCAAATGGCTCGGGAAGTCGATCGTGATGGCCGGACATACCGACGACACCACGGTCCAGCAGGTCGTTATCGGCAACAACGTGATCTCGGCGCCGGCAAATGCGATCCGTTTCGAGCGCGACCGGCGCGACGGCATCGCCCCCAGGCTCGACCTGTACCTTCACTGGCCCGACATGAATGGGTACAGCACGGGCCTCAGCAACGACTTCAACAATGTCGGCGGAACGCGGCGGATCATCTTCCTCTCAATCGAGGAACGAATGATGTCGCGCGACATGAGCGGCCGCTTCGAGCCGATCTACCAGTCGCTGATCGTTCCTCGCGGGAAGGCCGGGCCATCAGGCGTGACCTTCTACGATTTCAACGAGAAGTCCGGCTACATCAACGAGGAGCTTGCTGTCGCGCCCCGCTCCGGCGCCGAGCCTTTCGTCGCGCGCTGCCTGACCGGACCGAGCGCTGAGGAATCACTGGCGCCCTGCCAGCGCGACATCCATGTCGGCGACGATCTCAGCCTCACCTACCGCTTTCCGTTGGAGCTTCTGAAGGATTGGCAAGCACTCGACCAGGCGATCGCCGGGCAGGCGCGCAAGCTGATCAGGAGCGGAAAGAGCTAGACTCCTATTCGAGATCCACGTCGAGGATCGCCATCGAAAAATTGTAGGACAGGTCGCCCTCGTCCTCGTCCTTGAAGATGATGCCGAGAAATTCGTCCCCGATATAGAGCTCGCAAGAATCATCCTTGCGCGGGCGAGCCTTGACCTGAAGCGCAGGGTTCTTGAAGGTTCGCTTGAAAAAGGCGTCGAGCTTACGAATCTCTTCTGGCTTCAACACAGCCTCCGGCGTCGCTGGTGTTTCGAATCGAGACGCGCTTCTGGCATGTGAAGGATGGCTGTGTAAAGGCGGGCCGGCTATTTCCGGACTGCCCTAGCCGCCTCAGATGTCGAAGCTGATCACCTGGTCCATGCTCTGCGAAGGCAGGAGCTGGTCCATTTGCCTGGACGGCTGGTCGCATCCGGCTTCGCCGACGATGCGAGCCGGCACACCTGCCACGGTCTTGTTGTGCGGCACTGCGGACAGCACGACCGAGCCGGCTGCAATCTTGGCGCAGTGGCCGATTTCGATATTACCGAGGACCTTCGCGCCGGAACCTATCAGGACGCCGTAGCGGATCTTGGGATGCCGGTCGCCGCCGGATTTGCCGGTGCCGCCCAGCGTCACATCCTGCATGATTGAGACGTTGTCTTCGATGACTGCCGTCTCGCCGACCACTAGGCCGGTGGCATGGTCGATGAAGATACCCTTGCCCATCTTCGCGGCCGGGTTGATGTCGGTCTGGAACACGGAGGAGGACCGGCTCTGAAGGTAGAGCGCAAAGTCCCTGCGGCCTTGGATCCAGAGCCAATGAGCGAGACGATGCGTCTGGATGGCATGGAAGCCCTTGAAGTAGAGCACCGGCATCAGGAAGCGGTCGCAGGCCGGATCGCGATCGTAATAGGCCTGGATGTCGACGCGGACGATGCTCGCCCATTCGGGCCTGTCGGCCAGCATCGCATGGAAAGTCTGGCGGATGATATCCGCGCTGAGATCGGGATGATGCAGGCGTTCGGCGATACGGTGGATCACCGCGTATTCGAGCTTCTCGTGGTTGAGGACCGACGCGTATAGGAAGGCTGCAAGCAGCGGATCGCGCTCGACGGCCTCCCGCGCCTCGTCACGTATGCTCGTCCAGATCGGATCGACGGGCTGCAGGTTGCCGCTTCGCTGTGCAACGATCGAGTTCATCGGCGTCTCCTGTTTGGCCGCACGATATAGGTCAAATGTGTGTCCGATTGAACACTATTTTCCTTATCGTTGTCTCAAGTGGAATTGAATGCCGCTCTTTCAAGGGCGCTGAGGACGGGCAGGTCGCCGATCGATTCGCAGCGGAACGGCGCTATGTTTCTATTCGCTGATCGGATGCGCCTTGAGAAAATCGATCGCCCGCTTCTTCAAGGTGCGGTCGCCGACCGAAAGCATGTGGTCGCGACCTTCGATCGGGAAGGCGACTGCATTCGGCATCAGCGCGGCGAGCGCCTCTGCCGAGCCGGCGATGTCGTCTTTCGTGCCGACGGCAATCAGGGTCGGCTGGGCGATGCGCGACACGTCATCCTCGCTGAGCAGTTCGCGCGAGGTCGCTATGCATGCGGCGAGCGCCTCCCGGTCACTCTTCGTCTGGTCGGCAAAAGTACGGAACATACGGCCTCTATCGTCCGAAATGGCCGCGGGATCGAGGGCGACGAGGGCGTCCGCGATCTCGTCCCACTCGCCGACCCCGTCGACAATACCGATTCCGAGCCCGCCCAGGATCAGGGACGCGATCAGTTGCGGCTCTGCAAGGGCGAGGAACGCCGAGATCCGTGCACCCATCGAATAGCCGAACACATGGGATCGCTCGATGCCCAGATGCAGAAGCAGGGCCGCCGCGTCGCCGGCCATTTTGTCCGGATAATAGTCGGCCTGGTCATAGCTCTTCGACGATGCTCCATGGCCGCGATTGTCGAAGGCTATCGCTCGATAGCCGGCGTCGGTCAGCGTCTTGACCCAACCGGGCGTCACCCAGTTGGTCCTGTGGTTGGAAGCAAAGCCATGGATCAGCAGCACAGGCTCGCCCGACCCGGACGCCGGCCTTTCATCGATGAAGGCGAGCTCAAACCCTTCATGCGAGAAGAACTGCATGCCGTCTGCCTTATTCCTGATTGATGGCCTTGTGGCGCACCTTGTCGCCACGGGCAATGCCGTTCTTCGCAGCAGTCCCCGCCTTCAGCTCCAGCACGAAGCGCACCGGCTCGCCTGGCGAGATGAGCGCTTCTGAAAAGGGTTCCCCCTTCTTGATGGCCCTCACCGTGCCGTTCTCGGAGATAAAGATCAGGTCGAGCGGCATCGGCGTGTTTTTCATCCAAAAGCCGAGCTGCTGCTGGGCATCGAAGACGAAGAGCATGCCGTGGTCGGGATCCATGTCCTGGCGGAACATCAGCCCGCGCTCGCGCTCACCGGGGTTCTTGGCGATCTCGATCGTGAAGGAGCGCCCGCCCTCCTTCGTCTCGATGATGAGCGGTTCCGGATCGACCGGAAGGACCATCGCCCGACTGTCGGCCGAGCTCGGCGATTTCATCGCCAGGAACAGGCCTATAACGGCGACCGCAACAAAAACGGCGCCTGCCGTCTGCCAGAAATAGCGCAGCATGAAGAATCCCGGGTTCGGCCGCTCATATTCGAGCAGGATTAATCGGAGTGGAGTCACTCATCCTGCTCCAAGCTCCTATCTTGTCGCATGATCTTGGCCGAAAAGTCTGCACGTTTTGCTGCGCTGACCGTCAATTCGGGATCATGCTTGCGAATGTCCACACACCTCAGTGCGAGACCGGCAGCGTACCCATATCAGGATGAATTTCGGCAGCCATAAGGCCCTTGTCGCCGCGGCCATAACGAACGAGCACGACCTGGCCGGGCCTGAGCTCCGTGATGCCGAAGCGCCTGAGCGTCTCCATATGCACGAAGATGTCTTCGGTGCCTTCGCCGCGTGTCAGAAAGCCGAAGCCTTTCGTGCGGTTGAACCATTTGACCAAGGCGCGCTCGAGCCCACTCTCGGGAGTCACCACGACGTGAGTGCGTTGCACCGGCTGCTCGGCAGGATGCACCGCGGTCGAGCTATCCATCGAAAGCACGCGAAAAGCCTGCAGCCCGCGTTCACCCTGGCGCACGAGACAGACGACCCGCGCTCCCTCCAGTGCCGTCTGGAAGCCGTCACGCCTAAGGCAGGTCACGTGCAGCAACACGTCACCCCCACCATTGTCCGGCAGGATAAAGCCGTAGCCTTTCGCGACGTCGAACCATTTTATGGCGCCGGACAACTCCATGAGATCGGTGGCTTCGCCGCCGTCGTCACGGGTCAACGCGTCTCCATATTCCGCGTCGCGCCCCATTAAAGAGGCCTTGTCCCCCATAAGAACGCACCCTTTCCGAGTACCGCTGCAACCTGATTCTTGACTTAAGGATAACACTCGACATTCCCACTTATGCAAGTGGTGCCGTGTAATTTTCCCCTGTTGCCTAGAAATACTATGGCATGGGGTGGTCATCGGCGGCCGTCCTCTGTTGCCCTCCCGACTGCCGTCGCCCTATGTAATCGCGCGTTCGATTGCCAAGCAAAGGAATAAATCATGCGCTATCTGCACACCATGGTCCGCATCACCGACATCGACAGGTCGCTGGATTTCTACTGCAACAAGCTTGGGCTGGAGGAGATCCGCCGGCATGAGAACGATAAGGGCCGGTACACCCTGATCTTCCTCGCGGCCCCGAAGGACAAGTCGACCTCTGCGACAGCACGCGCACCGGAACTCGAGCTTACCTACAACTGGGACCCGGAGGTCTATAGCGGCGGGCGCAATTTCGGCCACCTCGCCTATAAGGTCGACAACATCTACGAGACCTGCAAGCGCCTGATGGATGCCGGCGTCACCATCAACCGGCCTCCGCGCGACGGCAACATGGCTTTCGTCAAGTCGCCGGACAACATCTCGATCGAGCTTCTGCAGGAAGGCGAGCCGCTGCCGATCCAGGAGCCTTGGGCATCGATGCCCAATACAGGCAGCTGGTAACAGCAATCGGGCGATCGAAGCAGTCGCACAGCGAGCGCGTCATTCGAAGTTCCCGGCATCGCGACGAACGCCAGATCCGGCACCAGCGGCTGCGGCCAGCCCGATTGGGGCATGGTCCCAAGGCGGGTGACGATTGCCGTCACTCGCCCTGTCCTTGTCAGAACTGCAGCTTGAGGTTCGCTTGCAAGCCGTGCTCCTGGGCATCGGCTGCAACTTGGCCCTGGTAGAAGATGCCAAACGTGGCGGAAGGCGTCAGCCTGAGATCAAGACCGGCTTCCGCGACCGCGGCATCCTTAGCAATGCTCACGCCCGCGACCGTGAAAGCGTCACCCGCCGAGAACGCCTGCGCAGACAAGACGGTCGTGTCGCCAAAGGCGTGCTGCCAGCCGAGTGAACCGCGCGCTGTCGTGCTGACGCCACCGAGATCGAAGGTCGCCGAAGCGCGCAGACCCAGTGTCGTCAAGGTAGTATTGGTGCTCTGCCCCTCGGCATGCAGCGCCGCCGCTCCGCCTTGCTCGCCGAAGCTGCCAGTGTTCAGGCTGACATAAGCGAGATTGGCGAAGGGTTCGAGCGACACGGCCGACGTATCGATGCGATAGCCGACATCGCCGAACGCCTGGAATATTCCGGCGTTGTAGCTGCCCTTGAGGCTGTCGGCGAAGCCGGGGAAGGCAACCGAGCGAGCGGTCTCAAGATCGTGCCAGGTGTAGGCCGCACCGGTGCGGAAGCCGAGATTACCCTGTTGGGTCCCGCCATAGAGGCCGAGGTGATAGTTGTCGCTCGAGCCCGACGAAGCGCGGTCCTTCACATTGAAACTGGTGCGGCTGTAGCCGCCAAGAATGCCGAACCGCCATGTATCGAAGACAGGCGCATCGATACCGGCCAGGAAGCCGCCGGTATCGTAGTTGAGCCGCTCGGCGTTGCCGTCGCCGCTTGCCTGCCCCCACGACCCGAAGCCATAGCCCCAGATACTGAAACGCTCGGCTGGCGCGGCGGCAGCGGTGAACCTCGGACTGCCCTCGACATAGCTCATCACCGGCACGGACGATACCGCAACATCGCCGAAGGCAGAGCGGATGCGATCAATCGCGGCATCGCGAACGAAATGGCTGTCCTCGATCAGGGCCGTCTTCGCGCTGGCGTGGATCTCGCCCGAGAGGGCATCGAAGCTCCGACGGAGCATCGCGTCGTCATCGGGCAATTGCACGATGGCGTCATAGAGCGGATTGCCTGCGGCGAAGCCGATGCTGTCGATTGCGTTCGCCGTTGACCGCTGATTACGCGTGGCAGCCGCCGAAGCAAAGGCCACGTCATTGCGCGCGAGCGTCAGATAGACACTGTTAGGGTCATAGCTGAGCCACGGGTGAAGGAACGCGAAGTTCGACGTGACGCCGGTAAAGGCACCGTTCAAGCCGCTATCCGCTGACAGGATGGTGTAGGTCGAATGCGGATTGTAGGTCCCGCCGGCGCCGATATGGGCGACCGATCCACCCCTGAGGGTGGCAGTGCCGATCACATGAACGAGATCGGAGGCGGTGCTAGCCGGACCGACTTCGACGGCAAAGACCGATCCCTGATTGAGGACCAGATCGCCGTTGATGGTGAGCGTGCCGATCGAGTTGCCAGGTAAAAGCATGCCTCCCGGGGCGATCGTCACGAGTGATCCAACGCCCGAACCCACCGTGCCGTGGCCACCGAGTGCGGCGTCCTTCAGCACGTTCATGGAGCCACCGAGCACCGCGCCCGCATGGGTCGTATCCGAACCGACGATAAGGCTGCCCGCCGCAACATTGGTGGTTCCGGCGAAGGACGCGCTCTGGCCGTCATAAAGGAACGTGCCGCTTCCGGTCTTGACGAAGTTGCCCGTGCCGGTGAGCACACCGCCCCAGGCAGCGTTGACCAGTTGATTGAAGGTGAGCGACGCGCCCGAGGCGATATCAGCGTTGCCGGAGAAGCGTTCTGCCGTCGTGACAAGTCCGCCCGCCGAAATAGTCCAGTCCAGGTTGGATGTTCCCGCGAGGGTAAGAACCCCGGCCCCCCGCTTGATCACCGCGCCATTCGTGCCGTTGAATCCGGCGATAGCGCCGCCGAAAATGCCATTCGTCGTCTCATCGAAGATCAGCGTGCCAGCATTGCCGACATTGCCGGAGACCGAGGCGCTGTTGCCGATGAGCGTTCCCGCTGCGACGAACGTGTTCCCATAGCTATTGCCGGTATTGTCCAGCCGCAGCGTGCCGGCGCCCCGCTTGATCAGATCGCCAGCGCCGGTGATTGCGCCAGTAAGGCCCAGCGTCACGTTGGCCGCCACGTCGAACCCTCCGGTCGCAGCAAGTGTGACGCTGCGGCTGGTATCGAAGCTGCCCGTGGCCGCCAGCGTACCATCGTTGAAGACCAGCCCGCCGTTCGCCGCGCCCAGATTGCTATTGGCCGACACTTGCAATGTGCCGGCATCGATCGTCGTGCCGCCGGCGTAGGTATTGGCTCCCGAAAGCCTGAGCGTGCCGGCGCCCCGCTTGATCAGATCGCCAGCGCCGGTGATTGCACCGGTAAGGCCCAGCGTCACGTTGGCCGCCACGTCGAACCCTCCGGTCGCAGCAAGCGTGACGCTGCGGCTCGTGTCGAAGCTGCCCGTGGCCGCCAGCGTAGCATCGTTGAAGACCAGCCCGCCGCTTGCCGCGCCCAGATTGTTATCGGCCGACACTTGCAACGTGCCGGCATCGATCGTCGTGCCGCCGATGTAGGTGTTGGTTCCCGAAAGCGTCAGCGTGCCGGCACCCCGCTTTATCAGATCGCCAGCGCCGGTGATTGCGCCGGTAAGGCCCAGCGTCACGTTGGCCGCCACGTCGAACCCTCCGGTCGCAGCAAGCGTGACGCTGCGGCTGCTGTCGAAGCTGCCCGTGGCCGCCAGCGTACCATCGTTGAAGACCAGCCCGCCGCTGGCCGCGCCCAGATTGTTATCGGCCGACACTTGCAATGTGCCGGCATCGATCGTCGTGCCGCCGGCGTAGGTATTGGCTCCCGAAAGCCTCAGCGTGCCGGCGCCCCGCTTTATCAGATCGCCTGCGCCGGTGATTGCGCCGGTAAGCCCCAGCGTCATGTTCCCCGCCACGTCGACCCCCCCGGTCGCAGCAAGCGTGACGCTGCGGCTGGTATCGAAGCTGCCCGTGGCCGCCAGCGTGCCATCGTTGAAGACTAGCCCGCCGCTGGCCGCGCCCAGATTGTTATCGGCTGACACTTGCAGCGTGCCGGCATCGATCGTCGTGCCGCCGGTGTAGGTATTGGCTCCCGAAAGCCTCAGCGTGCCGGAGCCGTTCTGGATCACAGCGCCATTGCCGCTGATCGTGTTCGCCAATGTCTGATTGTCGGTCTGGGTAAAGGAAAGGCTGCTGCTCACGTTCACCTGGATATCGCCGACCAGCGACCAGTTCGTGCCCACCAGTCTCAGGCTGTTGGCGCCTCCCGTCAGGACCATTGCGGCAGCCTGGCTGCCGTTGCCATTCAGCCCTCCGGCGATCGTTCCGGCATTGACGATAGTCGCGTTCTGGCCGCGAACGCCCGCGCCACCGAAGCCGGCTCCCCAGCCGTTGCCGCCTCGCACCACGCCTGCACTAGTGTTGTTGAGGTAGATGGAGCCAGCGACAGCTCCGCCGTCGAAAAGGCTGCCCTCGCCGCCACTGCCGATGCCGTCTCCGCCTCTGAGGCCGCCGCTGCCGCCCTGGATTGTCCCGCTATTTGCGGAAACGACAATGTTGCCGACGTCGCCCCCCCTGCCGCCACCTCCCCCGCCGCCGCTGCCAGCCCCGCCCCCGCCGATCCCGGCCCCGCCGCCGACGCGGATGCCGACGCCTCCGATGCCCCCGCCGTCGCCACCCTGGATCGTGCCGCTGTTCGTGGAAACGGTGATATCGCCGACGCCGCCACCGGCGCCGCCACCGCTACTACCGCCGCCACTGCCACCGCCACCACCGCCGCCGATGCCGGCTCCTCCGCCGCCGCTGCCGCCACCACCATTGCTGCCACTACGGCCTTGGATCGTCCCGCTATTCGTGGAAATGGCGATGTCCCCGGCGCCGCCGCCGATGCCGGCGCTGCCGCTGCCGCTGCTTCCACCACCGCCGCCTCCACCGCCGCCGACGCCGCTACCGCCACCGCCACCGCCGCCACCGCCTCCGTACGGACTATTTGAGGCGCCGTTGCCGCCATTGCCGCCAGCGGCGTCATTGCTGCCGCCACCTCCGCCGCCGTTACCGAAGGCGGCTGCGCCGCCGTCTGTCCCGGCGACACCACCTGCACCAGCCGTGCCGCCGCTGCCCCCAAAACCGGCATCACCGTCGCCACCATCCCCGCCCGCTGCCTGGGCGAAGGCTGAAGAGGCCATCAGGAGCAGCGAACCGGCAAGCGCGGTGGAGAGCTTGAAGCGATTGAATGGTGAAGGAAGCGCAGCGGCTACATTGTCGTGAATAAGGCGCGGCTGGACGTGACGGCGTTTCAACTTCAGCGTCCCTTTCCTGGAATCTTTTGCAACACGCGTTCGATCAGGCGCTCGCGGGGTGTGGCGCATTTATCTATCTGCGCGCCTGGAAGGCGCAGGCGGCACCGGCACGGATCAAGACCGATCCAATTTCGACGGCCGGACATGATGAGAGTTCGCAGCGGGGCCTCAGACCTCCTGGGCCACCTGCTTCTTCATCGTCAGTCGGATGATGCTGGTTTCGGCGTTGCATGTTGCCCGGCACTTGATTCACAAGTCTTTTTCTCTGTAACCGGGCGTTGCACGCTTGTCGTCCCTCAGGATTAGGGGACGCGGCTGGCTTGCCCACCTCCTCCAACCACGGCCTGCTTGCTGGAGCCTGTTATGCCTGCTTCCCCCGCCACCTCCGACTGGCAAACCCGCGTCTATGCCCTGTGGGACGCGCTGGCTGATTTCTCGTCCAGCCAAGTCGTCGATGCGCGCCAGTACCTTCTGAGCGAGCTATGCGCGCTGCTGGAAGCGGACAATGCCATGTGGTCTGGCGCCGTGCGGCTGGCTCAGCCGAATCTGAATGACGCGCTCGGGGGCTGGCGTATGCCGGTGATGACCTACCTGCACCCTCTACCCGGCATCGACACCACCATTCGTGACTACCAGCGAAGCTATGAGGACGGCCCGGACATGAAATCCGTGCGCTTTCACGCGCAGGCAGGACGGTTCCGCGTCCTGCTCATTGCGGACCTGGTGGAGCCGGAATGGTTCGAGAGCGACTTCTACCGCCATATTTTTCGCAAGGGCATGAATGCGGCCGACGTCATGTTCGTGGGCGCACCGGTGAACGAGGACGCAGAAGCCGGACTGGCCTTTTTCCGCGCGCAAACGCGCTTCACCCGCGACGACTGCGCACTGGCGGAACAGGCGCTGCGCAGCCTGCGCTGGCTCTGGCGCAGGCTGTTGCTGGGGCACGGCCTAATGCTGGCTGACACGCCGCTGACGCCGGTCGAGCAGCAAGTCCTGCAATTACTACTGCAAGGCAAGAGCACTAAGCAGATTGCCGCCGGCATGGCACACAGCCCCAATACCACCAACGAATACCTGCAACGCCTCTACCGAAAATACGGCGTCGGCAACCGCGCCGAACTGATGGCGCTGTGGCTGGGACAGACCAAGCCACGAAACAACTGAGCCGCCCGGGCATCCAGTCGCTGTTTGCCAATGCTAGGACCAAGTGCCTCGACATGGTGCTGTCCGAAGCGTTGGACCGCATCGGCTGCGTCAGGAGGATGTCGGGGGCGTTCTCAAGCGCGAAGTCGGACAATTGAGATCGGTGCGGAGCTGAACAGACTGTCCCTGTTGTCCGTTTGCGCAGGCTTGCCGGCATGGTACCACGCCGAAATAGCTGGCAAACATCTGACTGGGGATCCGCCATGAAGGACGTGCTTAGGGAACTGGAGCGGCGGCGCGAGATCGCCCGCGCCGGAGGCGGCCAAACCCGCATCGCCGGCCAGCACGCACGCGGCAAGCTGACCGCGCGCGAGCGCATCCAGGTCTTCCTCGACGAAGGCTCGTTCGAGGAATTCGATATGTATGTCGAACACCGCTCGACCGATTTCGGCATGGAGAAGACCAAGATCCCGGGCGACGGTGTCGTCACCGGCTGGGGCACCGTGAATGGCCGGCCGGTCTTCCTGTTCGCCAAGGACTTTACGGTCTTCGGCGGCTCGCTCTCGGAAGCGCATGCCGAGAAGATCATGAAGGTGCAGGACATGGCGCTGCGCAACCGTGCGCCGATCGTCGGCCTCTACGACGCCGGCGGCGCGCGCATCCAGGAGGGTGTGGCGGCTCTCGGCGGCTATGCCGAGGTCTTCCAGCGCAATGTGCTTGCCTCAGGCGTGATCCCACAGATCTCGGTGATCATGGGCCCTTGCGCCGGCGGCGACGTCTATTCGCCGGCCATGACCGACTTCATCTTCATGGTGCGCGATACCTCCTACATGTTCGTCACCGGGCCGGACGTGGTGAAGACCGTCACCAACGAGACGGTCACGTCCGAACAACTCGGCGGCGCCTCCGTGCACACCACGAAGTCGTCGATCGCCGACGGCGCCTATGACAACGACATCGAGGCGCTGCTCCAGATGCGCCGGCTCGTCGATTTCCTGCCGGCGTCGAACACGGCCGAGATTCCCGAAGTGGATTGCCGTCAGTCGGCGACAGACCACGATTTGTCACTCGACCGGCTGATCCCGGACAACGCCAACAAGCCCTACGACATCAAGGAACTCATTCTGAAGACGGCCGACGAGGGCGACTTCTTCGAGATCCAGGCCTCCTTCGCGAAGAACATCGTGACCGGCTTCGGCCGGATGGAGGGCCGCACCGTCGGCTTCGTCGCCAACCAGCCGATGGTGCTCGCCGGCGTCCTCGATTCCGACGCCAGCCGCAAGGCGGCGCGCTTCGTGCGCTTCTGCGATTGCTTCAACATCCCGATCGTTACCTTCGTCGACGTGCCCGGTTTCCTGCCGGGCACCGCGCAAGAATATGGCGGGCTGATCAAGCACGGCGCCAAGCTGCTTTTCGCTTATGCGGAAGCAACCGTACCGAAGGTGACGGTGATCACGCGCAAGGCATTCGGCGGCGCCTATGACGTGATGGCGTCAAAGCATCTGCGCGGCGACATCAACTATGCCTGGCCCACTGCCCAGATTGCGGTGATGGGAGCCAAGGGCGCAGTCGAGATCATCTACCGCAAGGACATCGGCGATGCCGAGAAGATCGCGGCGCATACCAAGGCCTACGAGGACCGCTTTCTGTCGCCCTTCGTTGCCGCCGAGCGCGGCTATGTCGACGAGGTGATCATGCCCCACTCTACGCGCCGCCGGGTGGCGCGCGCATTGCGGCTACTCAGGAACAAGGATCTCGAAAACCCTTGGAAGAAGCACGACAATATTCCGTTGTAACTGCTTGAGCTTTTGTTGCTTTCAGGCCGCCATACTATTTCAGTTTGAAAATTCCCGTGGCGTAGTAAGCTGGACGTATTCGTCCGGAAGCTCGGAGGGGTGCAGCTATGTTTGCACGCTGCGGATGTTGTATTGTCCCCAGGAACGTGATCGAGCGCTTTGCAAATGACCGGTCCCTCCCGGCTCCGTCTCGTGAGGCGTTTCGCACAACAGCTGCGCTAGAACCGATATGGCGAAAGCTGCGCGTCGCGCACAACCAGGCAATTCAGGCAAGCCTCGCCGCAAATCCTCCGACTACAGTGCTTGCGCCGAAACCGGCGGTTACGGTCTATGACTGCCAGCACTCGACCTCCTTGCCGGGTACTCCGATCCGCAATCCTAGCTCGTCTTCGGATGCCACTGCGAAACGTACTTTCGACGAGACGACGGCCGTCGCTGATTTCTTCAACACCTGCTTCGGCCGCAACTCCGTCGACGATCATGGCATGACGCTCATGTCTTCGATTCACTACGACGTCGCCTATAGCAATGCCTTCTGGAACGGCTCGCAAATGGTCTATGGCGACGGGGACGGACAGATATTCCTGGATTTCACCAGGTCCAACGACGTCATCGGCCATGAGCTCACGCATGGCGTGACGCAGTATACCGCCGGGCTGGTCTACACGAATGAGGCCGGCGCCCTGAACGAGAGCATCTCCGACGCGTTCGGCTCCATGTTTCGTCAGTGGCAGGCCGGCCAGACTGTCGAAAACGCCGACTGGCTGATTGGAGCCGACATCATGGGGCCGGCCGCAAGCGCCAAGGGCTACACCTGCCTCAGGGACCTTTCGAACCCAGGCGGCGCTCACTGCATGTCGCGGCAGCCGTTCGACTATAGGAACTATGTTCCCCAAGGCGATCCGCACCTCAACAGCGGCATTCCGAATTTCGCCTTTTACCAAGCGGCGAAGTCGATCGGCGGGCGATCCTGGGAGAAGGCTGGGCGAGTCTGGTACGCCGCGCTGACGAGTGACCGGGCCACCAAAAACATGAGATTCAAATCCTTCGCCAGGCTTACAAGGGCCATGGCAAAGCAGTTGTTTCCCGACGAGCCGGCCATATATGCTGCCGTGAATGACGCCTGGACCAGCGTGGGCGTTCGCTGAGGGTCGATACCGGCGACGGCGAATCTTGTCAGGCGAGGATTTTGGATTTCGATGGATCGCTTCATCATCGAGAGGCGTGGCGGCTTTGCCAGCATCAGAGCGTATGGGGAGATCGATGCCGATTCCCTCGACCAGGAGGACAGAGACGCCCTCGAGAAGCTACTTGGCCGAAAACGCCCCCTCCCCCCCGACCCTGGCGCCGATCGGTACGTCTATGTCGTCACGCGCAAGAACGAGTCCGGCTCGAAGACGTGCGAAGTGCCGGAAACCTTGATGCCGCTATCCGTCGCTCGGATGCTGAAGGATCAGATCTGAGGCTGTTCGGGCAGCTGTTCCTGCTTAAGGTGCCTGGAAGCCGACCGCCTTGTGCGTGCCGTCGCAGAATGGCTTCTTGGAAGAGTGCCCGCAGCGGCAGAACCAGGTCTTCTCGGCGCGATCGACGCAGCGGCCGGTGCCGGATTCGACCTCGAGCTTGCCGGTGACCATCAGCGGGCCGTTTCGCACCGGCTGCACTTCGACCGCACCGACGAGATCGGTGATCTTCAGTTCGGTCTCTTTCGAGGCGGGCTCGCCAGTTGCGACGAAACCGCCTTTGATATGCGAGTTGTCGCAATAAGGTTTGCGGCGCGAAAGACCGCAGCGGCAGAGCGTGGCGCGGAAACCGACCTCTTCGCCATTGATGCGCAGGTCCGCATGAAAGGCGAGCGGCCCATTCTCCCGGACGATGACGACGTTAGCGGCGGGCGGGCCTTCATTGGCACCGCCGTCCTTGCGCGTCACGTGGATCGCGCCCGACGGGCAATTGTGGGCGATCCGCATCAGCGCTTCCACGTCAGTGGCATCGGGATCGATCCACGGTCCCTTTACATTGGCCTTGAACGCTTGCGGCTCGCCCATCACACATCGCCGCGCGTGGATGCAGCGATGACCATCGAAACTGACTGTGGCCTTCTCGCCTTCAACGATCTCGACGCCATGGTCCGCTCCAGGAGTTCCTCAACGAAATCTGGGGTGCTGAACGACTATCCGCCTGAGCTGCATCGAGTTCAAGGGGCCATTGGCAGTCGCTCGGGTCAATGTCAGGGGCACGGATTACCGAGCCTTTGATGCAGCCCGTCGACCGCTTTTTGCATCTCGTCGGTCCAGGCGATATCGACCGTGGACAGGGCCATTTCGAGCTGCGGCATACTAGTCGCCCCGATGATGTTCGAGGTCACGAACCATCGGCTCGTTACATAGGCGTTGGCGAACTGGGCAGGCTCCAGGCCGAAGCTGCGCGCGAGGTCGTTATAGGCGAGCAGTGCCTCGGGCGCGCCCGGCGTCTCGTAGCGCTGGCCGCGATTGAACAGCGTCGAGCGCGCACCGGGCGGCCGGGCGCCATGATCGTATTTTCCGGTGAGATAACCCTGTGCCAGAGGTGAGTACGCCAGCAGGCTGACGCTCTCGCGCTCACAGGTCTCAGCGAGGTTCACCTCATAGGTGCGGTTGACGAGGTTGTAGGCGTTCTGCACTGACACGAGGCGCGGGCCGACGCCATTGTCGCTCTCGGCGATGAAGCGCATCACGCCCCAGGAGCTTTCGTTCGACAGGCCGAAGTGGCGGATCATACCCGCCTTCACCAGCTCGCCGAAGACGGCGAGCGTCTCGGCAATAGGGGTCTCGTCCTCGTCGCGCCGCCCTGGCGCCGTGCCGACCCGCGTAGGGTTCGCACCCCACGGAACCACCCGTTCCGGAAAATGGATCTGGTAGAGGTCGACATAGTCGGTGCCGAGGCGCTTCAGCGACTTCTCGATCGCGTCGAAAATGTCGGCGCGCACCAGCTTCGACGGCCGGTCTCCGCGAAACCAGCTGTTCGCCGTGCGTCCTACCACCTTGGTGGCCAGAATCACCTTGTCGCGATTCTTACGAGCCCTCATCCATTTGCCGATATAGGTCTCGGTGCGCCCCTGCGTCTCCGGCTTGGGAGGGATCGGATAGAGCTCAGCGGTATCCATGAAATTGACGCCGCGATCGACGGCAAGGTCCATCTGCCGGCGAGCTTCGTCCTCGGTATTCTGCTGGCCCCAGGTCATAGTACCGAGGCAGATTGCGGAGACATGAAGATCAGTGCGGCCGAGACGGCGCTTCTGCATGGCTGAACTCCGGAAGGATTGGGCGCGGGAGTGGCGCCCGGGAGAAACGCACGATAGACCATCGTCCCTTTGCGGGGAAGCCGACGGAGCACGCTCGCCGTTGCCAGCCACAGGCTGAGGACTCAACGCCCCCGGCGCTTGGCCTTGCGCTCCGCTTCATCGATCAACATGTTGGCGACCTGCATCCTGACCATCGCTCTTTGCCGAAGATGCGGCGCAACCCGGTCAGGATGGTTCTTGAAGGCAAAGACGCGGCGCCTTCGGGCGAGTTCTTCGGGCGCGACGCTGGCGTTGAGGCCGAGCTCCTTGGAAATGGCGGCAGGTTCGGTCGACGGCAGCTCAGCCTCCTCGGCCTTTGCGGCCTCCGCAGCTGCGAACAGTGCTTCGGTCACCGCCTCGGCGTCCCTGTATTCGGCCGCCGCGACATCGGGTGAAACACGGATGCGCCCGGAATGCAGCGCCTCTGCCACAGAAAGGTAATCGAAGCGGATTGTCGGCCGTACCGGTTGCTGCGGCTCGGGAAACGATTCGGCGATCAGCTCGTCGAGCATTGCCGCGAAATCGAGATTGTCACCCGCACGCATGAACTGAGGGTCCCCTGTTGCCCCGAAATTCTGGAACTACCCTTCCGAGCCGGACCCTAGCGCCGGGTCGTTAACAATGAGCATGCGCGTCGCCGCGAAATTTAGGCGAATGCCGAGGCTGCTTTGCCCGACGTGAGACGCACCACGCGGGCGTGACCCAAGCTGCCAGCGTAGAAATACGGCGCAGCCTCGGAAAAGTTCCAGGCAAGGTGGGCCCTTTTCAAATCCGAATGAACAACCGGATAGGGCGGCGTAGCTATCCTGTTTGAAAGCACGCCCCTCCGATGGCCCTGCCTCCGAGCGGCGTTTACCGATTGCCCAGGAAATCGACCTTCGACAGAGGCACGCCATTGTGCCTCAAGATGTCATAGGCCGTGGTAAGGTGGAAAAAGAAGTTCGGCAACGCGAAGTGCTGCAAATATTGCAGGCCGGTGAAGTTGAGGTCTCTCTGCCGGCCTTTGATGACGATAGGCCTGTCTTCCGCTCCTTCGAAATCGATTTCGGCAAATGTGCCGAGATAGTCCCGGGTCTTGGCGATGCGGGCATGAAGGTCGGCGAACGTCTCTTCCGTGTCCTCGTAGGGCGGAATCTCGCGGCCCGCGAGCCGCGACGACGCACCTTTGGCGTGATCGCTGGCGAGCTGCACCTGCCGCTTCAGCGGGAACATATCCGGGGAGAGCCGCGCGTTGACGAGCACGGAGGGCTCGACCTTTCGCTCCACAGCGTTGGCCTCCGCCTTGGTCAGCACGTTTGCAAGCGAGCCGAGTGAATGCAGGAACATCGGAACGGATACGTGATAGAGCGATACGGACAAGTGCTTCCTCCTTGGGATTCTGCGCGATCAGATTTGAGCCTGAGGCCACCGCCGGAAAGGGGCCACACGGCACCACATCCATGTTAGCTTCCGCCCGTTCAAGTTGGGAGTCGTCCATGAAGAATGTCCGTGCAGTCGTCGCGCTCGCCTGCGCCGTCGCACTGCCCTCGATAGCGTCCGCCGAAGACCAGTATCTCGACAACCGCTCCGACGCGGGGGCACTGGTCCGCTCGTTTTACAATGCGGTCAATCGCAAGGAATATGCCAGAGCCTGGGACTATTTCGGCGACCAGAAACCCGCCAAGACTTTCGATCAATTCGTAAAGGGCTATGCCGACACGGAACGTGTCGATGTCGCCACAGGCGGGATCAGTGAGGAAGGTGCTGCGGGCAGCGTCTATTTTCAGGTTCCCGTTGCGATCAAAGCAACAGACAAGAACGGTGACGAGAAGGTGTTCGCTGGCTGCTACACGGCCCGGCTCGCCAATCCTGCGATCCAGGAGCAAGGGTTCCAGCCCATGCACATCGAACAAGGCGGACTGAAGCCCGGCTCGGCGGACGGGCCGCTCTCCGACGCCCTGCCCGAACAATGTGGCGATACCCCGGCGGCCAAGGGCGATCCCACCCGCGACAAGGTCGTCGAGGCTTTCAGAATGGCTTATAGCGACACCTGCCAGACTCTGATGGCCGATGCCGAGCCTGGGGCGGCCGATCCGCAAATCCACGTGCTGAAATATCGCCACAAATATGAGACGGACAGCGATCCGGAGCACGAGATGCGGCTCTTCAAGTTCGATTGCGGCATGGGCGCCTACAATTCGAATGAAGTCTATTACCTCGCCGACGACTCGGGCGGTTTCCGGCAGCTCCAGTTTGCGGAACCCGAGCTCGACATCCGCTATGAGGATCAGGAACAGACCAAGCTGAAATCGATGACGGTGATCGGCTACACGGCCGCCGACCAGCTCGTGAATTCGGATTTCGACGAAAAGGACAAATCACTGACATCCTTCAACAAGTGGCGTGGTATCGGCGATGCCTCTTCGATCGGAAAATGGATCTTCCGCGATGGCGACTTCACGCTCGTCCGCTACGAAGTCGATCCCACCGAGGACGAGGAGATCAATCCGCAAACGGTGATCGACCTCGAAAGCGCGCCGTGAAGGCAATGGTGGGCGTTTTCCGTAAAATCGGCGGCGGTCAATGTAGCGCAAGCGGATAAAGGTAAACTGCCCCTGCACTTACCTTCCGACTGAAATCATCCAGTTGAGCACGCCACGCCAGTCCGTCATGCGGATCGGCGTGCCGTGTGTGCCGGTCTCGAAGCGCACGAAGCGCGCGGGATAGCCGCCTTTGGTCCGGCGCAGAGAGCGGAAGAAAGCCTCCTGCCCTTCGACAGCGAAGACGGTGTCGTGGCTGCCGTGACCGAAGAAGACAGGCATCTTTCGCCTGAAGGCGGCCGTGTTACGGAAGTTGTCGTCATTGACCGAGCCGAGCAGCAGCAGGCCTGACAGCCGCGGCGCGATCCGATCATTCTCGGCGAGCTTCCAGCAGATGTAGCCGCCCATCGAGCCGCAGGCGACGAACAATTTCGCGTTGGGCGATGCCTGCGCATAGTGTTCTACCAGCGCTGCGACTTCCGCTGCGCCCTGGTCGCCGAAATCCGAGAAGTCGGGCGAGAGGTAGAGACCCCCATTTTCCACCATCAGGTTTTTGATCCGGTTGAAATTGCCGCCGAAGCTGAAGTCGTCGACTCCCTGTTTGCGGCTGCCGCCCCGCCCGTGCAGGTAGACCGTGATGACCGAGGCACCTTCGGTCTTGCCGACGGCGTAGAAGCGTAGCTCGCCCGCGGGCGACTGCAGCTTCAAATCCTTCTGGGCTCCGCGAACGCCGAGCGAGACATAGGCGCGCTTCACCCGCCGCTCCGGCACCTCGTCGCGCTGGTTGATGTCACGCAGCTCGCGGTAGTCGACGACGAGATAGGCGCCGTCGTCGTCGGATTTGAGGGTAGCCGGGTAGGCGAAGAGATCGTCCTTGAAGGGTTGGAGGGGTGTCGCTTGGGCGGGGGCGGCCAATGGCAGAATTAGAAGCGCAATGGCGGCCAATAGCCATTTGCTGGTGCGCTGTCGCGCCCCCCTCTGTCCTGCCGGACATCTCCCCCACAAGGGGGGAGATTGGCTGTCATCAAGGATTTCGCCAATCTCCGGTGTTGGCGATTGGCGAAACCAAAGCGGTCGTCCAATCTCCCCCCCTGTGGGGGAGATGTCCGGCAGGACAGAGGGGGGCGCGAAGGGATACAAACCTTACCTCGAAATAGAGCCGGGAAAGGCTTGCGGTCTGCCCGGCCATCTTGTCAACGATATGATCGCTGCGCCGTCTCAATCCTGCAGCACGCCGCCGGCGAGCTGCATTGCCTCGGGTGTGTCGACATCGACGCTCGCCCCTGCCCCGATCTCGACATCGACGACCGCATTGCCCTCCGATTCGACGATGTGACGCGCGCCGGTATCGCCTTCGAGCTTCATGACTTCGGGAAACAGCGCGCGGGGCAGGATAACCGGGTTGCCGCGCTTGCCTTCATAGGCGGCGCGCACGATCGCCGCACCTGCCGACTTCACGAAAGCCGAAATCAGGCTGTCGAGATCGGCCGATGTCACGCCCGGCATGTCGCCGAGCATGATCAGCGCGCCGTCAGCCTCGGGCGCAAGCGCGCGTACGCCCGTCTTCAGCGAACCAGCGAGACCCAAGGCATAGCCGTGATTGTGGACGCGCCGCACGACGAGGCCGGAGAGGGCTGCCGAAACGCGCTCCTCCTGGTGGCCGGTGACGACGATCACCTCCCCTGCCCGGCTTGCGAGCGCCACGTCGCTGGTGCGCCGCACCAGCGGCTGCCCGTCGAACAACGCCATCAGCTTGTTCGGCCCACCCATGCGACTGGATCGCCCTGCGGCGAGCACCACCGCGTCCACCCTCAATGGGCGCGGCTTCGCCGCGGTCTCGCGCGGTTGCGGCCGCGTCGGTATCTCCATCAGCAACCCGCCGACGCCGAGCCCGGCAATATCGGCGTCGCTCACATCGATACCGGCAATCAGCCGGCCGAGCACCCAGTCGAAGCCGTTCTCCTTCGGGCTCCTCGCGCAGCCGGGCGCGCCGAGCACAGGCTTGCCTTCATAGCGGCCGAGCACGATGAGGTTACCTGGATCAACCGGCATGCCGGCTCGGATCACCTCGCCGCCGGCGAGCCTGATCGCCGCCGGGATCACGTCATCCGGATCGCTCATTGCCGAGGCGCCGAACATGACGACCATGTCATTATCCCGGGCGAGCGACTTCAACGCTTCGGCAACCGGCCCCTCACGATGCTCGGTCCTTCGCTCTGCGGTGACCCGGCTACCGGAGCGCTGAAGCCGCGCCTCGGTGATCTTCACCGTCTTGTCGAGCACGCTTTCCTTGACCTTAGGCAGGACTGTCTGAACGATGCCAACCTTGACCGGCCGGTACGGCCTGACGGCGAAAGCCTCGCGGCTTGCCGCCAGCTTCTCGATTTTCTCGACCAGCGCGTTGCTGACCGCGAACGGGATGATCTTGACGGTTGCAACCATCTGGCCGGCTTCGACCGGCGCAAACGCGGCCACGGTGGCGATCGTGATCGCCGGGTCGACGCGATTGATCTCATCGATCAAAGCCTTGTCGACCGTGAATATGCCCGCAGCTTGAGCGTGGAGGTTCACTCGGCCGGTGGCCGGTGTCTTCGTCTCGATCTTGTCGACGGCAAGAGCGCGTGCCACGCGTGCCGCCGCCTCATCTTCAACGAGGTCGTCCACGTCGAGAACGGCGGCGATCACCTCGGTGATCCCCGCCCGCCTCAACTCCGCCACGTCATCGGTCGAAAGCCGGTGCGCCTTGCGGAAACGCTTATCTCCGGCACTCGTCGCGTGGGCGAGTATCGCGCCAACCACCGCATCGTCGATCGGAAGCGGGCCGAACTTCACGCGGCCACATCCTTCTTGCGCCGGCCGGCACTGCGCGTCCTGAGCGCCGCAATGATTTCGGCGAGCACCGCAACCGCGATCTCGGAGGGGCTCGATGCGCCGATATCGATACCGATCGGAGCACGGATGCGTTCGATGTCTTCGCCCGAAGCACCAAGTGCAAGCAGTCGCTCGACCCGCCTGGCGTGCGTCTTGCGGCTGCCCAGCGCGCCGACATAGAAGCAGCCGGCGTCGAGAGCGGCCTTCAATGCGAAGTCATCTATCTTGGGATCGTGGGTGAGCGCGGCAACCGCCGTGTAGCTGTCGAGCGGCTTCTCCTTCAGCGCGTCTTCCGGCCATTCGGCAAACAGGGGAACATCGGGAAAGCGGTCAGCCGTCGCGAAGGCCGTGCGCGGGTCGATGATTTCCATATCGAATCCGGCGATCTTGGCCATGGGCGCCAGCGCCTGACTGATGTGGACGGCTCCGATCGCGACCAGCCGGGGATGCGGGAGATGAACATTCAGGAAGAATGTGCGGCCTTCCGCCTCGATGGAGCCGGACACGCCGGAACGGAAAGCCTTCGCGACTGCCGCGCCGAGCGCGCCGGCGACCTCGTCGCCTTCTTCGACCACGCGGTCACGGCCGTCGCCCAAGTCGGTAATGAGGATCGCGGCGCGCCGCTCACGGCGTGCGCTGTTGAGCTTCTTGAGTGAGAACGGGTCCATCAGCCGAGCCGCTCCACATAGACCTTGATCCGCCCGCCACATGAGAGGCCAACGCGCCACGCGGTCTCGTCCGCGACGCCGAATTCCAGCATCTTCGAGCCGCCCGAGCCCAATATATCCAACGCTTCGGCCACCACTGCGCCTTCGACGCAGCCGCCGGAAACGGAACCCTGGAAATTGCCATCCGCGTCGATGACAAGATGGCTGCCGACCGGCCGCGGCGCCGAGCCCCATGTCTCGACCACGGTAGCGATAGCGACCTCCTTGCCTTCGTTCATCCAGGTCTCGGCGATCAGAAGCGGGTCGCGGGCTTCGTCGAGTAGGGCTGTCTGGCTCATGACGTCGTCTCCTTCCCCGGGAATATGGTCACGCCGCTCGCCTGCTGCCAAGCCCTTGCCAAAACCGCGGATCGAAGCTGCGCGAGCCTTTCTCGGAGAGCGAAAGGCAGAGGTCGGAAAGCGCGTCGAGATTGTGCACCGGCCGCAACTCGTCGACATGCGGCAGCATGGCGCGCACGCCGCGCGCCCGCGGCTCGAACCCGTCGAAGCGCAGCAGCGGGTTGAGCCAGATCAGCCGGCGGCAGGATTTGCGCAGCCGCTCCATCTCTTCGCTCAGGCCCGAGACGTCGTCGCGCTCGAGCCCGTCGGTGATCAGGAGCACGACCGCGCCCTGGCCGAGCACACGCCGCGACCACAGCCGGTTGAACTCGCGGAGCGTGTCGCCGATGCGCGTGCCGCCCGACCAGTCCTTCACTGCTTTCGAGGCTTCCGCCAGGGCCTCATCAGGGTCACGGTGGCGCATCTGACGCGTCAGGTTGGTGAGGCGCGTGCCAAAGACGAAGGTGTGCACGCGCCGCCGCTTCTCAGCCAGCGCATGCAGGAAATGCAGGAAGATGCGCGTGTACTGGCTCATCGAACCGGAAACGTCGGCAAGCACGACCAGCGGTGGGTGAACCTCGCGCGGGGAACGGAATTTCGGCACGATCAGGTCGCCGCCGGTGCGCAGCGCCGAGCGCATCATGGCACGCGGGTCGGCCCGACGGCCATGTGGATCAGCCCTGAAGCGACGTGTGGCGACCAGATTGAAAGGCAACCTCAGCGCCGCGATCGCCTGGCGCGCGTCGGACAGTTCCTTTGCCGTCATCTGCGCGAAATCCTTCTCACGCAGCACCTCGTTGCCGGAGAAAGTGAAGCGCGCATCCACCTCGATTTCGGGGATCTCCTGCCTTCCCTGATCCTTGCGGTGACCTTCGAGCAGGGCCTCGGCGACGCGTGACTCGGCTGCCCGCAGCCTTTCCCTTTCGCGATTGTCCGGCGCGACGGGCGAGAACATCGCGAGCAGCTTCTCGATCAGCTCGTGCGATTTCCAGAACAGGCGGAATGCTTCGTCGAAAACGGCGTGATCCTCGTGCCGGCTGACCAGCACTGAATGCAGCGTCCAGTAGAAATCTTCCCTGCTGCCGATCCCGGCCGCCAGCACCGCCTCGATCGCATCCTTCACAGCCGCCGGCCCGACCCGCATGCCGGCCTTGCGAAGCGTGCGGGCAAAGTGGACGATGTTGTCGGCAAGCCGCCCATCCGCATTCACGACGGCCGGTTTCGGGCGATGACTCTCCATAGCGGCCACTATTCGGCGGCCGACAGCTCGGCCTTGACCTCATTGAGGATACGCCGGCTCTCGCCCTCCCCGAGGCGGGCAATGTCATCCTGATATTTGAGCAGCACGCCGATCGTATCGGACACGGCCTCAGGATCGAGGGCGACCTTGTCGAGCTCGGTGAGCGCGCTTGCCCAATCGATCGTCTCGGCGACGCCGGGCACTTTGAACAGCTCCAGCTCCCGCAGCTTCTGGATGAAGCGCACCACCTCGGCCGACAGCCTGGCGTTGGCGTTCGGCACCTTGCGCCGCACGATCTCCAGCTCGCGCGCCGCCTCGGGATAGTCGACCCAGTGGTAGAGGCAGCGCCGCTTCAGCGCGTCATGGATCTCGCGCGTGCGATTGGTCGTGATGATGACGATCGGCGGCTCCTCGGCCTTGATCGTGCCGAGCTCGGGGACCGTCACCTGGAAGTCGGAAAGGATTTCGAGCAGGAAGGCTTCGAAGGCTTCGTCGGTGCGGTCGAGCTCGTCGATGAGGAACACCGGGGCGGCACCCTTGGTGCCGGTCAGCGCTTCCAGCACGGGTCGCCGGATGAGGTACTTTTCGGAGAAGACATTGCTCTCCATCACATCGCGGTCTGCAATGCCTGCAGCTTCATCCATGCGGATTTCGATCATCTGGGCGGCGTAGTTCCACTCATAGACCGCCGAGGAGACGTCGAGCCCTTCATAACACTGCAAGCGGATCAGTCGGCGGCCGAGCGCGCTTGCCAGCACCTTGGCGATCTCGGTCTTGCCGACGCCCGCCTCGCCCTCGAGGAAGAGCGGCCGCTGCATCTTGAGGCTGAGGAACAGCACGGTCGCCAGCGCGCGGTCCGCGACGTAGTCGGCCCCAGTGAGCAACGCCAGCGTCTCGTCGATGCTCTTGGGCGCGGGTCGCGGCTTGAGCTTGTCCATTCTTTCTCCGAATGCCCGCCCTGGCGCTTCAGAGCGCGTGATAGGCGCGGTTGAAATAGAGGAGAGGTTCGACCCTATCGCCGATGCGCAGGCCTGTCACCTTGCCAAAAAGCACACGGTGGCTGGCGAGATCCTTGGAGTCGATCACCTCGCAGTCGAATACGGCGAGCGCGCCCTTCAGAACCGGCGCTCCCGTCGACAGCGATTCCCAGTCGCCGAGGGCGAAGCGCTCATCCTGGGTCAAGCCTGTAAGACCCGAGAAGGCCTCAGCAATCGGCTGAAAATCCTTGGGAAGCGTGTTCACGGCAAAGCGGCCGTTTTCGATGAACAGGTCGTTCGAACGGTTTTCGCGGTTGAGACAAACAAGGACGGTCGGCGGGCTGTCGGAGACCGAACAGGTTGCAATCACCGTCGTGCCGCGCCGGCCAGCGCGGCCGTCGGTCGTCACGACATGCACAGCCCCCGCGAAGCGCGCCATTGCGTCGCGATAATGCTGCGGCCCAATCTCATTTGTCTTCAGCACGGCAAGAGCCCCGAATGTGCACGATCCCAAGTCTTATATGGTTCCCCGGGGGTATGTCACAAGCCGGCTGCAGACTGATCAGCCCAAATCCGTGTTGCTTCGGCAGGGCGCAGCCTATACCTCTCTGCAACTATGAAGACCTTCTGCCCCAACGCCTTCGCGAGCGGGCCATGCCTCGGCTGATTCGGCTCGTGGCGGGCACGACGCTCGCCGCCGTGGTGACATCATGGTGCTCTTGGGCTTCAGCAGACGATCTCCGAATCGGCGTGGTTGCCCCCCTCACCGGCCCCTCCGCGCGGCTCGGCGCGCAGGTGAAGGTCGGCGCCGAGGCCGCAGCGGCTGAAACAGATCCCGCCGCCGCACTCGAACTCGTCGACGACCAGTGCACAAGCGATGGCGGAGCAGCGGCGGCCAAGAAGCTCGCCGAGGACAAGGTCGCGATCGTGGTCGGCTTTCTCTGCACGGAGTCGATCGAGGCGGCGATGCCGATCCTCAAGCAGGCCGGCATCCCGGTGATCACCGTCGGCGTTCGCACCAACAGCCTGACCGACCGCAAGAACAAGACCGGCTGGCCGGTCTTCCGGCTCGCGCCGCGCGCAGATGCAGAAGGCGCTGCCGTGTCCTCGATACTGATCGATCTTTGGCGATCCGAACTCTTCGCCATCATCGACGACGGCACGATCTATGGTCGCGACCTGGCCGAAACCTTGCGCTCCGAATCAGAGAAAGCCGGCCTGAAACCGGTCTTTATCGACACGTACCGGCCGCAGCTCGACAACCAGATCGGGCTTGCGGGCAGGCTGCGCAAGGCCGGCGCGACGCATGTATTCGTGGGCGGCGACCTGGACGACATCGCGATCCTTGGCCGCGACGCCGCCAAGCTCGGCTACGATCTCACGATCGCTGCCGGCGAGTCGCTGCGCTCGGCCGCTTCGGACGTGCCGCTGCAGCCTGGCACGCTGATGGTCGGTTTGCCCGAATGGTCCGATATCGCGTCGCCCGAGGCCGTCGCCGCGATCAAGGCGCGCGGCGCCGAGGCGGATGGGTACGCGCTGCCAACCTACGCCGCTGTCGAGATCGCCAAGGCCGCCAATGTGCAGGCTTCCGGCCGCCCACTGCTCGACAGCCTGGCCAAGGGCGATTTCATCACGGCAATCGGCAAGATCGGCTTCGATGACAAGGGCGACCTCAGGGATAGCCCCTATCGCCTGTTCCGCTTCGACGGAAAGAAATTCGTGGAGGCAGCTACCCAGTGACTTTCCGCGCTGGCCCGAGGAACCTCATCACGGACGTCGCCGGCCTCATGGTCGGCAATGCGACGGACGAAAAGCTCAAGTCTGGTGTTACCGTCGTGCTCTGTGAAGAGCCCGCCGTCGCCGGCGTCCAAGTGCTCGGCGGCGCGCCGGGCACCCGCGAAACCGACCTGCTCGACCCGCACAACACGGTGGAGGCGGTCAACGGGGTCGTGCTCTCCGGAGGCTCCGCCTTTGGCCTCGATTCAGCGTCCGGCGTTCAGTCTTTCCTGCGCGAGCGGGGTATCGGATTCGAGGCGCGTGGGTTCCGTGTGCCCATTGTGCCAGCGGCAATCCTGTTCGACCTCCCGAACGGTGGCGACAAGGATTGGGGGCTTCATTCACCCTATCGCGAGCTCGGCTACGAGGCGGCTCAGGCGGGGTCCATCGATTTTTCGCTCGGAACCATCGGCGCCGGCACGGGTGCGACCACAGCCGGGCTGAAGGGCGGGCTGGGATCCGCTTCGACCGTGCTGCCCAACGGCATTACCATCGGCGCCCTCGCCGCAGCCAACGGCGCCGGCTCGGCCACTGTCGGCCACACTGCCCACTTCTGGGCGGCGCCGATGGAAATTGGAACTGAATTCGGAGGACTTGGCTTTCCGCACCCCTTTCCGCCAGATACCCAGGATATCGGCCTCAAGTCCCGGCTTGCGGGGCCCATCGAAAACACCACGATTGCCGTCATCGCCACCGATGCAAAGCTGACCAAGGCCGCAGCGAAGCGCCTGGCGATTGCCGCACATGACGGCTTCGTGCGCGCCATGTGGCCGACGCATACCCCCGTCGATGGCGATCTTGTCTTCGCGCTGGCGACCGGCCGGAGCGGCAAGGCGCTCGATATCGAGACGGCGATCGAACTCTACGCAGTCGCGGGCGCTACGATGGCGCGAGCGATTGCCCGAGGGGTCTATGCCGCGACACCCAGCCCCAACGATGTCTTTCCCGTCTGGTCGTCGCGTTCACGAGGCTGAAAGCAATCCAGCGTATCAAGGTCGGCAGTAGCCCAGCTCTGTGCTGGGCTGCTTTGCACAAGTGTTGTCGGGCATTGATGCGTATCATTGAAATCATCACCACGGCCTTGGCGACCCTGCTCGTCTTGCTCTTGCCTGCCCATGCCGGCGACACCGCCACGATCAACGTGCTGGGTTTCAGTGAGGACGGCCGCGTCTTCGCGTTCGAAGAGTATGGCGTCCGGGATGGTTCTGGTTTCCCTTACGCGAACCGCTTTTACATCGAGACCGCGACTGACGAATTCGTTGCCGGCACGCCGATTCGTGTGACGTTGGAAGACGAAGCGACCAGTGTCGAGGCCGCCCGGGCCGATGCAAAGTCGCGAGGGGAAAAGCTCTTCAAGGATGCCGTCCTTGACGTGAACCGCGGCGACCTCGTCGCCTTCAACGCGGTTACCGAACATTCGGCGGACCCCTTTCGCCTGTCGGCCAATCCGCGCCCGAGTTTCGCGCCGGTCGACCTGGTATTCGAAGTCCGGCTCGAGGAGTTCAATTTGCAGCCCTCTGAACAGTGCAAGGGGTTCGATCAGGTAGTTGGCTTCAGGCTTGTTCGCATTGCTTCGGCCCCGGGCGATCGGACAGTGCTGCTGCACGAGGATACCAGCCTGCCGAAGAGCCGCGGTTGCCCGAATGGATACCGGCTGGGAGGGATTAGGCCTTTTATCCCCAGTCCGGTCATCCCGTTTACGCGATCCTGGTCGCCATCCGGAGCTATGGCTTCGAGGGACCCGACTTTCGCTGGATTGCAGTGACGGGAAAGCTGTGAACTCGAGCGTGCCCATCGTCTTCGAGGCGCCGCGGCTTACATTCAGACACCGCCTGGCAGCCCACTTTCGCCGTTCCATGCCCTCGTTGGCGACGACTGTCGCGGGCGCCGGTTGCTGGGCAGCGGTCATGGGGATAAGCGCGCTTGCCGGTCTCTGGGCTCGCGGCTGGCATACGCCGGGAAGCTTCGTGTCGGTCGTCCTGCTTTTCGCTCTTGGAGCCGCAATCGCTTTTCCGGTCGCGCTCACCGCCGCCCGATTCGTGTCGCTCGGCTGCTCGGCCGAGACAGCCTTCGCCGCCGCCTTCCTTGCCCTGTCACTCGCAACAGTCGGGGTAACGTCCGCGCTCTTCGCGCTCCAATACCGCCAATATTATGCCGCCTGGCATGCGGATTTCCTCACCATCACCTGGTGTTTCCAGCTGGTGTTCACGATGTTGACAGCCCTGGTGCAATTTGCGGTTCTGGGCACGAGGCTCTTTTTCCCGCTCGGCTTTCTTGCCCTGTTCCTTGCCAGCTTGTGGTTCGTGCGCCAGCCGCGTTGAGCAGGGTGGGCAGCGCCGTTAGCGCAGAATGAATTGAAACGGGGTCATTGCAATTTTTCGGGCTCATGCGCTAGGAGGCACTCGCAACGGAGCCAGCGCACAAGAGATGATCCCTCGCTATTCGCGGCCTGATATGGTCGCCATCTGGTCCCCCGAGACCAGGTTCCGCATCTGGTTCGAGATCGAGGCGCATGCCTGCGATGCGCTCGCCGAGTTGGGCGTCATTCCCAAGCAGGCCGCCCGGACGATCTGGGAAAAGGGCAAAGCTGCGACGTTCGACGTGGCTCGCATCGACGAGATCGAGCGCGAGACGAGGCACGATGTCATCGCCTTCCTCACGCACCTTGCCGAGATCGTCGGCCCGGATGCCCGCTTCGTGCATCAGGGCATGACCTCATCCGACGTCCTGGACACCTGCTTCAACGTCCAGCTGGTCCGCGCCTCCGACATCCTCATCGCCGACATCGACGCCCTGCTCGCGGCGCTGAAGAAGCGGGCCTTCGAGCACAAGGACACGATCACGATCGGCCGCAGTCACGGCATCCATGCCGAACCGACCACCTTCGGCCTGAAACTGGCGCAAGCTTATGCGGAGTTCTCACGCTGCCGCGCCCGCCTCGTGGCCGCGCGCGACGAGGTCTCGACCTGCGCGATTTCCGGTGCGGTCGGCACCTTCGCCAATGTCGACCCGCGCGTCGAGGAGCATGTCGCAAGGAAGCTGGGACTGAGGCCCGAGCCGGTTTCGACGCAGGTGATCCCGCGCGATCGCCACGCCATGTTCTTCGCAACGCTCGGCGTGATCGCATCCTCGATCGAGCGGCTGGCAATCGAGATCCGCCATCTGCAGCGCACCGAAGTGCTGGAGGCGGAGGAATATTTCGCGCCCGGCCAGAAGGGCTCGTCGGCCATGCCGCACAAGCGCAATCCTGTATTGACGGAAAACCTTACCGGGCTCGCCCGGATGGTGCGCAGCTTTTCCATTCCCGCCATGGAGGACGTTGCGCTATGGCACGAGCGCGACATCTCGCATTCCTCGGTCGAACGGATGATCGGCCCGGACGCGACGGTGACACTCGATTTCGCGCTCGCACGCCTCGCCGACGTCGTCGAGAAGCTGGTCGTCTATCCAGATAACATGCTGCGTAACCTCGACCGCTTCCGCGGGCTGATCCACTCGCAGCGCGTGCTCCTGGCATTGACCCAGGCCGGCGTTTCCCGCGAGGATGCCTATCGGCTCGTCCAGAGAAACGCCATGAAGGTGTGGGAAAAGGGCGCTGATTTCCTTGAGGAACTGCTTGCCGACAAAGATGTTCGAGCGGCGCTCTCCGAAGAGCGGATCCGCGAGAATTTCGACCTTGGCTACCACACCAAGCACGTGGATACGATTTTCAAAAGAGTATTCGGGTAGCCGCGACTGCGCTCGCGATTGTTTCAGCGGGCGCGAGGCAACGGAAGGCTTGCCTGCAGCCGCTCAGCCCTTTGTTTTTGCATGTGATCCTGACTGAGAGCCTGCAACTTTTGGGCGATCTGAATCACGCGCCACGGAACCCTACAATCGATAGATGCGTTCCTGTCGGTCGTTTGGTCTGGAGCCCTCCATGGCTGAAGAGGAACACGAAGAAAACTCTGCGAGCCGTTTCGGCTGGTTCACTGCCGGCGTGCTCACCACACTGGCCGCAATAGCCTTGATTGTCTTTGTTGAGGATCGTCTCTCTTCCCAGGCCGCACCAGATACGCCCGGCACGATCATCGAGGCTCACTGAGCAGCCCGATCGCTTCAGGCGGCCTTACGTGTAGTCCGGACGACCGTTCCCCAGGGATCCTCGCGGCTGCTTTCTCCGGCATCGCCTGCTATTGCCAGTTCCACCCAACTCAGTCCCGATCTTGCCGGGTCACGGCGCCCCGCCCCCGCACTCTGCCAGGAATTGGCGCCGACGTGGTGATGGTAGCCGCCGGTTCCCAGGAACACGGCCTGGCTGCCGTATTTCGCCATGGTGTCGAAACCGAACTGGTGGTGCCACCATTTTTCTGCCTCGGCGGGATCCCCGACCCGCAGGTGAATATGGCCGATCACGCTGTCTTCAGGCGCGCCCTGCCAGCCAGGGTCGCCCGCCGGTACCGTCGCCAAGACATCGGGAATGTCGAGCCTTATCGTCGCCATCTTGATCATCACGCCCTCCCGGCTCCAGTCATCGGGCGAGCGATCGGCGTAGATCTCGATGCCGTTGCCTTCGGGGTCGGTAAGATAGAGCGCCTCGCTCACCAGATGGTCGGAGGCGCCGTCGATCGGAATATGGTTGTCTATCGCATGCTTGATCCAGCGGCCGAGATCTGCGCGGGACGGCAAAAGGAAGGCCGTATGGAAAAGGCCGGCCGAGCGCGGGTCGTCCGGTTTGGCCGACGGGTCCGGCTCAATGACGAGCAGCGGACGCTGACCTGCGCCAAGGACGATGGCACCATCCTTGCGCGAAAGCTCCTGGAGCCCGACCACGGTGCGGTAGAATTGTGCGAGCCTGTCGGCATCGCGCGCCTTGAGGGCCACCCTGGATATGCTGATCGGCCTCGTCGCCGCGAAAGGAAGGTTGCTCATAGCTGACTCCGCTCGGCCTGGGGCCGCCCGGCCCGCCGATCCAGCAGAAGTCGGCTAGAACGCGGCCGATCGCAAGTGGCCAAACTTCGAACACGCTGTTCAGTGCCGGCTCGGCTCTGCTTCTCATGCCTCCTGATGTTGCGCCGCAGCAGGCCGGAAGCTACATGCGGGGAATGAAGGTCAAGGAAGCCGACATTCTGATCGTCCCGGGCTACACCAATTCCGGCCCTCACCATTGGCAGAGCCGCTGGCAGGCGAAGCTCTCGACCGCGCGGCGCGTCGAGCAGGCCGAATGGTCGAAACCCGTGCGCGAGGAGTGGTCCGGCAGCGTGGCGAATGCCGTCAACGAGGCGGAGCGGCCAGTCGTCATCATTGCCCATTCGCTTGGCGTCCCGGCGGTCGTCAACGCCATACCCGACTTCCGGAAGAAGGTTGCAGGGGCCTTCTTCGTGGCGCCGCCGGACGTGGCCAACGAGACAATCCGCCCGAAGCACCTGATGACCTTCGGCCCCTACCCTCGCGATCCGCTGCCCTTCCCATCGATCACCGTCGCCAGTCGCAACGATCCCTATTGCGCCTTCGAGGTCGCCGAGGACATAGCCTCGGCCTGGGGATCGCTGTTCATCGATGCCGGCGAGGCCGGCCACATCAACACAGACGCCGGCTATGGCCCCTGGCCGGAGGGTTCGATGACTTTTGCGAGATTCCTGTCGCGCCTACGCGCGTGAAGTTTTTTCCGCAATCGAGCAACGGGCAGCGTCGAGCAGGCTCTGCGCGCCGACCGCGATCAGCTTTTGCTCGCCGCCGAGCGCCATGAACTGGAAGCCCATCTCCGCAAAGCGGCCGGTAAAGCTCGGATCCACGACGAAGATTCCGGCATATTTACCGGCCTTCCTGGTGCGGGCGGCTATATCCGCGATCGCTTCCATCATGTCTTCGAGCGTCGCATTGACGGCCTTGCCATTCGTCCAGGCGATGGAGAAATCCGACGGCCCGACGAAGACCGCATCGATGCCGGGGGTGTCGAGAATGCCATCGAGGGCTTCGAGCGCGGAACGCGTTTCGATCATCGCAAAGGAAACGGTCCGCTTGTTCGATTCGGCGAGCCACTCGGCAAAATCGCCCTTGCCCTGGCGAGGGAAAGCGAAGGTCGGCCCCCAGGAGCGCTCGCCGAGCGGCGGGTATTTCATCGCGGCCGCGAACAGCCTTGCATCGGCGACCGAGTTGACCATCGGGGCTATTACAGCCTCCGCTCCGAAATCGAGGGCGCGGCTCGCCATATCGAAGCGGCCGACCGGAATGCGCACCGCTGGATGCCGGCCCGCGCGCAGCACCGGCACGATTCCGCGCAGCACGCTGTCCTCGTGATGCCCGCCATGCTGCATATCGAGCGTGATCGTGTCGAAGTTCTGGGCAGCGATCACCTCGACGGTGAGCGCGTCAGGAATTCCCGACCAGGCCGTAAAAACAATCTCTCCGGCAGCGAGTCGGGAGGCGAGCGTCATCGAACGATCCTGAGCTGATTTCACCGCATTCAGACGCAAGCATATGCCCCCGCGAGCGAAAAACCACCCTTGGCAAGGATGGTTTTTCTTGTGCCAGAGGCCTAGGTCGTTTTGAGCTGCTCGACGGCGAGCGCCATGAGCTCATCCATCTTGCGACGGATCTGGTGCTCGGAAAGAGGCACGCCGGCGGCGTCGATATCAGCCTTCACCTTCCGGTAAACGTCCTCGTCACCGGCTTCAACAAAGTCCGAGACCACAACCTCCTTGGCGTAAGCTTCGGCTTCGGCGCCGCTCTTGCCGAGCTTCTCGGCTATCCAAAGGCCGAGCTGCCTATTGCGACGGGCACTGGCCTTGAACCGCAGCTCCTCATCATGGGCGAACTGCCGTTCGAACCCTTCCTCGCGGTCTTTCATGCTGGTCATGTATTCCCTCCGGGCACCATCGCCGGTTCAACTTTGCCAAGCCCGCACAAACCAAATGCATCGCCTGCGGTCAATATGGTGTACGTGATGCCGCATTGCAGCATTCCGTATGGGAAAGCAGTTGATCACGCGGAAATGTAGATTGAGCGAGGCCCTGAGTTGCGCTAGAGACCGGCTTGAGAAGCAGAGCGCGCGCGCATTGCACCGCGCATAGTGGAGGGTCCGGGTTCCCACGGCATACCCTCGTAACCCAGAGAAATCGCGATGAAGACTCGCCGCCGCATATATGAAGGCAAGGCCAAGATACTTTACGAAGGGCCGGAACCAGGCACTCTGGTCCAGTTCTTCAAGGACGACGCAACCGCGTTCAATAAGAAAAAGCACGAGATCGTCGACGGCAAAGGGGTGCTCAACAACCGGATCTCGGAGCACATCTTCACGCATCTGAACCGGATGGGCATCCCCACCCACTTCATCCGCCGGCTCAATATGCGCGAGCAGCTCATCAAGGAAGTCGAGATCATTCCGCTGGAGGTGGTCGTGCGCAACGTCGCCGCAGGTTCGCTGTCGAAGCGACTCGGCATCGAGGAAGGCACGGTGCTGCCGCGCTCGATCATCGAATTCTACTACAAGGCCGACGCGCTCGACGACCCGATGGTGTCGGAAGAACACATCACCGCCTTCGGCTGGGCGAGCCCGCAGGAAATCGACGATATCATGGCGCTCGCCATTCGGGTCAACGACTTCCTGTCCGGCCTGTTCCTCGGCGTCGGCATCCAGCTCGTCGACTTCAAGATGGAGTGCGGCCGCCTGTTCGAGGGCGACATGATGCGCATCGTCGTTGCCGATGAGATTTCTCCGGATTCGTGCCGGCTGTGGGATGTCGCCACGCAGGACAAGCTCGACAAGGACCGTTTCCGCCGCGACATGGGCGGGCTGGTCGAGGCCTATCAGGAGGTTGCACGGCGCCTCGGCATCATGAACGAGAACGAGCCGCCGCGACCGACAGGCCCAGTGCTGGTCTCCACCTCCGACGGGCCCAAGGGCACGAAACACTGATCCCCTGCCCCGACCACCTCAGGAGTTTATCGGACGTGATCAAGGCGCGAGTAACGGTGACGCTCAAGAACGGCGTGCTCGACCCGCAAGGCAAGGCGATCGAACATGCGCTGGCCGGCTTGGGCTTCGACGGCGTCGGCTCTGTGCGTCAGGGCAAGGTGTTCGATATCGAGATCGATGGCGCCGACAAGGCGAAAGCCGAAGCCGATCTCAAGGCCATGTGCGACCGCCTGCTGGCAAACACGGTTATCGAGAACTATAGTATCTCTGTAGCCTCATGAAATCAGCCGTCATCCTTCTGCCCGGCCTCAACCGCGACCGCGACATGATCGCGGCGCTGACCAAGATTTCCGGCGAGCCGCCGGCGACCGTCTGGCAGACCGACACCGAAATTCCGGATGTCGACCTGATCGTGATTCCGGGCGGCTTTTCCTATGGTGACTATCTGCGCTGCGGCGCCATCGGCGCGCGCATGCCTGTGATGCGCGCCGTCGCCGAGAAGGCCAATCAGGGCGTGCTCGTCATCGGCGTGTGCAATGGCTTCCAGATTCTGTTGGAAGCCGGCCTCTTGCCCGGCGCGCTGATGCGCAATTCCTCGCTGAAATTCGTCTGCCGGGAAGTCAAGCTCGAGGTCGCGAACGCCAACACCGCCTTCACGCGCTTCTATGCTCCGGGTCAGGTCATCCGCGCACCGGTCGCCCATCATGACGGCAACTATTTCGCGGATCCCGAGACCCTCGCCCGGCTCGAAGGCGAAGGCCAGGTCGTGTTCCGCTATGCCGAAGGCACCAATCCGAACGGTTCGATCAATGACATTGCCGGCATCGTCAACGAGCGCGGCAATGTGCTTGGCCTGATGCCGCACCCGGAGAATTTGATCGAATCCGCCCATGGCGGAAGCGACGGTCGCGCACTGTTCGAATCGGCGCTGGGCCTGGCCGCGGCCTGACGCCGCCCTGGCGCCTCCAGTCCTGCTCAAGCCTCGGCATGTGAAATCGGCTGGTGTCCAATATGAAAGCCCGCCGATGATTCGCTGCATTGTCCTGCTTGCCACTCTCGCCGCACTTGCGGCTTGCCAGTCGCAGAAGTCACCTTCGGCGCCTGCCGGCAAGAGCGCCGCTCTGCAAACGATGGAGCAGGTGGCAATTGCGGCCCATAAATGCTGGTTCGCCAGCAAGGATCCTGCCTTCCGGTCCTATCGCTTCGCCAATGAATTGAATTCGATGAGCGGGCAGCCGCGTTTCCTGCTGGTGCCGGCAAAGAATTATGGCGGGCTACCGGCCCTTGTCGTACAGGCGCGCGGCCCCGCCGGAAAACTGGAGGCCTTCGGCCCGCTGATGCAGGAGGAGCTGGGGTCCCGCATCGAAGGCGATCTCCGGCGCTGGTCGGCCGGATCATCGAGCTGCTCGGCGATGGCCTGACCGCCGCCTCCATTGGAGTGGCGCGCGTTCACGATGGATCGCCACGCCCTCCTACCTCCTTGTCCAGACATCGGATCCGTCCGAACACCGACCGCGCGGTTTTCGGTCCGACGCGCTAGAGCCACATAGGCCTGCTGGCCTCTCGATAGGCGTCACCGCGAGAGATGCCGATATCCTTGAGCTGATCGTCGCTCATTTCGAGCAAGGCGCGGCGGCTGCGCCGTCTCTCCAGTTGCTCCTCGACCCAGCCCAGCACCGATGTGATCGACATCCTGGTTCCTGTCTTCGCCATATCGGCCTCCATCTCGTGGCTGTCGGAAAACACGCGAATTGTCTCGATTGCAGTCATTGCTGTCTTCCTAAATTAAATTGCACCAGAATTGAACGGGTACATTCTATGAATTGACTCTCGGATTGATGCAATCTATGAAATTGTCTCGATGACAAATTGGCTTCCGGATCTCTCTCACGGCTCAGGCCCGCTCTACACGCGCCTTGCCGAACGTATCGAAGACGCCATCGCGGACGGAACCTTGCCGCCGGGCGCAAAACTCCCGCCGCAGCGGGATCTCGCATACGACATTGGGGTGACAATCGGCACGGTGGGCCGCGCCTATGCGCTCGTGCGCGAACGCGGGCTCGTCAGCGGCGAAGTCGGGCGGGGTACATTCGTTCTTGGCCGAGAGCCGAGCCCGGGAATTGCACCCGTGCCAGTCGCTGCGCACCACGTCGGCATCCGCAATCCGGCAAGCCCCGGCAAGCTCAGGATGGACAGCACCTCTGCGCCTGGCGTCGGCCAGGACGAAGCGATTCAAACACTGATCAGCCAAATCATCCGCTCCTATCCCACCGAGGTCGTTGACTACACCCGCATGTGGCCAGCGTCCTGGCAGGAGGCAGGCAGCCGGTGGCTGAGATGCGGCGACTGGACGCCAGCGCCAGAAACGATCGTATCGGCCAACGGCGCCCATGCCGCCATCATGGCCGTCATCGCCGCGACCACCGCGCCGGGCGACAAGGTCGCCTTCGAGCAGCTCACCTATTCGCCGATTTCGCGCAGCGCCAACCTCATCGGCCGGCGCACCATCCTGATTGATGGCAACGACGAGGGTGTGGACCCCGAGGATTTCGAGCGCCTGTGCGCGCAGCAGCATCCCAAGGTCGCCTTCCTCATGCCGTCCCTGAAGAATCCGACGCTCTCGATCATGTCGTCGGAGCGACGCCGTGCGGTCGTCGAGGTCGCGCGCAAATACAATGTCTGGCTGATCGAGGACGCGCTCTACGGCGAGCTGCTCACCGATCAGCCGGCGCCGCTCGCCGCACTGGCGCCGGAGCGCACCTTCCATGTCGGCGGCCTCTCGAAGACCGTCTCGGCCGGCATCCGCTCCGGCTGGGTCTCGTGTCCGGCCAATTTCCAGTCGCGCGTCCAGACGGCGCACAAGATGATGACTGGCGGCATCCCGTTCCTGCTCGCCGAGCTCGCCGCCGAGCTGGTGCTCTCCGGCGAGGCCGATTCGATTCGCGCGCAGGTTCGGCGTGAGCTGGAGGGCCGTGAGGCGCTCGCACGGTCGAGCTTCGCCGGGCTGGACTTTACGTCGCACCGCGTTGCGCCGTTCCTCTGGATGAAGCTGCCCGAGCCATGGCTCTCCACCACCTTCAAAAATGCCGCGGCAGCCGAGGGTGTGCTGATCGATGACGAGGACGAGTACAAGCCGATCCGAACGGACAAGGTCTATCACCGTGTGCGAGTCAGTTTTTCGCATCCGCCTACGCGTCAGGACGTGCAGAGCGGCTTCGCCACCCTGCGCCGGCTGATCGACCATGGAAATCCCGGCTATGACGGCTACGGCTGAGCGAGCGCCCTAGGCTGTGATTTTTGCAGCTGGGCAGTGTATCACCGCCTGACTTGCGCTAAGGGGAGGCAAGTTTTTGACCGTTGGCGCCGCCCCTCATCCGGCTGCCGCCACTTTCTTCCCGTAAACGGGGAGGAGGACTTTCATGCGCAGCCAAGGCGCTCGTCTTGCAAAGTCGACGATTGGCGAAAGCATCGATGAAGGCATGCTCTCCCCGTTTGCGGGAAGAGGATGCCGGCAAGCAGTTGAGGGGCAGCGCAAACGTCTGAGTTCTAGGACCCCTTGGATGGATTCGGAAAAACCAGTCGCGATCACACCCGAACTCATTGCCGCGCACGGCCTGAAGCCCGACGAGTACCAGCGGATTCTGGAGCTGATCGGCCGCGAGCCGACCTTCACCGAGCTCGGCATCTTCTCGGCAATGTGGAACGAGCACTGCTCGTACAAGTCCTCGAAGAAGTGGCTGCGCACCTTGCCGACCAAGGGGCCGCAGGTAATTCAGGGTCCCGGCGAGAATGCAGGAGTGGTCGACATCGGTGATGGCGACTGCGTGGTCTTCAAGATGGAGAGCCACAATCACCCTTCCTACATCGAGCCCTATCAGGGCGCGGCTACGGGTGTCGGCGGCATTCTTCGCGACGTCTTCACCATGGGCGCCAGGCCCATCGCGGCGATGAACGCATTGCGCTTCGGTGAACCGGATCATCCGAAAACCCGCCACCTTGTCGCCGGCGTCGTCGCCGGGATCGGTGGATACGGCAACTCCTTCGGCGTGCCGACCGTCGGCGGTGAGGTCAATTTCGACGCCCGCTACAATGGCAACTGCCTGGTCAACGCATTCGCGGCGGGCATCGCCAAGACCGATGCGATTTTCTATTCGAAGGCCGAGGGCGTCGGGCTGCCCGTCGTCTATCTCGGCGCCAAGACCGGCCGCGACGGCGTCGGCGGCGCGACCATGGCCTCGGCCGAATTCGACGACAAGATCGAGGAAAAGCGCCCGACCGTGCAGGTCGGCGATCCCTTCACCGAAAAATGCCTGCTCGAAGCCTGCCTCGAATTGATGGCATCGGGGGCCGTGATCGCCATCCAGGACATGGGGGCCGCCGGCCTCACCTGCTCGGCGGTCGAAATGGGCGCCAAGGGGGATCTCGGCATCGAGCTCGACCTGAACAAGGTGCCGGTGCGCGAAGAGCGCATGACCGCCTATGAGATGATGCTCTCGGAGAGCCAGGAGCGCATGCTGATGGTGCTGCGCCCCGAGAAGGAGAAAGAAGCCGAGGCGATCTTCCGGAAATGGGGCCTCGATTTCGCGATCGTCGGCCGCACGACCGACGATCTGCGTTTCCGGATCCTGCAAGACGGCGCCGAGCGGGCCAACCTGCCGATCAAGGATCTCGGCGACCAGGCTCCGGAATATGATCGTCCCTGGACCGAGCCAAAGAAGCCTGCGCCGCTCGCCAATGACGATATTCCCCAGGCCGATATAGCCGACGCGCTCCTGAAGCTTGTCGGCGGGCCAGACCTTTCCAGCCGCCGCTGGGTCTATGAGCAATATGACACGCTGATCCAGGGAAATTCCCTGCAGATTCCAGGCGGTGACGCTGGCGTGGTGCGCGTCGACGGGCACCCGACCAAGGCGCTGGCCTTCTCATCCGACGTCACGCCGCGCTATTGCGAGGCCGACCCGTATGAGGGTGGCAAGCAGGCAGTCGCTGAATGCTGGCGAAATCTCACCGCCACCGGCGCCCTGCCCTTGGCGGCGACCGACAACCTCAATTTTGGCAATCCAGAGCGCCCCGAAATCATGGGTCAGTTCGTCAGGGCGGTGACCGGCATTGGCGATGCCTGTCGATCGCTCGACTTCCCAATCGTCTCGGGCAACGTCTCACTCTACAACGAGACCAACGGCCGCGGCATCCTGCCCACGCCCACTATCGGCGGGGTCGGCCTCCTCGGCGATTGGTCGAGGATGGCGCGAATCGCCTTCGCGGCCGAAGGCGAAGCTATCCTGCTCGTCGGCGCGCCGCCCGACTGGGGCACGCATCTCGGCCAGTCGATTTACCTGCGCGACATACATGGCCGTGCCGACGGCCCCCCGCCGCCGGTCGACCTGGCACATGAAAAGAAGGTCGGCGACTTCGTCCGCGCGCTGATCGTCGACGGTCATGCGACGGCTGTCCACGACCTCTCGGACGGCGGCCTGGCGGTGGCTCTCGCGGAGATGGCGATGGCGTCCGGCATAGGTGCGACCGTCAACAGCCTCCAGGGCCGCCCTCCCATCCCCACATTCTTCGGCGAGGACCAGGGCCGCTATCTCGTCACCATTCCGCGCGACAAAACAGAATGGTTCTTCGACAAGCGCGTGGTCGACACCGGCATTTTTGCGCCGTGGATCGGCATGACCGGCGGCCGCGAATTGAAACTGGGCGAGGCGCGTGCGATACCAATTACGGAACTGAAGGCGGCGCACGAATCCTGGTTTCCGCGCTTCATGGGTAATTGAGCGAGGCAATCACATGGCAATGGACGCGCGCGAGATCGAGCGGCTAATCAAGGCCGGCATTCCCGACGCCAAGGTGACCATCCGGGACTTGGCCGGCGATGGCGACCACTATGCGGCCGAGGTCGTGGCCGAAAGCTTCCGCGGAAAGAGCCGCGTGCAGCAGCACCAGATGGTGTATGAGGCGCTGAAGGGCAATATGGGCGGTGCCCTGCATGCACTCGCCCTGCAAACCAGCGCGCCGGACTAATAAGTCGAGGGCAATCTTCTTCGAGCCGCATGGCGTTTTGATCCGAAGCCGCTTCATCCTTCGCTCGCCTCGCGGACGGGATGATAAGACGGCCGAAATCGTATCCAGCTGAACGCTGACTTGTTTCGGGTTGCCGTTGGGTCTATTTGAAGGGAACGATACAAGCCCGACTCCCACGGGCTCGAAAGGTTTTTCTGATGAGCGGAATCAACGATTATATCGACAGCGAAGTGAAGAGTAACGACGTGGTGCTGTTCATGAAAGGCACCCCAGGCTTCCCGCAGTGCGGCTTTTCCGGCCAGGTCGTGCAGATTCTCGACTATGTCGGCGTCGACTACAAAGGCGTCAACGTTCTCACATCGAACGAGCTGCGCCAGGGCATCAAGGAATATTCGAACTGGCCGACGATCCCACAGCTCTATGTGAAGGGTGAATTCGTCGGCGGTTGCGACATCGTGCGCGAAATGTTCCAGGCAGGCGAATTGCAAGCCTTCCTCGAGGAAAAGGGCATCAGCGTCCGCGGCGCTGCCTGATTCCGGTCCGGCACGTAAGGGGCCGGTTCTTAAAAACTGAACCATGGATGCGCCGGCCAGCCGGCGCATTTCGTTTTGCCGTCAAAGCGGGGACTTTGCGATGGACAAGCAGATTTCGCCGAGCAAAGAACTCGCCTTTCCGCTCCCGCGCTGGGAATTCATCGCGCTGCTGGCCGGCCTGATGGCGCTCAATGCGCTGGCGATCGACATCATGCTGCCCGGTCTGCAGCAGATGGGCGCCAGCCTTGGCGTCGAGAACCCGAACCACCGGCAATATGTGATCACTGCCTATTTCGCCGGCATGGCCTGCGCGCTGCTGCCTTACGGGCCGGCCTCCGATACGTTCGGCCGGCGCTCACCTCTCCTGTTCGGCATGGGGCTCTATCTGGTCGCGGCCTTCGGCGCGGCTTTCGCACCGAATTTCGAGGTGTTGCTTGCGCTGCGATTCATCCAGGGCATCGGCGCGGCCTCCACGCGCGTGATTGCCGTCTCCATGGTGCGCGACCGTTTCGGCGGCCGGCAGATGGCCGAGATCATGTCGCTGGTCTTCATGGTCTTCATGATCATTCCCGTGGTGGCGCCGAGCATCGGACAATTGATGATGCTGTTCGCCAGCTGGCACATGATCTTCATCTGCATGGGCACGATCGGACTTGCGATCACGGTCTGGGCCGCGCTGCGCCTGCCCGAGACGCAGCACCCGGAGGATCGACGGCCATTCACACTTGCCGCGACCGGCGAGGCCTTCGCGAAGGTTCTCACGACGCGCGTATCGCTCTGGTACACGCTCGCCACGACGGTCATGTTCAGCGCACTGTTCGGCTTCATCAACTCGGCGCAGCAGATCTATGTCGGCATCTATGGGCTGGGGGTCTGGTTCCCGGTCGTCTTTGCCTGCATCGCAGGCATGATGGCGGTCTCGTCGTTCCTGAATTCCCGCCTCGTCGTCAGGTTCGGCATGCGCCGGTTGTCGCATGGCGCGCTGATCGGCTTCTTCATCGTGAGCACGATCTGGTTCGTCTGGTCGCTGTTCGGCCAGTTGCCGTTTGCCGGCTTCGTGCTGCTCTTTGCGGCGGCCATGTTCCAGTTCGGCTGGATCGGCGCGAACTTCAACGCGCTCGCCATGGAGCCGCTCGGCCATATCGCCGGCTCGGCATCGTCGGTTCAGGGCTTCATCCAGACGCTCGGCGGTGGACTGATCGGGGCCTTTATCGGCCAGTCCTTCAACGGCACCACGACACCGCTTTCAGCCGGCTTCTGCGGTGTCGCCGCGCTCGGCATCATCATGGTGCTGATCGCGGAAGGCGGGGTTCTGTTTCGCGCGCAGCACGATCCGAAACCGGCCGGCGCCGAACTTGTTCACTGACATGGGGCGGTAAGCGACGCGATGCTTGCCGCCCGCCTCCCCTACCTTACTCCGCCCACAACTCGCGTCTGAGTTCTGCCCAGCTCGCCTTGTCGGGCGCGATCATCAATCCACCGTCGATATGCCAAGGCAGATAGGCGCTGCCGTCCAGCCGCGCGGCATAGCCGCCTGCCTCCTGGTGGATCAGCACGCCGCCGAGATGGTCCCAGGGCATGAGCTTGCCGTAGATTGCAAAATGCGCATGCCCAGAGGCGATCACGCGATATTCGTGCGCAGCGCAGCGGTAGCCGATCTGCGACAGGCATTTGGCGTGGTTGCGAGCGAGCCGCGACCGCTCCGGCTCGCTGCGATACTGCCATGATATCGCGCCCGTCATCTGCGAGACGGGGACCGGATCGGCGACCCTGACCGTGAGTCTCTCGTCGCCACGGGTCAGCACATGGCTTCCGGCACCGCGAACGCCGATCAGGAAGTCCTTGCCGACGGGATCATGGATGATTCCCGCGACCGTCTCGCCGTTGACGACGACCGCCAGCATCACGCCGAACAACGGGACATCCGAGGCGAAATTGAAGGTGCCGTCGACGGGATCGATGACGAAGGCAAGCTCGGCCTTGCCGAGCTGTGGCAGCAGGCTCCTATCGCCCTCGCTCGCCTCCTCGCCGACGATCAGCGCACCCGGATAGCGCCTGGCGATCGCAGACGTGATCACCCGTTCCGCGTTGACATCGGCCTCCGTCACCAGATCGGCGGCCGATGTCTTCTGGCGGATGTCGCCGGCGCCAAGGCGCCGGAAGCGCGGCATGATCTCGGCTTCGGCCGCCTCGGCCAGCGCATTCGCCAGCCATTCAATGTGGCGATCATCAAAGGGCATCGGCATCTCCGCGTTGGGCACCCGCGACCAGCGCCGCGAAGTCGAACAGCTTGCGGTCGATCAGGTGCGAGGGCCGCACATTGCCGAGCGCGCGGATCATCGTATCCTTGCGGCCTGGCATGCGGCGCTCGATATCCTCGAGCATCGTCTTCATGGCGTTGCGCTGCAGCCCCTCCTGGCTGCCGCACAGATCGCAAGGAATGATCGGGAATTTCATACCGGCCGCAAATTTCTCGAGATCGACCTCCGCGCAATAAGCAAGCGGGCGCACGACCAGGACGTCGCCCTCGTCGTTGAGGAGCTTAGGCGGCATCGCCGCGAGGCGTCCGCCATGGAAGAGGTTCATGAAGAACGTTTCCAGGATGTCCTCGCGGTGGTGTCCGAGCGCCAGCGTGGCGCAGCCCTCTTCGCGCGCAATGCGATAGAGATGACCGCGCCTCAGCCGCGAGCAGAGCGAGCAATAGGTGTTGCCCTCGGGGATCTTGTCGGTCACCACCGAATAGGTGTCCTGGTATTCGATGCGGTGCGGCACGCCGTGGCGCGTCAGGAATTCGGGCAGGATGTGCTTCGGGAAATTGGGCTGGCCCTGGTCGAGGTTGCAGGCAAGCAACTCGACGGGCAGCAGCCCCCGCCATTTGAGGTCAAGCAGGATGGCGAGCAGCCCATAGGAATCCTTGCCGCCGGAGAGCGCCACCAGCCAGCGCTCGCCGGACTTGGCCATGGCGAAATCTTCGATCGCCTGGCGCACGTTCCTCAGGAGGCGCTTGCGCAGCTTGTTGAATTCCACAGAGGACGGGCAGTCGCGGAACATCGGATGCACCGAATCTGCGGCTTCAGGGAGGTCGAGTTCCGGCGTTTGATGGACGGTCATGACAAGGTCTTCCGGGCGGGCAGCACCAAATGTTGATCGTTTGCGCCGCCCCTCACCTGCCTGCCGGCATCCTTGTATGGGACGTTGGTTGTCAAGAGCAGAGTTTGCCATCGGCTCCTCCTTTCCTTTCCGCTTGCGTTGGCTTTCGAGTGGGGGCGTCCGGCGGCGGGCCGGTGCCGCGCACCCCGACTCGGCGG
>NZ_JAWRCU010000050.1:0-886 GCF_033542235.1 Mesorhizobium sp. BAC0120 | reverse complement strand
AGCGCGCTCGTCAACTTCGGCGCGGACGGCCCGGCGGCGGGCGGCGGCTTCTCCTTCACCGCCGATGCGGCCGCCGCCATGGCGGCGCTCGGCCTGCAGTCGAAGGGTGGGGCGCTGAGCTTTGCGATCGTCGGCAACTCGCTGATCGGCTATGTCGACAACGGCAACGGCACCTACAACCCGATCGGCGACCGGACGGTGCTGAGCTTCACCCTGGATTCGCACGGCAACTTCACGTTCCGCCTGTATGATCAGCTCGACCATGTGAAGCCTGCGCCCGGAAGCGCGGACGACAACACGGATCTCGTCGCAAAGGGCGGTTCGATCAACGCCATCGACTTCGGCTCCGTCATCAAGGCGACCGACGGCGACGGCGACAGCGTGACGCTCACCGGCAAGGCGAACGTGACGGTCAGAGACGACGTGCCGGTGGTCAATCTGGCCCTGACGGGCAACAGTGTCGTGCACGACGAGACGCCCGGCGCCCAGGGCGGCACGAACGACGTGCCGGCCGGGCTCGGGCAGTTGGCGATGCAGCTGCTGTTCTCCGGGATCGCCAACAAGGGCAATGATCCGGATGTCGCGGGTTCGGGCGCGATCGGCTATGCGTACAACACCCTGTTCACCTATTCCTCGAACACCGGCGCGGACGAACCAAGCTCGAAGACCCTGTCGCTGCAGATCGTCGGCGGCAATGGAGTGCTGTCCGGCCTGAAGACCACGACGGGCGATGGCATTCTTCTGTTCCAGGAGGGTGGCTTTGTCGTGGGCCGCGTCGGCGGCGCCAACGGCCAGGCCGCCTTCGCCATCGCCATCGATGGCCTCGGAGGCGTGAGCGTCGCCCAGTACCTGTCGCTCGCGCATGGCAATACGGGCAGCGCCAACG